>JBKJKM010000300.1:0-11235 GCA_046597375.1 Acidimicrobiales bacterium | reverse complement strand
GGCCAATTCGGGCAGGACGAGCTCGAGCATCCCGGTGGTCTCGAGGAAGCGCCACGAACGGGCCGACCCCTCCCGCAAGACGGCGAAGAACTCCCGTTGGGCAGCTCGATCCCAGGTCGGGTCCGCCTCTCGGTCGAGGCCCGAGAACCAGTCCAACAGGTGCGGGCCCGGCCGCCGTTGGTGAGCGACCAGGCGGGCAACCTCGAGGGCGAGCGCCGTCGCCAGCTCGGTGCTCGGGCGCCGGTCGGCCAACTCCACCTCGCGTTCGGTCACGAGTAGCCATCCCTCGGCCGGCATGGCCTGGCCCGGCGCGTTCCGGCGCGCCTTGACCACGCGCAACAACCTCGCCCGGAGGAGTGGAGGCGTGACGAGGGTCGTTCCCAGCACCACAATCAGCAGGGCGGCGTAGAGGTCGCGCCCGAGCACGCCCTCCCGCAACCCGATCCCGGCGAAGATGAGGCCGACCTCACCCCGGGGCAGCATCCCCAGCCCGATCAGCCAGCGATCAGCCGTCGAGCCGACGGCAGCCAAGGCGGCCAACAGTTTCCCGGCCACGGCAACGAAAAGCAGGCCGCCGGCCAGCCCCAGCACGCTCGGCTCGAGGAGCTGGCGCACGTCGACGTCGATGCCGATCGACACGAAAAAGACCGGGACGAGCAGCTGCGCGATCGGGCTGAGCTCGCGACGGATGCGCTCGGCCTGTCGAGTCCGGCCCAGGGAGAGACCGGCCACGAAGGCCCCGATGATCGGCGCCAAGCGGGCCAAGGTGGCCAGTTCAGCGAACACGAGGGTGAAGGCGATGGCCGCGACGATGAGGACCCCAGCCGACCGGGCGCGTGCATCAATCAGGTCGAAGAGGCGAGGGGCAAGGCGTAGGCCCGCCCCCGTCGAGACGACCAGGAAGACCACGGCTGCCCCGATCACGCCGACGACTCCGACGACGGAGACCGACCCGGTGCTGACAATGCGGACGACGACGGTGAGCATCACCAGACCGAGCACGTCATCGGCCACCGCGGCGCCGAGAACCGTCCGTGCTTCGACGGTAGAGAGCGCCCGCAAGTCGCCGAAGACGCGCGCCGTGATCCCGACACTGGTCGCCGTCAGCGCGGCACCGACGAAGATGGCCGGGTTGAGGTCCTGACCAAGCGCACTGGCCACCGCCAAGCCGCCGGCGAACGGCAGCGCCACGCCGGCGAAGGCGACGGCCAGGGACGCCTTGCCGACCGCCCCCAGCTCGCCGAGATCCATCTCGAGCCCGACCTCGAGGAGCAGGAGGACGACGCCCAGCTCGCCGAGGAAGACCAAGATCTCGCCGTGTCCGACGATCCCGAGCACGCTCGGTCCGAGCACGACCCCGGCCAGGATCTCGGCCAGGACGGCCGGCACCTTCAGTCGCTCCGCCACCTCCGCAGCCACCTTGGCCGCGACGAGGAGGAGCAGCAGATCGAGGAGCATCAGGTTCGGTCGGGAACGATCGCCCAACCACGACTGCGAACGGTCCGGATCGCATCCTCACCAAGCGTTCGCCGCAGCTCCGTGACGATGGAGTCGGCCCGCCGCGGCGACGCCGCTCCGAGTCCGGCCCGGCGGGCGATTTCGCGACGCGACAGGACGCGCCCGTTCGCCTCCAGCAGAACGGCCAACACCGCCGTCTCGGCTGCGCCCAGGGTCACAGAGGGACCGTAGGCATCGAAGGTGACGAGCATGTTGTCCCTTCGTTACGCCTCGTACACCTCTACCTGACGCCGATCTGACGCCTCGAGGAGATAGCCGCGGCTTCGGACCGTCTTGATGCTGAGGCCGACCTGGGACAGCCGACGACGCAGGCGCAAGACGTGGACATCGAGGGCGTTGCGGCCGGGGGCTCCGTCCGGCCAGCCCGCCCTGGCCAACGCTTCGCGCCCCACGACGGCCCCGAACCGGTCCACGAGCGCGCGGGTGAGCCGGGCCTCCACCGGCGGCAACGAGACCCAGTTCGCCGAGAAGCGAAGCACGCCGTAGGGATCGAGATCGGGGGCCTCCGTGACATGGGCCGAGGAGCGGCTCGCCAGTCCCTCGACCCGGAAGCGCACATCGATGTCGTCGGCTGGGACTCGGATCCAATCCTCGAGGCAGTCCTCGGGATGGGGAGGTGGGTGTCCATCCTCGATCAGCAGGAGGCGCGGGATGCCGTCCTTCTGCAGGCGGCCTCGCCGCTCCGATTCGGTTGGCCACCGCACAAGCACCACGTCCATGGTCGGAACCTAAGGAGCGGACATTGCACCCGCGTTTCGTGGGTGTGAACTCGTCCATCCGACGGAGAAGGAACGGTGCCGTCTACTCTGCGGCCATGGCTCGTGGTGGCAAGGACAACAAGCTCGACCAGCTCGCACAGGTGCGGCTCTTCTCCGCCTGCAACAAGAAGGAACTGGCGCTGATCGGCAAGGCATCCGACGAGATCACCGTGCCGGCCGGAAAGGTGCTCTGCGAGCAGGGCAAACCCGGGTTCGAGTTCTACCTCATCCTCGACGGCACGGCGACGGTCAAGCGCAACAACAAGAAGGTGGCGACCCTGGCCTCGGGTGGCAGCTTCGGTGAGCTCGCCCTGCTGACCCGCCTTCCCCGCAACGCCACCGTCGTGGCCGACACCGAGATGGAGCTGTTGATCCTCGGGCAACGTGAGTTCAGCGGTCTGCTCGACGAGGTTCCGGGCATGGCCCACAAGCTCCTTTCCGCCATGGCCCAACGCCTCTCCGAGGCCGACGTCAAGTCCACCTCGAACTGAGTTTTCGCTCTCGCTCTGCGGCGATCAGGTGCGGTTGAGGTAGCTGGCCATCCCTGCTTGGGCTCGGCGCATGCCGCGGAGCCAGCGCTCGCGGTCGCCGGCGCGGCGGCGCTCGTAGGTCTCCACCTCAGGGTGGGGGAGGATGAGAAAGCGCTCCTCGGCGATGGCCTCGAGCACGGCGGCGGCCACATCGTCAGGTGACAACACGCCGTCGGCGCCGGCACCTCCGACCACGCCCACGCCGGCCGCCGAGGTGACCGAGTCGCCAGTCGGGGCCGGCACCTTCACCGCTTCGCCGGCCAACGCCTGGCGGCTGGTCGCGCCCAGATTGGTTGCAACCGCCTGCGGGCACAGTGCCGACACCCGCACGCCGGCGTCGCCGTAGGTGATCGAGATCCACTCAGCGAAGGCCACCACGGCGTGCTTGGACACCGAGTACGGCGCCGCGCCAAGTTGGGTGAGCAGCCCGGCCGCCGACGCCGTGTGCACCAGGTAGCCGCTCCCGCGTTCGACCATGCCGGGAATCACGGCCCGGGCGGCGTAGAGGTGGCTCTTGACGTTGATCGACCACGCCCGGTCCCACGCCGCATCGGACACGTCGATGCCGCCCGTCACGAGGATGCCGGCGTTGGCGCAGAAGACGTCGACCGGTCCGAAGTGCTCCTCGGCCGCCCGCACCACGGCTTGGACGTCGTCCTCGATGCTGACGTCGCAGCCCATACCGAGGCCACGGCCACCTACGGCATCGACCTCGGCGGCGACCGACGCCGCACCTTCGGCGTCGAGGTCGGCGACGACCACGCCCGCCGTGTTCGCCCGAGCAAACGCCAGCGCCAGCGAGCGCCCGATCCCGCTCGCCCCTCCCGTGACCACGACTACCTGGTCCTGCAGCTCCATCGACCCGTCCCCTGTTCGTCCCGGCGGGATCTTCGCCGGTTCCGACGAACTACTTCCACCCCGTTGGCGAGGGCTAGCCTCCGCGCTCATGGCCACTGAAGTCGCCGACGCGCCGGCACCCACATCCCGGCGCATCAAGCCGTCGCAGATCGCCCTCGGCATCGGGCTCGGTCTGGGACTCGTCACGGGTGGGTCGGGCATCGTCGCCACCCTCACCCAGCAGCACGACGACTCGCCGATCACCCGCGAAGTGTTCGAGAACATCCCGGCGGCCTACCGGGCGATCTTCTACACGGTGCTGACCGTGCTGTTCATCGGTTCGGCCTACCTCTTCGCCCAGCGCGTGCAGAACTGGGAGCGTGGTCAGCCCGACCGTCGCACGACTACGGCCAAGAACGCCAAGAAGCGGGCCCGCGACTTCCGCAAGGGCGTCTACATGCAGACGCTCATGCGAGACGGTGCCGCCGGCCTCATGCACTCGTTCATCTACTTCCCCTTCATCATCCTCTTCGCGGTCACGACGATCCTCGAGATCAACCACCAGCTGCCCGAGGGCATGAAGTTCCTGCACGGCGACATCTATCGGGCCTATGCGTTGGTCGGTGACGTCGCCGGCGTCGGCTTCCTGATCGGCATCTTCTGGGCCATCGGCCGGCGCTACCTCTTCGCCCCGTACCGGATCCGCATCAAGACCCGCGCTGAGGACGGCATCATCCTCGGCATGTTCGCCGTGCTCGGCGTCACCGGCTTTCTGGCCGAAGGCGCCCGCATCGCGCTCGACGGCCGCCCTTCGTTCGAGAAGTTCTCGATCATCGGCTACCCGCTGTCCGGGCTCTTCGACGGCCTGTCGAACCTCAGCGGACTGCACCAAGCGTTCTGGATCGTGCACGTGCTGTCGTTCTTCTCGTTCATTCTCATCGTGCCAACAACGAAGCTCCGCCACATGGTGACGAGCCCGCTCAACATGTATCTCTCGGACCGTGATCGCCCCAAGGGCGCCATGAAGCCGATGCCCAACCTCATGGAGACCGAGCTCGAGAGCTTCGGCGCGGCCGTCATCGAGGACTTCACCTGGAAGCAGCTCCTCGACACCGACGCCTGCACGGTCTGCGGTCGATGCACTTCGGTGTGTCCAGCCCACGCCACCGGCAAGCCACTCGACCCCCGCGAGATCGTCACCAAGATCGGCCAGGTGATGTCGGAGTCGCGACCTGCGGGCGCTGTCTCGGCCGTGGTCGGCCACGAGCCCGAACTGACCGTCTCGACGAACGAGGTCTTCCAGCGCATTACGCCGGAAGAGATTTGGGCCTGCACCTCCTGCAAGGCCTGCGACGAGATCTGCCCGGTCAACATCGAGATCCTCGACAAGATCCTGGACATGCGGCGCTACCTGTCGCTGATGGAGTCGAACTTCCCGGCCGAGCTCGGCAACGCCTACCGGGGCATGGAGAACCAGGGCAATCCCTGGGCCATGAACCAGGGCGAGCGGGCCGACTGGGCCAAGGGGCTGCCCGTCGACGTGGCGATCGTCGATGGCTCGTCCCCGTTCGACCACGAGTACCTCTACTGGGTCGGCTGCGCCGGCTCGTTCGACGACAAGAACAAAAAGGTCACGGTGGCCACGGCCAAGTTGCTGCAGCGGGCCGGCATCGACTTCGCCATCCTCGGTCCCAACGAGAACTGCACCGGCGACCCTGCGCGTCGCTCGGGCAACGAGTACATCTTCCAGATGCTGGCCACGCAGAACATCGAGACGATGAACGGCATGGGCGTGAAGAAGATCATCACCCAATGCCCGCACTGCTTCAACACCCTCGGCAACGAGTACCCGCAGCTGAACGGCCACTACGAGGTCGTGCACCACAGCCAGTTCCTCGAGTCGCTCATCGAGACAGGCAAGCTCGACATGAGCGAGGCCGAGCTCGACGAGCGGGTCGTGTACCACGACAGCTGTTACCTCGGGCGGCACAACGACGTGTACCTCGCCCCGCGCAAGGTGCTCGGCTCATTGAAGGGCATCGACATCGTCGAGGCACCCCGCAACGGCACCAAGGGCATGTGCTGCGGCGCCGGCGGCGCCCGCATGTTCATGGAGGAGAACATCGGCAAGAAGGTCAACACCGAGCGCTCGCAGGAGCTCATCGCCACCGGCGCCCAGCGGGTCGCGACGGCGTGTCCCTTCTGCTACATCATGATCGACGACGGCACCAAGGAGAACGGGCGCGACGACGTCATGGTGGCCGACATCTCGATGCACCTCCTCGAAGCATTGGAGAGGGGCGACCGTCGCGGCAACGTCGGCGCCGGCCTCCCCGCTCCTGTCGTCACGGAGCCGGTGGAGTGAGTTCGTCGCCGGGCGTGGCGTACGGCGGCATCCGCCAGCGGGTGAACGAGCTCATGGCCGACGTCTCCGACCGAACCGGCGACACCGTTCCGGCGTGTCCGGCATGGCGGGTGCACGACCTCGTCTCCCACATGGCCGGGGTCATCGACGACGTGCTCGGCGGCCGCCTCGAAGGGGCCGGCAGCGACCCCTGGACATCAACCCAGGTCGACGCTCGTCGGAATCGGCCGCTGCCGGAGATCGTTGGTGAATGGAACGACCAGGCGGCGCAGCTCGAGGGCATGCTCGAGTCGTTCGGGCCGGCGGGCCACCAGCTGGTGATGGATACCGTGAGCCACGAGCACGACCTTCGGGGCGCCCTCGGCGCGCCAGGGGCACGCGACTCCGACGCCGTGCAAATCGGAGTCAACTGGCTGATCAACGCCTTCCAGCTCTCCTCCGGCGCCACCGGTCACCCCGGCGTGCGCGTCTGTTCGGACGGCGGCGGCGAGTGGGCCCCGACCGACGACCGCCCGGTCGTGGCCACGCTCACCGCGTCGGCCTTCGAGCTGCTGCGGGCTTTCAGCGGCCGGCGTTCCGAGTCGGAGATCCGCTCGCTCGCGTGGGAGGGTGACGTCGACGCCGCCCTGCCGTCGCTGTCGTTCGGTCCGTTCACTCCGCGGCCGACCCCGCTCGGCGAATAACCACCTCGTTCACTTCACAGTTGTCCCTGTCTTGACGAGGACAACTCCGACATGGACGTCGGGGGCTAGGACTTGCGGAAGTTCTCGAAGTAGCGACTGGGGGTCGGACCTCGCTGGCCCTTGTACTTCGAGCCGACCTTGGCGCTGCCGTAAGGATTCTCGGCTTCGGTCGTCATCTGCAGGAAGCTGATCTGGCCGATCTTCATGGCCGGGTACAGCGTGATCGGCAGGTTGGCCACGTTGCTCAACTCGAGGGTCAGATGCCCGTCCCAGCCGGCGTCCACGAATCCCGCCGTCGAGTGGATGAGTAGGCCGAGTCGTCCGAGACTCGACTTGCCCTCGAGTCTCGCCACGATGTCGTTGGGCAGTGCGACCCGCTCCGCCGTGCTGCCGAGCACGAACTCGCCGGGGTGGAGGATGAAGACGTCGTCCTCCTTGATCTCCACCAACTCGGTCAGCTCTTCCTGGTCTTCCTTCACGTCGATGACCCGCATCGTGTGGTTGCGGAACACCCGGAAGTAGCGGTCGAGGGTCAGGTCGACCGACGACGGCTGGATGAACGAGTCGTCGAGGGGATCGACGACGATCCGGCCGCTGGCGAGCTCTTCACGGATCGTTCGGTCGGAGAGGATCATGCTGGGGAGAAACCCTAGGCGCCGAAGTCGACGCCCTGGGCGAGCGGGAGCGCTCCCGAACCGTTGATCGTGGCGGTCGATCGGCGCATGTACGCCTGCCACGCGTCCGACCCGGACTCGCGGCCGCCGCCGGTCTGTTTCTCGCCACCGAAGGCCCCGCCGATCTCCGCACCCGAGGGCCCAACGTTCACGTTGGCGAGACCGCAATCCGACCCGGCGGCGCCCACGAAGGCCTCGGCTTCCCGGAGGTCGTTGGTGAAAATGCTCGACGACAGACCGTGGGGCACGTCGTTCTGGAGCCGGATCGCCTCGTCGAGATCGTCGTAGGCGAGGACGTAGAGGATCGGTGCGAACGTCTCGCGCCGTACGACGTCCGTCTGCGCGGGCATCTCGACGATTGCCGGCCGGACGTAGACGCCACCGTCGAGCCCGTCGGGACGCGCCCGGTCGCCCCCGTGAACCCTGCCGCCGTCGTCGCGTGCCTCGTCCAGGGCCAGCTGCATCACTACCGCGGCGCGCTCATCCACGAGCGGGCCGACGAGCGTGGCCGGGTCGGAGGGGTCGCCGATGGGCAGCGACTCATAGGCCGTCCGGAGCCGGGTCACGACGATCTCCTGGATGTCGCGGTGCAAGAAGAGCCGCCGCAGCGTCGTGCACCGCTGACCAGCGGTGCCCACCGCGGAGAACACGATGGCACGGGTCGCCAAGTCGAGGTCGGCCGTCGGCGCCACGATCATGGCGTTGTTGCCGCCGAGCTCGAGCAGGCTGCGACCGAATCGCGACGCAACCCGTGGACCGACGGCGCGGCCCATGACCGTGGAGCCCGTCGCCGACACGAGGCGGATGCGGTCGTCGTCAACGAGCTGCTCGCCGACCACTCGATCGCCGAAGAGGACGGCCGAGACGCCCGTGGGCGCGTCACCGGCCACGAGGACGTCGGCGAGGAGGGCGTGGGCGGCCTCGGCCGTCAGCGGGGTCTTCTCCGACGGCTTCCACACGACGGGATCACCGCACACGAGCGCAACGGCCGCGTTCCAGGCCCAGACGGCGACGGGGAAGTTGAAGGCGGAGATGACGGCGACCGGGCCGAGCGGATGCCACGTCTCGACGAGTCGGTGGCCGGGCCGTTCGCTGGCGATGGTCTTGCCGTAGAGCTGACGCGACAGGCCGACGGCGAAGTCGCAGATGTCGATCATCTCCTGGACCTCGCCCTCCGCCTCGCTGCGGATCTTCCCGCTCTCGAGGGTGACGAGCTCGGCCAGCTCCGTCTTGTGGCCGCGCAGCGCCTCGCCGAAGCGGCGGACGAGTTCGCCCCGCCGCGGCGCCGGTACCAGCCGCCACGTAACGAAGGCGGCGTCGGCGGCGGAGATCGTCGCCTCGACCTCGTCGGGCGTGGAGACATGGACGTTTCCGAGGACCCGTCCATCGATCGGGCTTCGGCTCTCGAGCGCTGTGGACGCAGTCACGCGGCCTGGACCTCCTGGCTCCGGAGGTACAGTCGTCCGAACCGGTTGGCGAGGAACTCGTCCAACGAGCACTGCTCTTGGCGGACGAGGCCCGACGTCGGGAGCTTCTCGGTGCGCACGAGGTCGACCATGGCACACACGCCAGCCGCCGTCGTCAGCTGGATGGCCGAGAGCCGCCGACCGCCGACGTCAGCGGCGTAGATCTTGCGAGCGAACGACTCCTGGGTGAGCAGACCGGCACGACGCCCCGACACGGTGACGAACACGAGGACGACGTCCTGGTAGGTGATCGGGATGGCGGACTCGAGGACATCCTTGAGAAGGTCGCGCCGCCGGTGGAGGCGCAGGTCGCGGACGAGCACCTTCATCAGGTCGCGGTGCCCGGGGTAGCGGACGGTCTTGTAGTCGAGGTCCTCGATTCGACCGGCAAAGGTTTCGCACAGGGAACCGAGGCCGCCGCTGGTGTTGAACGCTTCGTAGGCGACCCCGTCGAGGGAGAAGGTCTCCAGGTCCTCGAGCGGTGCGGTCTCGTGCCACGCGCCGTCGACGATGGCATTGCACGGGTTGCAGTACTCGTTGATGAGCCCGTCGGTCGACCAGGTGAGGTTGTACTTCAGCGCGTTGGTCGGAAACTGGGGCAGCGCGCCGACGCGGAGACTCAGGCTGCGGAGACCGCCGTCGTCGAACGACCTCGCCAGATCCGCGGCGACGACCGACACGAACCCGGGCGCCAGGCCGCATTGGGGCATGAGGACCGAGGTCGTGCCGGCGCTGGCCGCCAGCTCGGCCACGGTGGACGCGCTAGCGACATCCTCGGTGAGGTCGAAGTAGTGGACGTCGTGGTCGCGAGCCGCCGTGGCGATCGTCGTCGTCAGGTGGAAGGGCGCGGCGCTGAGCACCACATCGCGATCTTCGAGGGCGGCGTGGAGCGTTCGTGCGTTGGTGACGTCGCCAACGATCGTCGTTGCCGCGGTCGGCGTCCCGTCGATGACGTCGACGGCGAAGTCGGGGGCGCCGGTGGTCGTGAGGAGGTGGGCGATGGCCTGCCCGATCTTTCCGCCGCCGACCACCAAAGCGCGGGTCGGTGTCGTGAAGGCAGCCATTGGTCGAAGGTACGGCGGAACCCATCCGGGTAGTGGTGGCGCTTCGCCGGATGTCGGCCGGTGTGCCGGCGATCTGCCGGGCCGCCCGGCACAATGACGGGGTGGCGCTCGACGACCTCGACCATCGCATCCTCCGGGCCCTGGGAGAGGACTCCCGCCAGCCGGCGGCGGCGGTGGCCCGCCGCCTCGGCGTACCCCGTTCGACGGTGCAGGAGCGGATCATCCGACTCGAGCGTGGTGGCGTGATCGCCGGCTACACCGTGCGTCCGGGGCCGGCAGCCGAGGATGGGGAGCGGGCGGTGACGGCACACGTCTCGATCACCGTCGACCCGAAGCTTGCGTCGTCGGTGGTCGGCGCCCTCTTGCGGGTGGACGAGGTGCGAAAGGTCCACACCGTGAGCGGTCCGTTCGATCTCATCGCCGTCGTGTCCGCCGCCTCGACGGCCGCGATCGACGCGGCCCTCGATCGTATCGGCGCCGTCCCCGGCGTGAAGCGCACGACGTCTGCGATCCTTCTCACGACGCGAATCGACCGGTGAGCGCTATTCGGGAGCTTTGACCGCCTCGTCCTCGCCCCGTTACGGTCGCCGGATGAGGGCACGCTGGAGGTCGCGTGCGGCGATGCAGCGTGTCGCTGGCATGGCCGCCTACGCAGTCATCCTTGCCGGCCCGGCGGCGCTGTTGCCGGCGTCTCCGGCCGCCGCCCAGGCGGCCGCGTGCCCCTCGAGCGTCGATCCCGCGGCGTTCGCCAGCACCACCGACCTGCGGGCGTTCAACAAGGTGATGGCCGACCTCGGGCCTCGACCGACGGCCAGCCCGGCACAGCTGCGGTACATCGAGTCGATCGAGTCGACGATCGCCGGGATCGGTGGGTTCACCGTCTCGGGGCTGCCCGAGCAGATCGACCTGCAGCTCGACGAGTCGGCGTCGCTCCGGGTGGGTTCGGAAGAGCTCGCGGCTTCGGGCGCGGTGCCATACGCGCGACCGACGGGCGATGCCGGGGTGAGCGGGCAACTCGTCCACGTGCCCGCGGGCACTGCAATCTCGGCGACCGACGTGCAGGGGGCAATCGTCGTCCGCCCGGCGGCGACGGGCGGTGTCCAGCAGGCGATCTTCGGGGCCGTCGCCTACTACCTGCACGACCCAGGCCTCACGATCGATCCGGCGGCGACCTACGAGCGCGCCAACTTCGGCTACCAAGCGCGCATCACCGACCTGCGGGAGGCGGCGGCGGGGGGCGCCGCCGGTCTCGTTCTCGTGCACGACTTCCCGGGGGCGCAGGTCGCGGGCCAGTACGCGCCGTACGAGGGCGTGCATTGGGAGGTCCCGGCCGTTTATGT
>JBKJKM010000282.1:0-2880 GCA_046597375.1 Acidimicrobiales bacterium | reverse complement strand
GCCGGGGACGCGCGTGTCGAAGTCGATGTGATCTGGACTGAAGCTTCCCAGCGTGCCCAGCCCGGCGACGCGGGACCGAAGGTGGTCGAAGCTGTACGACGGCGCTCGGTGGACGGCGATGCGGTCGAAGTGAGCGTCGAGCTCATCTTCGAGCCCCGGCGGGTACTCGCCTGCCCTCTCGCGCTCCGCGACCCGGGCCTTGAGCTGCGCGATCAGCCCGTCAACGGAGTCCTGCGGTGCTTCGGAGCTCATTCGGTCCACCCTACGGTTCGATGATCTCGTGCTCGGGACGGATGGCGTCGTAGAGCGGAAGTGCCGAGTCGGGGACGCCGCCGGCCATCTGCGCCCGCAACAGCAGGGCCATGGCGGCGACGGACACGGCCGAGCCGGTCACCAGCCCGAGTTCGACCCGACCGAGCAGACCGGGTCCGAGGTACGTCGCCACGCCGAAGACGATCAGGGCGACGGCCCAGCCGGCGGCGACCTTGGAGTAGCCGCGCAGGGCGATGAGAGCTTGTGACAGCGCCGTCGAGAGCATGAAGCAGGCGCCGGCCAGGGAGAGGTAACCGAGGTCGGCGTTGCCGAGCTTGTCGAATTCCGAGCCGAAGGCGAGGCGCAAGACGAATGGCCCGATGGCGAAGGCGCCGAGGGTGGCGGCCACGCCGATGCCGATCACGACGACGATGAGCTTGCGCAACCCGTTGCGGAAGTCGACGAACTGGCCACTCGCGGCGTACCCAGCGAGCTTCGGCAGGAGGCTGGCCTGCACGGCCTGGAAGAGGAACAGCGGCACGCGGGTGATGATGAGCCCGGCCTGGAACTGCCCGGCGATGGCGTCCTCGCCTTCGTCGGCCAGCACTTTCACGAGGGGCACGCTGGCGTTGACGAAGGCCTGCGCCAGCACCGACCCGAGCAGGAGCCAGCCGAGGGCCTCTGAGAGTTCCGACCACGGGGCTTCGGGGCCGGACTCGAGCAGACCGCGTTGGCGACTCAGGATGAGCACGAGGATGACGGCACTAGCACCGGCGACCAGTAGCCCGTAGGGGCCGGCCGTGGTGATACCGATGATCGAGAACACGATGGCGGCGACGACGCGAATGAGCCCGTCGCCGGCGAGCAGGGTGCCGTAGGCGCCGAAGCGACCGGTGCCGGAGAGGGCGCCGCGGGTGAGGTGGAGGGCGGCGTACACCGGGAGGCTGACTACGAGGCCGACCAGAAGGAGCGTCTGGCCGTCGAAGAGATGATCGAGGATCGGTCCGCTCAGCGCCAGGGTCACAGCGGCCAGCGCCACGGCCAACCCGCCGCCCAAGATGGCGGCCCGGCGGATGACCGGCCCACCGCCGATGCCCAGGGCCCGGCGGGCCGAGACCGCTCGGCTCACCTCTTGTTCGAGTGGGAACAGGAAGCCGGGGGCGGCGAAGAACACCAGCGTCCAGAGCACGGACAGGCTCGAGTACCGCTCGGGACCGAGGGCTCGCGCCGAGACCACGAAGAACACATACGCGGTGAGGCCGAGCACGAGCAGGCCGGCGCCGACGGCCAGCGTGCCTTCAGGGAGTGGGTTGGCCGAGGAACCTCGGTCGAGGAGTTGTCGGGGGCGCAGTGGGGTCTCCGGGTTCCGGGCTCTTCAGCGGTCCGCACCGGTCCGGCCAGCGCGAGCCGTCAGATTAACGGAGGGGGTTGCGAAGCCCCGGTAGCCTCGGCCATCTGTGGCCGCCACCCCGCCCGTTCGCCGCTATCGCTGTACCTCCTGCGGCAACCTCACCCGCTTCACGGTGACGGCGACGCGTCGGACCTCGTCGTTCCACCATTTCACGGTGGGCGGCGACTTGACGGTCGAGGAGGAAGTGGTGCTGGAGGATCGGGTCGAGGCGGTGTCGTGTCGATGGTGCGGCACCGGCGCCGGCGTGGTCGAGCTGGCCGAGGGAGCTACGCCGACGTCGGACCAGGCTGCCGACGCCATCGACCGGGAGCGGGCCGGCTGATCGACGGCGACGTCCTGCGGTCGGCGTTGGAGCTGGCCGTCGAGGTGGCACGGTCGGGGACGGCGGCGCTCCCTCCGATCGATCCGCCGCGATCGCTGCGGCCGATCTTGCGCTTCGCCCGGTTGCCGGCGTCCGCGCTGGTCACGGTGCGGAAGTGCATCGATGAGGACGACGCCTTTCGCTTGCGGATCGCCGCAATAGCGCCAGACGAGGCCACCTGTGGCGGCCGCCCCGGTTGGCTGTTCGTGCATCGACCCGAGGGATGGCAGGTCGAACTGACGGAGTTGGGGAACGAAGCAGCGGTGGCCGGCGTGCTGGCGGCCGAGGATGCGGCCGAGCGAACGGCCCGCCGGCGACTCGGCGCCGCCGAGGACGCCGTGGCGCGCGCCGAGGATCAGTTGGTGCGGACCCGCGCCGAACTTGCGTCGGTCACGACGTCGCTGGCCGATGAACGCCGCCAGCGTCGCGCCGCCGAGGTGGCCAGGGACGAGTTGGCGACGCGCAGCGTCGCCGCCGAGCGGGAGCGGGATGCCGCCCATCGGCGGACGTCGGCCGCCGACGCCACGATCCTCCAGCTGCGGGCTGCGCTCGCTCAAGTGACGCCGGTGCCGCCACCGATCGGTCCCGAGCCCGAGCCCGAGTCCGAGCGCACCCCGCTCGTGCCCGCCGAGGCCTTGGGGAGCCAGCCGGGGCCCGGGGCCCAGGTTCCGGAGGCGCTCTTTGCGGTCGAACTCGTGCGGGCGGCGGTGGCCCAGGCGGCGGCGGCGGCCCAGCAGCTGTCGAGCGCCCTCGGGGCGGCCGCCCTGGCCCTCGACCCGACGGCGATCAGCGACGCCGGCGTCGAGGCCTTGGCGCCGAGGTCGAGCCGATCGAAGGGCGTGGGTACGGCGGTGCG
>JBKJKM010000026.1:0-30067 GCA_046597375.1 Acidimicrobiales bacterium | reverse complement strand
CGGTTTCTCGACAACCAGCAGACGAAGGTGCAGACCCGCGCCGAGATCGCGGCCGGCGAGCCCGAGGACGAGGTGCAGCGGCCGCCCGGTAGAGCGCCCGCTGCACCTCGTCCTCGGGCTCGCCGGCCGCGATCTCGGCACGGGTCTGCAGCTGCGTCTGTTGATTGTCGAGGAATCGGCGGTACACGTTCTCCTGGCCGGGCTGGTGCTGCCCGCCCGTCACCGGGTTGTAGTAATAGCCGAGCGAGTACGAGAAGAAGCCCGGTCCGTTGGCGCTGCGGCGCACGGCCTCGTCGTCGTCGTCGGCACACATGAACGTGTTGAGCACGGCGAGGGCCGGGTTGATGGCGTGACCGATCGGGAAGCACTCCTCCCGAATCAAGCGGTAGTACTCGCGCGTCCGTTCGCCCAGCTCCTCGGGCGTCTCGAAGCCAAAGCCGAGCGAACCCATGCCGAGGCGGGCGGCGACCATCGTCGTCTCCCGTCGGGATGCCGCGACCCACAGCGGCGGGTGCGGCGTCTGCACCGGCTTCGGGATCACGTTGCGCGCCGGCATCGAGAAGAACTCGCCTTCGAACCCCGGGTACGGCGTGCTCACCATCATGTTGGCGATCTCGCGCGTCGCCTCTTCCCACATCGCCTTCTTGAGTCCACGCTCGACGCCGAACCCACCGAGCTCCATCTCACTGGCCGACTCGCCGGTGCCGAACTCCACTCGTCCGTTGGAGAGGATGTCGAGGGCGCCGATGCGCTCGGCGATGCGAGCCGGGTGGTTGTACTTCGGTGGTGTGAGGACGATGCCGTGGCCCAAACGGATGTTGTTCGTCCTCTGCGACAGCGCCGCCATCATCAGCTCGGGCGCCGACGAGTGGCTGTACTCCTCGAGGAAGTGGTGCTCGACCTCGAACACGTAGTCGAATCCCAGACGGTCGGCCAGCTCCACCTGCTCGAGCATCTCGTGGAAGATGCGCCGCTCGGCGTCGGGATCCCAGTCGTCGCCGTCGGCCGACTTCGGTAGCTGCAGCTCGTAGAAGAGCCCGAATTTCATGAGGTCGTCTCTCGACGCCGGCCCATCGACATGAAGCCGCCGTCGGCGCGCGGCGGGGGTGGCTCGCCCCCTTCGAGAATGGCTTCGAAGCGGGCCCGCACCGTCTCCTTGATGGGTTCGGGATGGGTCAGCACGTAGAAGCGGTCGGCCACCACGGCGTCGTGGACCATCTCGGCCACCTCGGCTGGCGGCATGCCCTCGTTGGCGAAGAGGTCCTGGACGAACTGCATGCGTTGTTGCACCTCGGGCGAAGAGATGTCGGGCCCGCCGTCGTTTTGCAGGTCGGCCGGACGGTTGCGACCCGAGCCGATGATGTTGGTGGCGATCATCCCCGGGCACAGCACCGAGGCACTCACCGCCGCGCCCGCCGCCCGGAGGTCGTACCAAAGCCCTTCGGTGAGTCGGGTCACGGCGTGCTTCGTGACGCCGTAGATCGATCCGCCACCGGTGGCCAGGCCGAGCACGGATGAGGTGTTCACGACGTGGCCGGGTTGCCCGCTGGCGATCATGCCGGGGACGAAAGCCTGGATGCCGTGGACGACGCCCATGAGGTTGACTCCCATGACCCACGACCAGTCGTGGTCGGTGGTCTCCCAGAGAGCGCCCATGCCGCCGGACACGCCGGCGTTGTTGCACAACACGTTGGTGCCGCCGAAGTGACCGGCGACGGCCGCCGCGAGGTCGTCGACGCTGCTCCGATCGGACACGTCGGTGACCACGGCCAGCGTCTCGGCCCCAGTCGATTGCACCTCGGCCTCGGCCTTGGCCAGCGCCTCGCCTTCGATGTCGGCCAGCACGACCCGCATCCCGGAGGCGGCGAAGCGGTCGACCAACGCCCGGCCGATCCCACTGGCTGCCCCGGTCACGACCGCGACCTTGCCTTCGAATTCCTGCACGTGCGTTTCCCCCGGATCTGTTCGACTCTCGAACAAAGCTAGCCCAGGTGGGGATTTCCTGGGGATCTCGTCGATCCGGTGGACGAGGCGCCTCCGCGAACGTATGTTCGGCGGAGGGTGGCGCGCGAACGGCTGACGGCCGGGCTCTGGTACGAGCGACACGAGCGCCCGAGGGCCTCGGAGGTTTCAACCGACACGGCGACCCTTTTGCGGTTGCGCCCCGATCCGTGTGGCCAAGGCGAGCTCATGGCTCGGGCCCGCGTCGATCTCGTTCTGCTCGAGGGTGAGCGGACCGTTGACGTCTCGTTCCATCCGGCCGCTTCCGTCGAGGTGGTACGGGCCCACTCCCGCCGTCATGGGCAGGACCCGAACGGATGGACAGGGGCGCTGGCCATGATCGTCGCCGAGGACGCGAGGACGTGGGGGTGTTGGTCGGGTCGATCCGGCGATCGTCCAGGCGGCGACTTGCTGCGTCTGCTCGGCGGCATGACCCACCCCCTCGTCGGTGCGGCCTACGACGCCGGCGCAGCCGCAGCGTCCGAGATCCCACGATGGGCGTCGCCAGGGTTGGCGGCGGCGACCTTGGTCGGCGGGGCCGAGCACCTGTTCGGCACCGGCCGGGCCAGCCGGTCGGTCGTCCGGGCCTTGGCCAGTTTCTTGTCGCGTCCGTCGGTAGCGTGGTGGCAACTCGCCGTGGTGGTTGCGGCGTCGCCCGTCGTCGAGGCCGACGACCTCGTGGCCGCCCTCCGCATCCCGGTCGACGAATCGGCAATGGCGGCACCGCCGGCGGGCGACGACGTTCGGCACGCCCGGGCGGGCCTCGGTCTCCTCGGCCCCGACCGGGCCCGCCGGCTGGTGCGCGAGGCGATGGTCGAACCCGGCGGCGCCCGCCGCCTCTTCGGCGTGCTGCGGGTGCTGCTCGACGTGCACGGCGATCTGCGCGGGCCGCCGCCCGGCCGCCTCGACGAGCTCGAGGCGGTCTGCCTGCGGGCCGCCGCCATCGACCCGGGGCCACCGCCTCGCCGGGCCGTGCCCGCCGCCAGAACGCCGGCGGCTCCCGCCGCCGTCGTCGTGCCGACACCCCCGATCGCACCGCCACCAACATGGACCGTGGCCCGCCGTGCCCCGGTCGTCGGCGGGCCGACCCCGGCGGCCGCGCTCGAGTTCCGCCACGGCCCGACGGCCCGAGCTCTCGCCGGCCCGACGGCCGACAGAACCATCGAGCTGGTCCTTCCCCGCACGCCGAGCGAGCTCACGACCTGGGGTCGGCTCCTGGGGAACTGCTTGGCCGACTTTGCTCCGGCGGTGGCCGCCGGCGCCACGATGGTCCTGGGGATCCGCCTGCGAGACGTGCTCGTGGCTGCCGTCGAGGTTCGCGAAGGCGGCATCGTGCAGCTGCTCGGTCCCCGCAATCATCGGGCTCCGGCCCGGGTGTCGGCCGCCGTGGTCGATCATGTCGGACGCGCGCTCGCACGGCCACGCAGTATCGGCGGGAGTCCGACCGTCTCGACCCGTCGGTAGGCTGGCCGGCGGCATGAGGCTCTCCGGAGACGGGTTCGTGACGCTGCCCGATGGCAGCCGGCGGTGGGGCCTCTACGGCGCCGCTGGTGTGCTCGTCCGCCACACGGATCCGGCTGGAGGGGAGCCTGCGTACTTCCTGGCCAAGCGGTCGATGCACACCCATCTCGGCGGCACCTGGGCCATCCCCGGAGGCGCCCTCGATGAGGGCGAGACGCCTATCGAAGGTGCCTTGCGGGAGTTCGTCGAGGAGATCGGCGTGCCCCTGGAAGACCACGGGTTCGTGCTCGCCGAGGAGCACGAGGACGACCACGGCGGCTGGAGCTACTGGACGCTCGTCGTCGACGTCCCCTCGCGTTTCGACGAGCCTGCAACCCTGACCTGGGAGACGGCTGAGGCCCGCTGGGTGCCGGTGTCGGAGCTCGGCGAGCTCGACCTGTTCGGGGCGTTCAAGGCCACCTTGGAGCGCCTCGGCCTCACCTGACGAGTGGGTGGCGGGCCAGCTCGACGCGGCTGGCGATGCTGAGCTTGCGGTACACATGTCGCAGGTGGGTGTCGACGGTGTGACGTGACATCGTCAGGTCGGCGGCGATGGCCCGGTTGGTCAGACCGGCGGCGGCCAACCTCGCGACCTTGCGCTCCGTGGCCGTCAGCCCGTTTTCGGACGCCGATCCGTCCCGTGCGCCCGTTCGGACTGGCACCGCCAACCTGACCCCGTGGCGGCGGGCCGCGTCGGAGAGCCGCTCGACGTCGGCCGGGGCGCCCACCGTCTCGTAGGTCGCCAGGGCCAAGCGCAAGAGGCGGGCGCCCTCGGGCCGATCACCTGCGGCGAGGAAGGCCAGACCAGCCGTCGCTCGGGCTGCCGCCGCTTCCAATGGGCGGGGCCCCTCCGCACCGACGTCGGCGGCCGCCCGCAGCGTCGCCGCATCCGACCCCTCGCACTGCGCGCGCAACAGGTCGCGCAGGCCCCGCCGCCCTGGTTCCACGGCACCGGCATCGTCGAGCGCAGCGGTCACGTCGGCGGCCACCGAGGCCGCCAGATCGCGACGATTTGCGGCAAGCGCCCAGCGGACGAGGTCGGGGGCGATCAGTCGCCAGGTCAACAGGTGCCGCAACGGATGGAGTTGCCAGCCGACGGTCACGCCGTCGAGGACCGCACTCGAGATCGACCCCGTCACGGCTTCTTCGAGCAGTGCCCTGGCCCACAGAATCAACTCCGCGCCGAGTCCGGGTCCGGTGGCTGCCAGCTGGGCCTCGCCTGCGGCGACCGAGACTTCGGCGGCAACGAGGTCGCCCCGATGGAGCGCGACGCGAGCCAACAACCCATGGGCGTAGAAGTCGGCCGAGCGGATGTCGCGGGAGCGGCCGATGGCTAGCGCCGTCTCCGCCTGCGACTGGCATTCGTCGAGGTCTCCCGAGGCCATCGCCGCGAACGCCAGCCCGGCGTGGCCCAACGGCAGGTTGCTCTCCGTGTGGGCGGACTCACTGGCGGCCACCGCTTCGGTCTGCACGCGTACCGCCTCCGCCAGCTGGTCGGCTTCGAGGAGGGCGGAGCCGAGGATGACGAGAGAGAAGGCGCCGATCACTGGACTCTCGGTCACCGGCATGGCGCCCACCGCCAGCTCCGCTAGTCGCAGGCCTTCGGCGACGTTGCCGGATCCCAGCGCCAGCGCCGCCTTCGTACCGTGGGCTTGGGCAACCCAGTTCGACAGCCCGGCCTCGGCGGCCGCCACGAGCGTTTCCTCGGCCAGGCGAGCGGCCTCGTCGACGTCGCCGGCCAACAACCGGTTCGTGCACAGCGCTCCGACCAGCCGCGCCCGCTGGGATGCGGTGCCGTCCGGGTCGTCGCGGACCGCCGCCAGCTGTTCGACGAGTAACTGCTGGGCCCGGCTCATGTCGCCTCCGGCCGTCGTGGCCTGAGCGAGCGCGATCGTCAGCGTGACGGCGATATCGATCGCGGGTGCGCGATGGAGCTCTTTGGTCGTCAGGTCGACGGTCTCGGCGAAGCGACCGGCGGCGCCGAGCTGCACCGCCATCTGCGATGCGATGAACGACCGCGTCTCGGGAGCGGGCTGGAGTGCCAACGCACGCTGCACCCACTCGACGGCGGCGTCGGCCGACCGCGTCGAAGCATCGCTCGCCGCTCGCGTGAGCCATTCGATGGCCATCGCGTCTCCCGGCACAGCGGCCCGCTCGAGGTGCGGAGCGACGATGGCCGCCTCGGCCCCGCCGGCCGCCAGCGCGGCGCCGACCCGGCCGTGCTCGAAGCGCCGAACCGGGAGCGGCAGGTCTTCGTACAGCGCCGCCCGGACGAGGTCGTGACTGAATCGGAGCTCGTCGCCCTCGGACCGCAGCACGCCTGCCCTTGTCGCTTCTTCGACGGCGGCGACCGTGGCCGTGGCCGGCCCGTCGGTCACCAGCGCCAACTCTCGGAGTCCGCAGGTGCCACCGAGCAGAGCGGCCTGCCGGAGCACGACCAGCGTGGATGGTCGGAGATAGCTGAGGCGACGGAGGATCGTCACCGACAGCGGAGGGACGTGGCCGGCCACGCCGGCGCGATCGGCCAGGACGGCGCGGGCCAACTCGACGGCGTACAGCGGATTGCCACCGGTCTGGTCGAGCGGCACGTCCCCCTGTGGGATGTCCGGTGCGATGGCGGCAACGACGACCGCGAGCTCGTCGACGGGCATCCCCCTGAGCACGAGGTGGGTCGTCCGGCCCCCGCGGGTGACGAGGGCGCCCAGTCCACGTGGCTGAGGCACAGGCCGCATCGACAGGACCAGAGCGAGTGGACGGTCGTCGAGGGCGTCGAGGACCCGGCCAAGCACGCCGAGCGAGCCGGGGTCGAGCCACTGCGCGTCGTCGAGTACGACGGTCAAGGGCTGGCCGCCACCGACCGCCAACTCGTCCTCGATGGCGTCGACGACGTCGCCAGCATCCACGACGACCCGTCCGAGCGCGACCGCCAGCGTGGCGAAGGACACGGACGATCCGAGCTCGTCGGCTTTGGCTCGCAGTACGCGCCGGTCGCGCACCCGCTGCCAACGCTGTGTCGCCGTGGCGACGAGTGTCGACTTGCCGATGCCAGCCTCGCCTTCCACGACGACGAGGACACTCCGGCCCGACGCGGCCGAGACCTCGAGGGCCTCCATCACGAGGTCGAGCTCGGCGCGGCGCCCGATGAATGATCCCCGCTTCACCCGTCCATCTTCACGCGTGCGCGTGATGTGGACGGACACCCCGTGGTCGCACGCTGCTGGTGTGGGACTTCCGGCCGGACGGGTGGTGACGATGTGGATCGAATCGTCGTCGCCTCCCGTTGGTTGTCTGGCCGCCTGGTCGGAGGCGCCGGTCGCCTTTGTCGGGTGGCTCGACCTCTTGGGCCAGTTGTCGCACCTGCTGGATGACCAGACCGACCCCGAACAGGAGCCAACGACATGAACACCGAATCCCTGCAGCGAACATTCCCGAAAGTGGCCATCGCCGCCGCCATCACCGGCGCGCTCTTCGACCTGCCGCACCTCCTCTTCGGCGAGGACCTGGCCGAGGCCTACGACCACCCACTCTTCGTGGCCCACGGCGTCGCCGGCGTCATCACGCTGACGATGGTGATCGTGATCCTGGCCGGGCTGGTGCTCCGCATCGGCGACCGAGCAACAGGCGCCTTCGCGCCCGTTGCGTCTGCGCTCACGCTTCTTGGCACCGTCGCCGTCGCCGGCGGAACCTGGGCCGAGGGTTTCCTCGTGCCCTTCATCGGCGGCAAGGATCCTTCGGTGTTGGTCGGTGATCCGAAGGGCGTGCTGCTGGCGGCCCTGATCGTAGGCAGTGCCCTCTTCTCGACCGGATGGCTCTCGATGGCGATCGTGCTCCGCCGGGCGGGCCTCGTCTCACGTGCGATGGCAGCAGTGCTCGGCGTCAGCGCCGTTTTGGCGTTCCTGCCCTTCCCCGGCACGACCCTGGTGTTCTTGGTGGCGCTGGCCATCGTGACGGCCGGTGCGTGTGCGTCACCCGTGGCCGCCGCCGCTCCCCTGAGCGTCTCGGCCGTGCCCATCAACGCCTGAACTTGCCTGCCCGCCCGTCCGCCCACCTACCGTCCGCCGTCCGCTCGCATGCCGCCGTTTGGTGAAGCGCTCTGGTCGCCAGATCGCTTCACCAAGGCGGCCCTTTCAGCCGAAACGCTTCACGAAAATGACGGTCGGCTTGTCGAGGCGCCCTCTAGGGACGGGCCGCCAGTCGATAGCCGCGGCGGAGGACGGCTTCGACGCCGACGCCGGTGGGTGTCAGCCGGCGTCGGAGCCGACCGACCGTCACCTCGAGGGCGTGGGGGTCGGTGTCGGCGGAGCCCCACACCTCCGACAGAAGCGCCCGTCGGGGCACGACGACCCCTGGCCGTCGTGCCAGCACCTCGAACACGGCGCGCTCTCGTGATGGCAGCGACACGCCGACCCCGCCGGCCCGTACGAGTGATCCCTGCATCTCGGTCTCGAGGTTCCCGATGCGGAACTCTCGCCGGCGTCCTCGGAACTCCTCGGACAGGGCTTTCACCATGCCGCCGATTCGGGCCGTGGGCGGCTCAACGGCACCGTCAAGCCCAACGTGGATCGCCGCCTGGCGACAGACGGGCCCGACGCACATGGCCAGCACGGGGCCGTTCAGCGCCTCCCGGAGTGCACCGGCGGCGCCCACACCCTCGGCCAGTTCGAAGAGGTTCCGTACGGCGGGCGCAGCCGTGAAGGTGAGGGCGTCGAGCCGCGCGTTGCAGGCTGCGTCGACCAGTCGGAGGGCGGGCGTCGGATCGCGCGGGAGACCCCACTGGTAGGTGCGGATCTCGATGACCTCGCCGCCGAGCGCCCGCAGCTCAGCGGCCTCGGTCGAGTTGTCGACCGCTCCGTCGAGTTGAAGGGCGATGCGGAGACCGGCGACGTCCCGCGTGCGGAGGTGGTCGACCACGTCAGCCAGCACGGCCGACGATGGTCGCCACTGAATGTCGACACCGACGGCCAACAGCGCGCCCGCCGCCTTCGGCCCACGCGCCACGACGTAGGCGCCGCCGAACGACGCCAACAACGCGTCGGTGAGACCCCAGGCATCAGCAAGGGCGAGCCACGTGCGGATCCCCACCGCGGTGTTGGCGACGACCACGTCGGGCGGGCGAGCGATCAGGTCGAGGGTGGCACACCTGGCGGGCTCCTGATCGTCGATCGCCGCCGTCCGGATGGTCGGGCCGTGCACGACCTTCGCGCCTCGCTGCACGAAGAGCTGCGCCTGTTCCTCGGCGCGGCGATCGGCCGTGATCCCGATCGTCAGCCCCTCGAGGGGGAGCCCAGCCATGAGGTCGACCGTATGGAAGCGAGGTTTCCACCTCGTTTCGGTCGGCTCGCAGCCTGGGTGAATGGTGGCTGCACGGAAGCTGACCGCCCCCAAAGTGCGAACGCCATGTTTCGCCACGCTCACCGGCGCTGCCGGGACGAGGTGGCGGCGCCGTCGCCGACTGTTGACGCAGCCGAAACTCCTGACACATGGCGGCCTGGTTGGGTGGCTCCATGTCCTCCAAAGGGTTTCGCGAGAGCGGCCACTTCCCGACCCTGGTCGCCTCGCTCGTGCACTTCGACGTGTCGTTCATGATCTGGGTGCTCCTCGGCGCACTTGGCGCGTACGTGGCCGACGACCTCGGCCTCGACTCCGCCCAAAAAGGCCTGATGGTGGCCGTTCCGCCGCTCGGCGGCGCCGCCTTTCGGTTGTTGCTGGGCTGGCTGGCCGATCGTGTCGGTACCAAGCGCACCGGGGTGATCTCGATGGCGCTGGCACTGGTTCCGTTGCTGTGGGGTTGGCTTGCAGCCGGCACGTTCCTCGAGGTTCTGGCCATCGGGCTGCTCCTCGGGATCGCCGGCGCCAGCTTCGCCGTCGCCCTCCCGCTCGTGAGCCGCTGGTACCCGCCCGAGTACCAGGGACTGGCCCTCGGCATCGCTGGCGCCGGGAACTCCGGCACGATCATCGCCGCCCTGGCTGCGCCTCGCCTGGCCGAGCATGTCGGCTGGCACGGCGTCTTCGGCCTCGCCGCCCTGCCGGTTATGGCGGCCTGGCTGGTCTTCACCATCTTCGCCAAAGAGCCGCCCCGGACCAGTGCGCCGACGGGGGGCCTCCTGTCACTGCTCGGCGAGCCCGATGCCCGCTGGCTGTGCGCCTTCTACCTGACGACCTTCGGGGGCTTCGTCGGCCTCACCGGGTACCTGCCGATCTACTTCCACGATCGCTTCGACCTCTCCAAGGTCAGTGCCGCAAGCTTCGCCGCGCTCTGTGCGGCTGCCGGGTCGCTCCTTCGACCCTTCGGTGGCGCTGTCAGCGACCGCCTCGGCGGTGCTCGGGTGCTCTCGCTCGTCTTGTTGCTGGTCGCCGCCGCCGGGACGATGCTGGCCACGCTTCCCCCCCTTGCCCCGACCGTGGTGCTGCTGTTCGCCACCCTCGGTGCCCTCGGCGTTGGCAACGGCGCCGTGTTCCAGATCGTGCCGCAGCGCTTCCCTGAGCGGATCGGCCAGATGACGGGCCTGGTCGGCGCTGCCGGCGGTGTCGGTGGGTTCCTCCTGCCCTTCGGTCTCGGTTCGCTTGCGCAACTCACCGGGGGGTTCGCCGTCGGCTTCGTCCTCTTGGGGGCCGCCGCCGGCTGCGCCGCCGGACTCGTTCGCCGGCGCCATCGTGTGTGGCGCGCGGTCTGGTCGATGGACGTGGCGGTCTGATGCGCACGATCGTCGTCGCCGGCCACGGGATGGTTGCCCAACGCTTCCTCGAAGAACTGGTGCGCCGCGACCACTCCGATTCGTGGCGAGCCGTCGTCTTCTGCGAAGAGCGCCGCCCGGCCTATGACCGGGTAGCTCTCAGCTCCTACTTCGACGGGTCGACAGCGGAAGACCTGTCGGTCGTGCCTGGTGGGTTCTTCGACGACCACCGACTGGATCTGCGGTTGGGCGACCCGATCGCCACCATCGACCGGGCTCGCAGGGTCGTCGCCTCGTCCGCCGGTGACGAGGTCGCCTACGACCACCTCGTGTTGGCGACCGGATCCTTCCCCTTCGTCCCGCCCGTGCCGGGTGCGGACGGGCCCGGCTCGTTCGTATATCGCACCCTCGATGATCTCGAAGCCATCGCGGCGTTCGCCGCCGACCCGGACGTACGCGTCGGCGCCGTCGTCGGGGGTGGTCTGCTCGGCCTCGAAGCCGCCAACGCCTTGCGTTGTCTCGGACTCGAGACACACGTAGTGGAATTCGCTCCGCGGCTCATGCCCGTGCAGCTCGACGAGGGCGGCTCCGCCCTCCTGCAGCGGCGCATCGAGGCATTGGGAGTCCAGGTCCACACGTCAATGTCGACGTCGTGCATCGAACGGTCCGCCGCCGGCGGCGCACCGTCGGCCATGGTGTTCGCCGACGAGACCCGCCTTGCCACCGATGTCGTCGTGTTCTCCGCCGGCATCCGACCTCGCGACGACCTCGCTCGATCCGCTGGTCTGGAGGTGGGGGAGCGAGGCGGCATCGCCGTGGACGAGGCCTGCCGCACCAGTGACCCGTCGATCTCGGCCATCGGTGAGTGTGCCCACATCGCCGGCCGAACGTGGGGGCTGGTCGCCCCCGGCTACCAGATGGCGGCGGTGGCGGCGGACCGCATCCTCGGCGGCACGGCCGAATTCAGGGGCGCCGATCTCTCCACCAAGTTGAAGCTCCTCGGGGTCGACGTGGCCAGCTTCGGTGACGCATTCGCAATGACGACGGACTCGTCGGCCATCGTCTTCGCCGATCCCCGAACGAACGTCTACAAGAAGTTGGTCGTCGGGCGCAGCGGTGCCGTGCTCGGCGGGATCCTCGTCGGCGACGCCACTGCCTATCAGACGCTGCTCCAGATGGCTCGCGGCGACATGCCGACGCCGGAGGAGCCGGAGCGGCTGCTCTTTCCGGCCGGTGGCGTCGCCTCGGTCGGCGTCGGTGCCATCAGCGACGCCGCCACGATCTGCTCGTGTAACGCCGTCACCAAGGGTGCGATCTGTGGCGCCATCGCCAACGGCTGTGGCGACCTCGGATCCATCAAGGCGACGACGCGCGCAGGGAGCACCTGTGGCGGCTGTGTCCCCCTCGTCACCGACCTGCTCAAACACGAACTGCGGGCGGCCGGCGTCGAGGTGGGCAACGACTTGTGCGAGCACTTCGCCTACTCGCGCCAGGAGCTCTTCGACCTCGTTCGGGTGCACCGCATCGCGTCGTTCGCCGACCTGCTCCAGCAGCACGGCTGCGGTCGAGGCTGCGAGGTGTGCCGTCCGGCGGTGGCGTCGATGTTCGCCTCCCTCGGCACGGGCTACGTGCTGGCAGGGGAGAAGGCCGCACTGCAGGACACCAACGACCACTTCCTGGCCAACCTCCAGCGCGACGGCACGTACTCGGTCGTCCCGCGCGTGCCCGGCGGCGAGATCACGCCCGAGCAGCTGATCGTCATCGGGCAGGTGGCGCAGGAGTTCGGGCTCTACACCAAGATCACCGGCGGCCAGCGCATCGACCTGTTCGGCGCACGGGTCGACCAGCTGCCCGCCATCTGGAAGCGCTTCGTGGCCATCGGCATGGAGTCGGGGCACGCCTACGGCAAGGCCCTCCGCACGGTGAAGTCGTGCGTCGGCCAGACCTGGTGCCGCTACGGCGTACAGGACTCGACGGCGCTGGCCATCCGTCTCGAGCTCCGCTACCGGGGCCTCCGCGCTCCCCACAAGCTGAAGTCGGCGGTGTCGGGCTGCGCCCGTGAATGTGCTGAGGCCCAGAGCAAGGACTTCGGCATCATCGCCACCGAACGAGGCTGGAACCTCTACGTCGGCGGCAACGGCGGGATGAAGCCCCGACACGCAACTCTCCTGGCCGAGGATCTCGACGAAGAGACGTTGATCCGCTACATCGACCGCTACTTGATGTTCTACATCCGCACCGCCGACCGCCTCGAACGCACGGCGCCCTGGCTCGAGAAGCTCGAGGGCGGCATCGACCACCTTCGCCGGGTCGTCATCGATGACGTGCTCGGCATCGCCGCCGAACTCGAGGCGGACATGGCGAATCACGTCGAGTCCTACGCCTGCGAGTGGCAGGAAACGCTCGACGACCCCGATCGCCTGGCCCAGTTCCGGACCTTCCTGAACGACCCGGCGCCCGACCCCAACGTCGTCTTCGTCCGGCAGCGGGGTCAGATCCGCCCAGCCACACCGACCGAGAAGCCGGTACCGCTGGAGGCGCTCGCATGACCGACGTCTTGATCGCCTCCTGGCACGACGTCTGCCGCCTTGACGACCTGCTCGTCGACCGCGGGGCCTGCGTGCTCGTCGAAGGCCGCCAGGTCGCGCTGTTCCGGCTCGAGGGTGGTGCCGTGCACGCGGTATCGAACTTCGATCCGTTCTGCGGCGCCTTCGTGATCTCCCGGGGCCTGGTCGGTTCGTCGGGGGACGTGCCCAAGGTGGCCTCACCGATGTTCAAGCAGTCGTTCGATCTTCGCACCGGCGTGTGCCTGGACGACCCGATGGTCCGGCTCACCACCTTCGAGGTGCGCGTCGCCGATGGTCGGGTCGAGGTGCGCAGCCCATGACACTGGTGACGTCAGGGCCGTCCGATCGAACGGCCGTCGAGGCGTTCGCCGACCGTCACGATGCGCATGCGCTTCCCGCCAACGAGCGGTACTACCGCGACCTCATCCCCCTCTCGCTTCCCGGCGACGGCGAGCAGTACGGCTTCGAGGTCGACCTCGACGATTGCACCGGATGCAAGGCCTGTGTCACCGCTTGCCACAGCTTGAACGGCCTCGACGACGACGAGTCATGGCGCTCGGTCGGTTTCCTCCAGGGAGCGGGGAAGATCGCCTTCCAGCAGACGGTCACCACGGCGTGCCACCACTGCGTAGATCCCGCCTGCCTCAGCGGATGTCCGGTTGATGCCTACGAGAAGGACCCCATCACCGGCATCGTCGCCCACCTCGACGACCAGTGCATCGGGTGCGGCTATTGCACCCTCACGTGCCCGTACGAGGTGCCGCGGTTCAACGAAGCCCGGGGGATCGTGCGGAAGTGCGACATGTGTCGCGGCCGGCTGGCGGTCGGCGAAGCGCCGGCCTGCGTCCAGGCCTGCCCCAACGGGGCGATCCGGATCTCCATCGTCTCCCAGGCGGACGCTCGGGGCCGAGCGCACGTCGCCGGCGCGGCCATCGTCCCCGGAGCGCCGGCGTCGTCGATGACCGTGCCGACGACCGTGTATCGATCGCAGAAGTCGATCCCCGACGGCGTGCTGGCGGCCGACCACCACTCGCTCCGACCGGCTCACCCCCACCCGCCGTTGGCCGCAATGCTGGTTCTCACCCAACTGGCTGTGGGTGCGCTCGCCGTCGCCGTCACCGGCCGCAGCTTCGGCTTCGACAGCCTCGACCACGCTGCCCACGCCGGCGTCGCCGCGGCCGTGGGCCTGCTGGCCCTGGCCGCCAGCGTCTTGCACCTCGGACGGCCTCGCTACGCCTTTCGGGCCGTGCTCGGGGTGCGGCACTCGTGGCTGAGTCGGGAGGTGCTCGCCTTCGGCGCGTTCGGTGCGGCGGCCTCGGTGTACGCCGTCTCGGCCACCCGGACCGAGGAGTCGCCGGCCTGGCTCACCGCCCTCGGTGCCGTCGCCGTCGTCCTCGGTGTCACGGGCATCGGGTGCTCGGTGCTGCTCTACGCCGTGACCCGCCGCGCCTGGTGGCGGGCCGGTCGGAGCGTCCAGACGTTCACGCTGACGGCGGCTTCGACGGGACTGTCGGTCACGCTGGCCACCGGCTTGGTGCTCGGCTCCGTGGCCGCCGGTGACGTCGGCGTCGTGGGCTTTGCCCTGGCGATCGCAGCGACGGCCAAGCTCACCAACGACCTGCTGCCACTGCTCCACGTGCGCACGCCGATCGTCACCGACCTCCAGCGGTCGGCCCACCTCCTGCGCCGCGATCTTTGGTCGCCGACCCAGCTGCGGGTGCTGCTCGGCGCTCTCGGTGGCATCGTCATCCCCCTGGTCCTGGCGTTCGGTCGGGCCACGGGCGGCGTGGCCGCGTCGGCCGCGCTCGCCGCCTTCGCCCTGCTGGTGGGCGGCGAGCTGATCGAGCGGCACCACTTCTTCAGGGTCGCCGTCGCACCGCGTATGCCGGGCGAGCTGCCGTGACGATCCGTCGCCGTCTGGCCCAGCTCATCCACCAGCGCGACGGTGCGCTGACCGGCGAACTCGTTCGCACGCCCGGCGGCTTCGGGCTCGGACAGGTGCCGGCCCGACTGGCGCCGGACACGACCGTCACCTCGGTGTGCGGGTTCTGCTCGACCGGTTGCTCGCTCGACGTCCACCTACGCGATGGCGTGGCCGTCAACATCACGCCGACCGTCGACTACCCGGTGAACCTCGGCATGGCGTGTCCGAAGGGGTGGGAGGCGCTGGCGCCGTTGCGGGCCGACGACCGGGCCACACGGCCATTGCTTCGCGACGATCGCGGCCGACTTCAGCCCGTGTCGTGGGCGGCGGCCGAGGCGGCGTTCGTGTCGAGGTTCCAGGCCATTCAGGCCGAGCACGGCGCCGAGGCGGTCGCCTACCTCAGTACCGGGCAGATCCCCACGGAGGAGATGGCGCTCCTCGGTGCCGTCGCCAAGTTCGGGATGGGCATGGTGCACGGTGACGGCAACACCCGCCAATGCATGGCGACGTCCGTCGTCGCCCACAAGGAGTCCTTCGGCTTCGACGCCCCGCCGTACACCTACGCCGACCTCGAGTCGTCGGACGTGATCATCCTGTTCGGGTCGAACCTCTGCATCGCCCACCCCATCTTGTGGGAGCGGATCTGCCGCAACCCCCATGACCCCCGAATTCTCGTTGTCGACCCGCGCACCACCGAGACATCCATGGCGGCGACCGATCACGTGCAATTGGCTCCCAAGTCCGACCTCGTCCTCCTGTACGGCTTGGCCCACCTGCTCATCGAGCGCGGCGGTGTCGACCGTGCCTTCGTCGACGCATCGACCAGCGGCTTCGAAGCCTTCGCCGCCCACGTCGCGCCGTTCGGCCCGGCCGTGGTGTCCGCGGCCACGGGGCTCTCGGTCGAGCAACTCGAATCGTTCGCGGCGACGATCCAGGGCGGAGAGCGGGTGTCGTTCTGGTGGACGATGGGCGTCAATCAGAGCCACGAAGGCGTGCGCGTGGCCCAGGCGATCATCGACCTCGCCCTGATGACCGGCAACATCGGCCGGCCGGGAACGGGCGCCAACTCCATCACCGGCCAGTGCAACGCCATGGGGTCGAGGCTCTTCTCCAACACGACGAACCTCCTCGGTGGTCGCGACTTCACCGACGCCGGCCATCGCGCCGAC
Source organism: Acidimicrobiales bacterium (assembly GCA_046597375.1). GTDB lineage: Bacteria > Actinomycetota > Acidimicrobiia > Acidimicrobiales > CADCTF01 > DATLED01. The sequence continues at coordinate 14,232 of JBKJKM010000026.1, read as the reverse complement.
GTCGCCGCGGCCACCGGGATCGACGTGCGACACATTCCCGACCGGCCATCGCTCGCCTACGACCAGATTCTCGAGGGAGTCGTCGACGGACGCATCCGGGGCCTGTGGATCATCGCCACCAACACCTCGCACTCGTGGATCAACAAGGGTCATGCCGCTGATGTGCTCGACCGGCTCGACTTCCTCGTCGTGCAGGACATGTACGCGTCGACAGAGACGGCGCAACGGGCCGACCTCGTGCTGCCGGCGGCGGGGTGGGGAGAGAAGTCGGGCACGTTCATCAACTCCGAACGTCGCATCGGGCTGGTGCAGCCCGTCACGGCGCCGCCCGGCGAGGCCCGCACCGACTTCGAGATCTTCCGTAGCCTGGCCACGGCGTGGGGCTGCGGCGAACGTTTCGCCGAGTGGACCGACCCCGAGGCCGTGTTCCGCATCCTCCAGCGTCTGTCGGCCGGTCGACCGTTCGACATCACCGGCATCGACGGCTACGACATGGTGGCCGCGCAGGGCGGGGTGCAATGGCCGGCGCCGCCCGGCGAGTGGACCCAGGAACGGCGTCTCTTCGAGGACGGCCGTTTTTTCACCCCCGACGGACGGGCCCGCTTCGTGTTCGAGGCGCCCCGCCCACCCGACGAGGCCACCTCGGGTCGATTCCCCCTGGTGCTGCTCACGGGACGCGGCACCTCGGCCGAGTGGCACACGGGCACCCGTACGTCGAAGTCGGCCATCCTTCGCTCACTGGCCCCGCAACACCTGTACCTGCAACTCGCTCCCGATGACGCCGAGGCCCGGGGCATCGCCCCTGACGACGAGGTGTTCATCGCCTCGCGCCGAGGCGAGATCCGCGCCAGAGCGCAGGTGACGGCCAACGTCGCCGCCGGGCAGGTGTTCCTCCCGATGCACCACCCCGACACCAACGTGTTGACGTCGTCCTCGTTCGACCCGTCATCGCGCCAGCCCTCGTACAAGTGGTCGGCTGTCGAGGTCAGACGGGCGACCCGCTGACTCGGCCATTGGTTCAGTGGCCCTCGAACGTGGGGGAGCGCTTTTCGAAGAAGGCCTTGCGCGCCTCTTGTGCGTCCTTGCTCTGGAAGGCCCGCTGGATGCTGGCCAGCTCATAGCGGACGTGGGCCTCGAGGTCGACTGACGTCGTGGCCTTGCCGATGGTTCGTTTGGTCGACCGCGTGGTGATCGGCGAACGCTCGGCCAACAAGGCGCAGTACTCGGCCAGTCGCGCGTCGAAGGCGTCGTCGGCGACGATCTCGCCCACCATGCCCAGCGCCAGCGCCTCGTCGGCGCCGACCGTGCGATTTTCGAGCAGGAAGCGCATGGCCTGCTCGTAACCGACGGCCTGGGGGAGGGTCCACGTCAGCCCGCCGTCGGGGGAGCCACCGATGCGGGGGTAGCCGGCGATCAGACGGGCACTCCGCGCCATCAGCCTCATGTCACAGGCCATCGCCAACGACAGCCCGGCGCCGGCGGCCACACCGTTGAGCCCGCCAACCACCGGCTTGTCACACACTTGGCGCAGTACGAGCGGGAACCGCCCGACCCAGCTGATGTCGTCGAGAAATCCGGAGTGCCCGGACAGCGGCGATGCATCTTCGCCACCTCCGGAAAGGTCGAGGCCGCTGCAGAAGGCGTCGCCCGACCCGGTGATGGCGACGACCCAGACATCGTCGTCGCGGGCCGCCGACTCGACGGCTTCGACGACGCCCCACGCCAGCTCGCTCGAAAGGGCGTTCTTCTTCTCGGGACGGTGCAGGCGGATGGTGCGCACCCGTCCGGCGTCACTGACCTGGAGGATCGGCTCGCTCATCTGGGCGACAGTACCGTCGACCCGTGCTCGCCGATCAGCTCGACGGCGACGGTCCTAACGTGGGCGGGGTGTTCGTGCACGTGGCCCTCGCCGGCTTCGGGCTCCTCGGCCCGATGCTGCTGGTGTACCTGGCACGCCAAGGTGAGCTGCAACGGATGGTCTGCGTCGTCGTCGCCGGATGCAGCGGGGCGGTGTCGGGCGCGGGCCTCGCCCTCGGAGGCTGGTTCCAGGACACGACGGCCAACATCCACAGCGGCTACTCCTTCGCCGGGGTCCTCCAGTGGCTGTTTCTCGCCGTGGCCGGCGGGATCGTCGGGGCGGTCGTCGGCGGGTTGCTCGGGTGGTGGGCGCCCGTGCGCCGCCGAGCGGTCGTGGTGATGGTGGTGCTTGCCGTGGCCGCCGTTCCGGGATGGATCGTGGCCGCGGCCAGGCCGACGATCGACTGCGACGACCGCCCCTCGTTCTGTTCCGACCGTTACGGCGAGTGAGCTACAAGACCTCGTAGTCGACCGTGCGGGCGGCGACGTCGACGCTCGCCACCCGCACGCGGATCTCCTGGCCGGCGGCCAGTGTGCCGGCGGGGTCTGCGACCGACGCCACCACGGCCGGGTCGAGGATCTGCACGGTCGCGTGTCCCTTGCCCGTGTTCGTCACGATGCCCTGCAGTTCGGCGGTGCCGATGCAGCCTTGGAGTACGACCGACTCGACGAGGTCGAGGGCCATGCCGTTGGCAGCGTTCTCACGACGCCGGCCGGCGTCCATGAGGGACGGCAGCTCGTCGAGCGCCTCCCGGGTCCAAGCCGGCACCGCGGTGCCGGCGCACAGGGCGAGCACGACCTCGTTGCCGAACCGGTCGACGAGGCGGCGAAGGGGGGCGGTCACGTGGGCGTAGGGCGCGGCGACGGCGGCGTGCAGGCGGAGGTCGCCAGTCGGCGACACGCCGTCGAAGCCGAGATAGCCGGCACCCCGGAACAGGCGCGCCGCCTGGGTCAAGAGCGCGGCGTGGGCCGGCACCGTGGCGTCGAGCGAGCGGATGAGCGCCGGGTACGACGCCATCGCCGAGTCGCCGGCGGGCCAGGCCACCCCGAGTGCGGCGGCCCGCTGCCGCAGGGTCGTGACCGTCTCGGCCGGCGGAGGCGGAAGCGTCCGGAGCACGCCGACATCACCGGCGAGCATGAGGTCGGCGGCGCACATCCCGGTGAGGAGGGACAGTTGCGCGTTCCACCCCTCGACGGCGAGGGGGGCACGGAACTCGAGGTGGTACCTCCCGTCGATCTCTACGACCTGTTGGTCGGGGATCGGGAGCGAGACACCGCCACGGTCGATCTCGGCCTTCTCACGCAGCCGGCCGACCTCGGCCAAGAGTTGCAACGGCTCGTCGGCGCGGCCGCCGTCGAGGAGGGCCTGCACCTCGGCGTAGGTGAAGCGCTGCCGTGACCGCACCAACGACCGCTCGACGCGCACGTCGAACGGTCGTGCCTCGGCATCGAGGCGGATGGTCCACACGAGAGCCTGGCGGTCCACGTCCGGCAGCAGCGAGGCGGCCCCTTCGCTGAGTGCCGGTGGGTGCAGCGGCACGCGCTCGTCCGGAAGGTAGACGGTCACCACGCGGGAGCGGGCTTCCAGATCGAGCGCACCGCCCGGGGTCACGAAGGCGCCGACGTCGGCGATGGCGTAGTGCAGGACGTACCCACCGGACGGGTCGCGCTCCAGTGCCAAGGCTTGGTCGAGATCCATCGATCCGGGCGGATCGATCGTGACGAAGGGCACGTGACGCTGGTCGAGGACGGCCACAGGGTGGGGGCCGCGGCGAATGACCTCGTCGGCTTCGACCACCACGGCCGGCGGAAAGGTGGCGGTGATGCCGAGTTCGGACCGAATCGCCTCGAATCCGGCGTCCAGATGGATGGCCTGCCGGCCCGAGGCCGTTACGTTCGGGTCAACGACAAGGGGAATGGCCGGCACGGTTGCATCATGCCCAGAACTAGCCTCGGGCCATGGACGCCCCGGAACCGCTCTGCATCCTGACGGTGCACGCCCACCCCGACGACGAGTCGTCGAAGGGGGCTGGGACGATCGCCAAGTACGCCGCTGCCGGCACGCACACGGTGCTGGTGTGCGCGACCGACGGCGCCGCCGGAGACATCCTCAATCCGGCCATGGACCGAGACGAGGTGAAGGACAACCTCCCCAAGGTGCGGATGGAGGAGCTGGCGCGCGCCACCGAGATCATCGGCTACCGCGAGGTCATCCACCTCGGCTACAAGGATTCGGGGATGCCCGAGACTCCGGCCAACGAGGATCCCGAGTGCTTCTGGCGGGCCGATCTCGACGAGGCCATCGGTCGGCTGGTGGCCATCATCCGACGCACCAAGCCCCAGGTGATCGTCACGTACGGCGACGACCAGACCGGCTACCCGCATCCCGATCACCTGCGGGTGCACGACATCTCGCTGCCCGCCTTCGACCTCGCCGGTGATCCGTCCTACCGACCTGACCTCGGTGGGGCCTGGGAGCCGAAGAAGCTGTACTACACGGCCTGGAGTCGCCAGCGCATGGTGGCGATGCACGACAAGTTCATCGAGCTCGGCATGGAGAGCCCGTTCGGTGACCGGTTCCTCAACCGGCCCAGCCAGGATGAGCGCATCACCACCAAGGTCGATGTCTCCGACCACATGGACGTACGACGCAACGCCCTGCTGGCCCACGCAACCCAGATCGACCCGACGAGCCCCTTTTGGTTCGGACTTCCGCCGGAGATCTCCAACACCGTGTATCCCGTCGAGGACTACGTGCTGGCCAAGAGCCGTGTGCCGGTGCCGGAGGGCCTCGGGTCCGACGGCACCTACGAGGATGACTTGTTCGCCGGCGTTCTCGCCGCCCGCTGATCGAGGAGTTGACATGCCGAAGTGGCTCACGCAGGAGTGGATGGACGCGCAGACCGAGCTGGCGCAGGATCAGCCCGAGCGTCCGGGTGCCACCGCCCGCATGCAGTACGTCATCTCCGGAGGACCCGACGGTGACGTGAAGTACTACTGGGTGCTCGACGACGGGCACATCAAGGAGAATCGGCTCGGCGTCCTCGACGACGCCGAGCTCACGCTGACGCAGAGCTATGAGGACGCCCTCAAGATCCAGAAGGGCGAGATGGACGAGCAAGCGGCCTTCATGCAGGGCCGCATCAAGGTGGAGGGCAACATGGCCAAGCTCATGGCCCTCATGCCGATCACGAGCTCGCCCGAGTACCGCGCCCTGCAGGACAAGGTCCGAGAGATCACCGACTACTGACCGCGGCCATCGAGCAACGACAAGAGCCCGCTCCCCGGAGGGAGCGGCCTCTCGGCTCCGAGCGCACGAGTCGTGGGGCTGGCGTCCACCGCGACCTGTGCGCTCGAGATGGTTGCTTCCTAGACGCCGGTCCCGGCGGCGACGGCGCCGTCCTTGGTCTGGAACGCCTTGGGTGCGGGCGACTGCTTCAGCACGCTCGACAGCACGGCGACATGGCGGGCCTCGACGCCACCGACGCTCATGGCGGCCTGGTTGAAACTGGCCTCCTTGAACGCACCGACGGTCGACTGGTAGGTCGCGGCGGCGGCCATCTCGAGCAGGAGGGCGAGCTTGACGATGTCCATCTCGTCCTTGAGGGCGGCGATCGGGCCCTGCAGGCTCTGCAGGACAACCGGGTTGGCGTCCTTCATCTCCTCGCCACCGATCTTCTTGGTGGCGCCCTGGAACAGTGCGGCGTGCTCCCGGTGCTGCGATTGGAAGAGCTTGGCGGCGTCGCCGATGGCGGCGGTCTTCACCAGACCACTTTCGATCGCCTTTTGGTAGACGTCGACGGCGAGCACCTCGAGGGAGGAGGCCGTACGGAGGATGGTGATGTCGCCCTTGTCACCGGTGCTACCGGCGTCGTCAGCGGCATCGTCGGCGACGTCGCCGGCGGTGTCTCCGGTGTCATCGCTGCCGCAGGCGGCGAAGACGGCGGCGGTGGCGACCGTGAGGCCGCCGATCTGCATGAACTTGCGACGGTTCAGGCCGCCCGTGGCGAAGTCCGCCTTGGCGATGCCCGACTCGTTGCTATTGCCGAAGAGGCGGGCCACGAGGTCCTTCATCGACTTCATCGAGGCGTTGTGCTCGACCTGTGACTCGTTGGCCTCACGGCGCACGAAATCGCTGCTGATGTCCATAAGTGTGTTCTTTCTCTCGATCTCGGGTGTCAGCTGACCGGGAACTTGGCCGGGTCGACGGCCTTGTCCTGGGTCTCGAAGGACGGGACGAACTCGGTCGCCGGCTTGCCGAGGGCCGAGCCCAGGGCGACGGCGTGCTGCGCTTCGACGGGAAGGATCGAGGCGGTGAGCTCGAGGGCGGCCTTGGACGTCAGCGCACCGAGGGCGAACATGTAGGTCGCCACGGCTGCGTTCTCCAGGTCGTAGGCGATGGTGAGGATCGCCTTCTGGTCGGCGGCACCCTTGAGCTGGCCACCGACGGCCTCGAGGAGCTTGGCGTTGGGCTTGCCCTTGGCCTTGCCGCCCGATGCGCCACCGAAGGCGCCGGCGTGCTCCTGGTGGTGACCGGCGAACAAAGTGCCGACCTCGACGACGGCGGGCATGAGCTTGCCGCTACCTGCGGCGGCCTTGTATGCCTCCACGGCAGCGAGCTCGACGCTCTCGGCGAAGGCGGCGATGTCGCCGTCCGTCAGTTTGGCGTCCTGGGCCCCGGCGGGGAGCAGGCTGCGGAACGAGAGCACGGAGCTCCCGATGGTCAGTGCGCCGGCACCGACGCCGGCCTTGCGTAGGAAGCTCCTACGGTCCTCGGCCCGGAAGTTCCGGGTCTCGGCGTGCAGCTCGGCGATGTCCGACGCCATCGTGGCCATGCCGTCGCGATGCTGCTCGTCGACGTCGCTGGCCAGCTGGCGGAGGTGCCGCTCGCTGATCTCCATGTAGCTGTCTCCTGTGTTCGTATGAGTTGGTTGGTGCTGCGAAATGAAGGGGTGTGGCGGACGCTGCAATTGCGTCAGGAAACGGTGACCTTGCCGGTCATCGAGTTGTGGATGGCGCAGAGGTACTCGAAGGTCCCGGCCGTTGCGAACTCCATCTCGAAGGTGGCGTCCTTGTCCATGTTCCCGCTATCGAACGACTTGTCCTTGGCGGTCACGGTGTGGGCGAACGAGTCCTCGTTCGTGAAGGTGACCGTGGTGCCGGCCTTCACCTTGAGGTCTGCCGGCTTGTAGTTGAAGTCGACGATCTTCACGGCGTCGCCTCCGGCGGCGCTCGGAGCGGCTTCGTCAGCCGGCGTCGGAGAGTCAGCGGCGTCATCGTCGCTTCCGCAAGCGCCAAGAGCCATGGTGAGCAGGAGGACGGCGGCCGCAGCCAGCCGGCGGAGTGTGGGGTTCCGTGTCATCACGAGCAGTACGAAACGCTGTTGACCGCCGGATGATCGACGAGCACGATTTCTGGGAAACGCCCGCCGCCTTTCCCGGCGACCATCCGTCCGAGGGGTCGGTGCCGTACAAGTGACCAATGGCACCCAGTCTGAAGGACGCAAGTGACGGCGCACTCGTCGTTGCCATCGGCCGCTGGCGCGAAGACGCGCTGGCGGAGGCGTATCGCCGTCACGCCGGCGCCGTCTACGCGCTGGCCCGCCGGGTCACCGGAGACACGGTCTTGGCGGAGGAGGTCGTCCAAGAGGTCTACCTGCGCCTCTGGAACGCGCCCGACAAGTTCGATCCTGATCGCGGCTCCCTGCGGTCGTACCTGCTGGCGCAGTCCCACGGCCGCTCGGTCGACCTGCTCCGGTCGGAGTCCAGTCGGCGTCGCCGTGAGGAGAGCGAGGCCCGCAAGACGGCGACGAGCGGGTACGACATCGAGCACGAGGTCTGGGACCTCACGGTGGCGGACAAGGTCAAAGAAGCGGTGGCCGTTCTTCCCGTCGAGGAGCGCCGGGCCATCGAGCTCGCGTACTTCGGCGGGCACACCTATCGGGAGGTCGCGCAGATGCTCGACCAGCCCGAGGGCACGGTGAAGAGCCGTATCCGGGCCGGCATGCGTCGTCTGGCGACGGAGCTGGCAGATGCCGGGATCAACTCGAGGGGACTGGACGGATGACGGCGATGGCACACACCGAGGTACAAGAACTGCTCGGGGCCTATGCCCTCGACGCCCTCGAGAATGCAGAGGTCGACGTCGTCGATGTGCACCTCCGCACCTGCCCCCGTTGCCGTGCCGAGGTCGAGGAATTCCGTGAGACGGCGGCGCAGCTCGCCTTCGGTGGGGTGTCGGCACCTCCTGGCGTCTGGGAGAAGATCCAGGCCGCCCTCGAAGAGGCACCACCCAAGCTCGAGCTGGCGCGTGTCATCCCCATTCGGGCGTCGCGATGGCAGACGGTCGGGGCCCGACTCACGGCGGCGGCGGCCGTCGTGATCTCGATGGTCGCTCTCGGTGTCTCGGTCGTCGGCGGGTCGGATCCCGCTTCCGATCTCGATGACGAGATCGCCGCAGCGTTCCGTGATCCGTCGGCGCAGCACGTCCAGCTCGTCTCCGGAGACGGTGCCGGCGCCGCTGAAGTGATCATTCTCCCGGCCGAGGGCCGGGCGTACCTGGCCAAGGACTCGCTGCCGAAGCTGGCGGCGGGTGACACCTACCAGCTCTGGGGCCAGCAGGGCGGCACGAAAGTGTCGCTCGGCGTCCTCGGCAACGATCCCGATCGGCTCCGTCTGCCGATCGGCGGCACCTACGAAGCGCTGGCCATCACCGCGGAGAAGAAGCCCGGCGTCGTCGCTTCCGACAACCCGGCGGTCGTCGCCGGTCTCGTCTCGACGAGCTGAGTAGGGTCGCCGCTCGTGGAGCGGTGGGATCGAAAACGGGCTTCCGACGTCGCCGCCATCGTCGACCTCGCCTTCCCCGGTGAGGGGCTGAACGAAGACGAGCTCGTGGCCGTCCTCTGGGAGGACGACGACCCCACCGTGGTGGTGGCCACCTCCGATGGCGTCGGCGTGGCCGCCGCCGTCGTCCACGAGGTCGGCCGGGGTGGCCGCGTCGGGTTCGTGCAGCTCGTGGCCGTGCGGCCCGACGGACAGCGAGGCGGAAGGGGCCGTGCGCTCGTCGAGGCGGTACGCGACTGGGCCTTCGACGAGCAGGGCTGCACGGCCTTGGCTGTGGGCGGAGCTGCACCCTTCTACCTGTGGCCCGGCGTCGACGTGCACGCCACGGCGGCGCTGTGCCTGTTCGAATCGTTGGGCTTCGTCCCGAGGGGCGCCGAGCTCAACCTCGCCTTTCCTTCGCGCCACCGGGCCCCCGTCCCGGTGGGCGTGGAGCTCCGGCGGGTGCTCGACGAGCCAGACGTGACCGCCGCCCTCGCCTTCGTGGCGGCGCACTGGCCCAACTGGGTGGCGGAGACCCGCCGGGCCGTGGAGCACGGCAGCTGCCATGTCGCGCTGTCAGCAGCTGACGGCGCCATCGTCGGTTTCGGTTGCCACTCGGTGAACCGGCTGGGGTGGCTCGGTCCGATGGGCACCGACCCGGCCCGCCGCCGCGGCGGCACCGGAAATGCACTTCTCGGGGCGATCGCCACGGATCTCATGGCCGCCGGCCTGGCCAGCGTCGAAGTCGCCTGGGTCGGTCCGGTCGGTTTCTACGCCAAGGCGGCCGGAGCGAGCACGTCGCGGACCTTCCGGACCCTGTCGCTCAGTGCGCCGTCCGCATGAGGTCGCGTAGCGGCCGATAGCCGATGCGTTGCGCACCCACACGGTCGAGCATCGACAGGAAGGCGCGATCGCTGGTGACGAGCTGGTGGTCATCGACGCGAGCGAACCAGTCGTCGACGGCGAGCGCTCGGAGTTCGGGCGTGTCGACAGCCGGATGGACGTAGACCTCGGTGACCCCGGGCCGGAGATCGCCGAGGAGGCGTTCGAGGGAGCTACGACTTCCCGGGCCGCCGCGCACGGTGATGAAGTGGTCGGGAAAGACCACGCCCTCCTCGGCGGCCAGTCGCCGGAACGGGAAACCGATGGCGCGCTCGGTGGCGCCTCCGCTCAGACGAAGAGGAAGGCCGAAGTCGACCGCCAGTTCGAGATAGACGTCGAAGAACTCGGGGCGGAGCTGCAACGTGCCCATGTGGGAGTCGAGGTGGCTGACGTCGAAGCCCCAGTAGATCGCCCGCTCGATCTGGGCTCGCAGTTCCCTTCGCACCTCGTCGAGATCGGCGTGGTCCCAGACGTCTTCGACCGTGCGGGGGAAGCCGCCGTCGCCGTCGAGGAGGGACGGGGCGTGGGTGATCGGCCCCCAGCGGTAGAGGTCGTACTCGGCATTGAGGGTGAGGTGCACGCCCACGTCTTCGCCTCGATAGCGACTCGACGCCTCGCGCGCCCACGGGCACGGCACCATCAACGTGGCGCTGGTCGCGATGCCGTCTCGAAGCGCCTCGTAGACGCCGACGTTGGCGGCGTGGCTCGAGCCCAGATCGTCGCAGTTGATGATGAGGAGCTTGGCGTCGGCGGCGTAGCCGAGCCGTTCGGCCAGCGAGGTCACGTCCGCATCACGCCGAGAGCCTACGAGGAGGTGGCGTCAGAGTGGCTTGTCGGCATCGCCGCAGCGTCCCCACAACCCTCGATCACGCGTGCGTGCCTCGGCCGTCGCGGCGACGAACTCGTCGCGATGGGCCACGTTGGGCGGGATGGTGAGGGAGGCGGCGAACCCCTCGCGCGCAAGGGTGAGGTTGACGAAGAGGTCGTCGCTCGTGCGGTACACGTAGGCAAGAAGGCGGCCGTATCGGTCGCGCGCCTCGGCGTCTCGTACGAGACGCACCTCGGTGCCCCCGGGGAGCAGAGCGGTCGTGCGGGCCGACGCCTCCTGCCCGAAGCACTCCCGCAACCCTCCGGGGCCGTGGGTCTCGGGGGTGTCGATGCCGATCAGCCGGACCGATTCGCTCTCGCGGCGACCCGGTAGTCGTACGCGAACGGTGTCGCCGTCGACCACCTTCTCGACGACAGCGATCCCTGCCCGGCCCGTGGTGGACGCCGGCCGATCGGCGCCTCCCACGTCGTTGGTTGCCCCGGACCGTCCGCAGGCCGTCGCCGCCAGCAACGCCACCCCGATGGTGGCGGCGAGGACGAGCGGACGGTGGAGCACGTTCCCATTCTGGACCGGGGGTGTGACATCTTGAGCTGTGCCTCGATCGGCTCTTCCCATCAGCCTCCTCGCCGCCGGCCTCGGCCTGATGGCCGGCGCCTGCGGCGGCGGTGAGGCCGGCCCCGCCACCGGGCGCTTCGGAGGCGTATCGGGCCAGGTGTGTCGGGCCTTGGCCGAGTACGAGCGGGGCGAGGTCGAAGAGGCGAGAGACTCCTTCGACGACGCCCACGTCGGGCTGCACGATGTGGCGGCTGCGGCCGAGGCCGACGATCGGGCCGTGGCTGCTCGCCTCCTCGAGGCCAAACAGCGGGTCGAGGCCGACTTCAGTGCCGACACCCTCGACGGGCTCGTCGCTCCGCTGGCGGCGGCCATCGAGACGACGGGCGGCACCGCTCCGGACAGCTGTGCGTGATCGACGAGACTGATCCCATGTCGCAACACCGCCCGGCTCGTGAGCTGGTTCTGTCCCTCGTGCTCGCGCTCGGTCTCGTCCTCGGTGCCTGTGGCGGCGGCGGGGACGACCGCGCCGAGACGACCACCACGACGACGGACGATCCGGCCCGATCGGGCAAAGACGACAAGTTCGTGGCCCAGGTCGCGAGCTACGAGCTGGTCGCCGGCCAGGACCAGCGCTTCCTCGCCGCCTTGGCCGGCAACGGGACCGGCAGCGTGGTCAGCTTCGGGTCCGTCGATCTCGAGTTCTTCTACCTCGGAACCCGCCAGGCGCCGGTCGACCCGCCCGAGGCCAAGTCCAAGGCGAAGGCCACGTTCTTCCCCGTTGCCGGGCAGACGGTCGACCCGGCGACACCCGGCCCCCGCGAGGCCCGCCCGTCGGAGGGCCTCGGTGTCTACGCCGCCGACCCGGTCCGCTTCGACAAGGCCGGCTTCTGGGGCGTCAACGTAAAGGCGACCATCGGTGGCGAGTCGGTGGCGCCCAAGGCGGTTTTCGAGGTGGTCGCGGCATCACAACTGCCGTTCCCCGGCCAGCCCGCCCCTCGCTCCGAGCAGCCACTGCCGGGCGCCGCCGGCATCGACCCGGAGTCGATCGACAGCCGAGCCAAGGGTGGCGCCGCCGTACCCGATCCGGCCCTGCACACGGTCACGATTGCCGACGCCCTCGACGCTGGGAAGCCGACCGTCGTTGTCGTGTCGACGCCGGTGTACTGCGTCAGCCAGTTCTGCGGGCCCATCACCGACCGGGTCGCAGCGTTGGCCGAGACGTACGGCGACCGCGTCTCGTTCGTCCACCTCGAGGTCTGGAAGGACTTCGAGAAGAAGATCATCAACCCGGTGGCGGCGCAGTGGATCTCGCCTCGGAATGGCGTCGGCGACACGCAGGAGCCATGGGTTTTCCTCGTGGGTGCCGACGGGTTGGTGAAGCAGCGCTTCGACAACGTGGTCGGAGATCGCGCCTTGGGCGATGCCGTGGCCGCGCTGGCTGGCTAGGTGTAGCCCGACGGCATCTCGAAGCCGAAGGTCTCGCACAGCGCAGCGACATCGGAGCGATCCTTGGCCGTCGGCACATACCCCGTGTGGTGCGCCAACTGCAGCCCCGGACCGATGCACGGCACCGGACGACCCTCGATCTCACCCGTCCCGAGCTCCGCTGCCGGATAGGCGGCGTCTGACCCGTCGGGCGCGGCCCGCCGCTGCCAACCGGTGCCGTCGGTCGGGTCGACGTCGATGGGGTGCAGATCGATCTGGCGACCGGCGTGGTCGCGCAGGACGAGCCGTGTCGGACGAACGTCGTCGGCGATGGTGAAGTGGAGCGGCGCGAGGACGTCGAGCAGGAGCGGGTCAACGTCCTCGGCGACGACGACGATGTCGACGTCGGCGTGCGACCTCGATTGCCGGCCGAGCAGAGCGTCCACGCCCCAACCTCCGTCGAGCCAGCAGCGGACGCCCGCCCGCTGGAGTGCTGACACGAGGAACACGACCTCGCGACCGGTCAGGTCGGCAACGTTCGGTTCCATGAAACGCGCGCCCTGCCCGTTTTACGCGCGCTTCGGGGGCATGGACGCCCCCGAACGCGCGTAGATCCGGTGTGGGCTAGATCCGCTCGATGATGGTGCCGGTGCCGAGGCCGCCACCGCAGCACATGGTGATGAGGCCGTTGGTGGCGTCGAGGCGCTCGAGCTCGTGGAGGGCGGTGGTGATGAGTCGGGCGCCGGTGCAGCCGACGGGGTGGCCGAGGGCGATGGCGCCGCCGTTGGGATTCACCTTGTCGAGGTTCTCGATGTTGAGCTCGCGCTGCCAGGCCAAGGCCACGGAGGCGAAGGCCTCGTTGATCTCGACCGTGTCGATGTCGGCGAACGTCTTGCCGCTGCGCTCGAACACTTTCCGGGTCGCGTCGATCGGGCCGGTGAGCATCAGGACCGGGTCGACGCCGACGAGGCACTGCGTCGCCAGCTTGGCGCGCGGCGTGAGGCCCAGGGCTTTGGCCCGCTCCGCGCTCATCAACAGGACGGCGGCGGCACCGTCGCTGATCTGGCTCGACGTGCCCGCCGTGTGCACGCCGTTCTCCCGAGCCACGGGCTTGAGGGTGGACAGCTTTTCCAGGGTGGTCTCGCGCAGGCCTTCGTCCTTGGCGACCACGTAGGTCTCGCGGGCCGGCTTGCCGTCCTCGCCGAGGACGGGCGCCGTGATCGGTTGCACCTCTCGCTCGAAGCGACCCTCGGCCCACGCCTGCGCCGCCCGCTGTTGGCTCTGGAAGCCAAAGGCGTCGGTGTCCTGGCGGGTGATGCCCCACTTCTCGGCGATGCGCTCTGCGCCCTCGAATTGCGAGGTCATTTCGTAGTGCTCGTAATAGGTCTTGGGGATGGCCCGTCCGGGGCCGTTGCTCGTGTTCGAACCAAGGGGGATGCGGCTCATCGACTCCACGCCGCAGGCGACGGCCACGTCGATGGCTCCGCTGGCGATGAGTCCCGCAGCCATGTTGGTGGCCTGCTGGCTCGACCCGCACTGCGCATCCACCGTGGTGGCGGCCACCGTGAGGGGAAGGCCGGCGCTCAGCCAGGCCGTGCGCGCGATGTTGAACGACTGTTCGCCGACCGCCGTGACGCAGCCGCCGACCACCTGGTCGACGGCATTCGGATCGATGCCGGCCCGCTCGATCAGGGCCTTTTGCACTTGGGCGAGCAGTTCGGCCGGGTGCAGCGTCGACAGCCCGCCTCCCCGCCGTCCGATGGGGCTGCGAACGGCTTCCACGATCACGACGTCGGTCATGGCCAAAAGCCTAGGCCGAGGTGCGAAGATGGGCTCAGCCCGCTTCCCCCGGAGCCAATCGCG
>JBKJKM010000008.1:0-2694 GCA_046597375.1 Acidimicrobiales bacterium | reverse complement strand
CGACGACCTCGGCGTCAGCCGGGTGATGCGCCGCGGCTCCTGGGCCACCTGACGACCCGCCGCGATCAGGCGAGGGCGGCGGAGACGACCTCGCGCGCCTCGGCCTGCACCTGGGCGAGGTGCTCGGGTCCGCGGAACGACTCGGCGTAGATCTTGTAGACGTCCTCGGTGCCGCTGGGGCGCGCGGCGAACCACGCCGACTCGGTCGTCACCTTGAGCCCGCCGATCTTCGCGCCGTTGCCGGGCGCCTCGGTGAGCCGGCCGGTGATCTGCTCCCCCGCCAGCGTCGTGGCGGTGACGTCGTCGGGCGAGAGGGCGGCCAGCTTGGCCTTCTGCTCACGAGTGGCGGGGGCATCGACCCGGGCGTAGGCCGGGTCGCCGTGCTCGGTCACGAGGCCCGCGTAGAGCTGGCTGGGGGTCGAGCCGGTCTTCGCGAGGATCTCGCTGGCCAGCAGGCAGAGGATCAGGCCGTCCTTGTCGGTGGTCCAGGTCGAGCCGTCCATCCGCAGGAAGGACGCCCCGGCCGACTCCTCGCCGCCGAAGCCGAAGGACCCGTCGATCAGCCCGGGCACGAACCACTTGAACCCGACCGGCACCTCCACCATCGGCTTGTCGAGCGACGCCGCGACCCGGTCGATCATCGAGCTCGACACGAGCGTCTTGCCGATCCGCGCACTCGCCGGCCAGCCGGGACGGTTGCCGCCGAAGAGGTGGGCGATCGCGACGGACAGGAAGTGGTTGGGGTTCATCAGCCCGCCGTCGGGGGTCACGATCCCGTGCCGGTCGGCGTCGGCGTCGTTGCCCGTGGCGATGTCGTAGTCGTCCTTGCGGGCGATCAGCGACGCCATCGCCGAGGGCGACGAGCAGTCCATCCGGATCTTCTCGTCCCAGTCCAGGGTCATGAAGCGGAAGGTCGGATCGACCAGCGGGTTGACCACGGTCAAGTCGAGGCCGTGCCGGTCGGCGATCTCGCCCCAGTAGGCCACGCTCGCCCCGCCCAGCGGATCGGCGCCGATCCGCACCCCGGCCTCCTTGACGAGCGCGAGGTCGACGACGGAGGGCAGGTCGTCGACGTACGAGCCCATGAAGTCGTAGGAGCCGACGGTGGCGCGCGCCTTCGCGAAGGCGACCCGGCGCACCCCTTCAATGTTGCCGCGGATGAGCTCGTTGGCCCGCGCCGCGATCACGGTGGTCGCATCGGAGTCGGCCGGGCCGCCGTGGGGCGGGTTGTACTTGAAGCCGCCGTCCGCGGGCGGGTTGTGCGACGGCGTGACGACGATGCCGTCGGCCAGGCCGGCGCCGGTCGTACGCCCCTGGTTGGCGCGCAGGATCGCGTGGCTGACCGCCGGGGTGGGCGTGAAGCCGTCGCGGTCGTCCACCAGGACGGTCACGTCGTTGGCGACCAGCACCTCGAGGGCGGTGGCCCACGCCGGCTCGGACAACGCGTGGGTGTCACGACCGATGAACAGCGGTCCGTCGTAGCCCTGTTCACGGCGGTAGTCGCAGATCGCCTGCGTGGTCGCGGCGATGTGGACCTCGTTGAACGACGTCGTCAGCGACGACCCCCGGTGGCCGCTGGTGCCGAAGGCGACCTGCTGATCGACATTCTCGGGATCGGGCTCGAGGTCGAAGTAGGCCGTCACGAGGTGCGCGACGTCCACCAGGTCGGAGGGCTGGGCCAGTGTTCCTGCGCGAGAGTCCGGTGCCATACGGCCATCTTGTCGTCGTGGCGCACGCGAGTCGAGGAAACTCGCGAGCCACTGTCGATTCGGCGCTCGCTCATCCGTCACAGTGATGAGGTCGCAGCCGCGACCCCGACGACAGCCACGAGGGAGTTCTTTTCGATGAGCCGGTTCCTGATCCTGCTGCCCGCACCCGAAGCGGAGTGGGCCAAGCTGCCCGCGTCCGAGCATGAGAAGGGGATGCGATCGCACGAACAGTTCCACGAGGACCTGAAGGCCGGCGGCCACCAGCTCATCGTCAGTGGTCCCTTGGACCCGTCCGTCGACGCGACGTCGATGCGACCCGGCCCCGACGGGGAGCCGCTCGTCACCGACGGGCCGTTCAGCGAGACCGCCGAGCAGATCGTCGGCTTCTACCTCGTCGAGAGCGACGACGAGGCAGACCTGCGCGCCGCCTGCGAGCGGTTCGCGGGCCGGGGAGAGCACATCGAGTTCCGCCGCTTGGCCGAGTGAAACCCCACCACTGAAGGAGAACGACATGACTGACTACATCGTGTTGCTGATTGGCGACGACACGCGCTGGTGGGACCGGATGACCGATCAGGAACGAGCCGCCGGAATGGCTGCGCACGACCGGTTCTCGACAACGCTCACCGAGCGCGGCCACGTCATCACCGGCGGCGCCGAGCTGCACCGCAGCAGCGAGGCCCGCTCGATCCGGATCGGCGCCGACTCGTTCAGCGACGGTCCGTTCGCCGAGTCGACCGAGCAGGTCGGCGGCTTCTACCAGGTGTCGTCCGAGGACCTCGACGACTTGCTCGAGTGCTGCAAGATCCTGGCGGAGACCGGTGACGGGATCGAGGTCCGCCGCACGGTGGTCCACGCCGAGCAGCCATCGTGACCCGCTACGTCATCTTCATCGCCTACGAGTCGAACGACTGGAGCCAGCGGTCTGCCGAGGCGCAGCAGGTGTACGTCGACGGCCACGCCGCGTTCTCGTCGTACGTCGCCG
>JBKJKM010000175.1:0-5189 GCA_046597375.1 Acidimicrobiales bacterium | reverse complement strand
AAGGCGCGGACCTCTTGCGGGCCGTCGAGCAGCGCGACGCCGTCGTGGCCGCCGTGCGCTCAGCCGGCTACCGCTACGTGGCCCTCGAGGTCGAGGGTCACGTAGCGGTAGCCGGCTGCGCGCACGGCGGCGACGACGGCGGCGCGCTGCTCGACGGCCCGCAAGAGGTCAGCGCCTTCCAACTCGATGCGGGCCGTATCGCCGTAGTGGCGCACCCGGAGCTGGCGGAACCCCAGCCGGCGCAGCGCCGATTCGGCCCGCCCGACGTTCGAGAGCACGGTCAGCGTGACGGGCGTGCCGTACGGAACGCGCGACGACAAGCAGGCAGCGGCCGGCTTGTCCCAGGTGCGAAGGCCAAGCTCGCGCGACCACGACCGCACGTCGGCCTTGGTGAAGCCGGCGTCGACGAGGGGGAAGGCGCTTCCCCGCTCGGCCGCCGCCCGCTGTCCGGGCCGATGGTCACCGAGGTCGTCGAGGTTGACGCCGAGCACGACGGTGGCCCGTTCGGCCTCGGCCAACGGCTCGGTGACGTCGAGCAGGGCCGTCTTGCAGTGGAAACAACGGTCGCCGTCGTTGGCCTCGTACGCCGGATTGGCCAGCTCGTCGGTGAAGACCGGCGTCCAACGCAGGCGCCACTCGTCGGCCAGCGCCTGGCACTCGACCTCCTCCTCGGGGGCGAGCGACGGGGAGATGGCGGTGACGCACAACGTCCGCTCCGGTCCGAGGGTGTCGGTGGCCACCCAGGCCAGAAAGGCCGAGTCGGCGCCACCGCTGAAAGCCACGACGACGCGATCGAGGTCGACCAGCCGGGCCCGCAGGGCGTCGAGCAACCGCACCTCAGGCTGGTCCGACAGCTCAGGCTGGTTCGACAGCTCAGGCTGGTTCGACAGCTCAGGCATCGACCACCTCGATGCGGATGCGCTTGTTGCCCTTGCCCTTCGACTCGGTCTTGACCACGCGAATGCGGCCGACCTCGCCCGTCGACGCCACGTGGGTGCCGCCGTCGGCCTGCTTGTCGAGCCCGACGATGTCGACCACGCGGATCTGGTCGACCGACGCGGGGATGAGGTTGACCTTGGTGCGGATCAGTTCGGGATCGGCCACGGCGACGTCACGGGGCAGGAACGACACGACAATCGGACGGTCGGCCGCCAACTCCTCGTTGACCCGGCGCTCGACGGTGGCGCCGAAGCCCTCGGGCAGCGGGTCGAATTCGAAGTCCATACGGGCGGCCAGAGGCTCCATGTTGCCGCCGGTCACGGCCGTCTCGTACTCGTTCCAGATCACGCCGCACAGCACGTGCAGGGCCGTGTGGGTGCGCATGAGGGCGTACCGCCGGTCCCACTCGAGCGCGCCTTCGACGGAGGTGCCGAGGGCGATCGGTTCGCCCTCCACGGAGTGCCAGACGAGGTCGCCCTCCTTGCGCACGTCGACGACGCGACGGCCCGACAGCGTGCCGGTGTCGTTCGGCTGCCCGCCGCCGGTGGGATAGAACGCGGTGCGATCCAGGGCCAACCGACCCGTCCCTTCGTCCACTGCGACGACGGCGGCCTCGAAATCGCGCAAGAACGCGTCACGCAGGAACAGCAGCTCGGTGGGGGGCGCAGACATCGGCGGAACTCATTCTGCTCGATCGCCCATCGCCTTCTGCAGGAGCTTTGTTCCCGTCGTCCGGTTTACCCTCTCGCGACGGGGACGACCGGTCGAAACGTGGGAGAAGCATGACGATGCAGGCACGCAAGGTTCGGGTCGCACTAGTCGACGACAGCGACGCCATACGGCGCCTCGTTCGCATGCACCTCGACCTCGACGGCAGGTTCACCATCGTCGGCGAGGCGGCTGACGGGTTCGCTGCCATCGAGCTCGTGGCCCGCACCACACCCGACCTGTTGATCATCGACCGCCACATGCCGAACTTGACGGGCGTCGAGGCGCTCCCCCGCATCCGCGAGGTCTCGCCGGATACGGCGGTGATCCTCTACACCTCGGACGCTGACGCCGGGACCTACCAGGCGGCGATCGCCGCCGGCGCCCTCGACGTGGTGCTGAAGGAGGCACCGGGCGACGAGCTGGTCGATGCCCTGTCAGACGTGCTCGTGCGCCACTGGACCGACGCTGCGGCTCACCCGGGCGTGAAGATCGGACCGGTGCCGTCCGACGCCGCGCTGGCGTGGATCGAGAACGCCGAATGCATTGTGCAGGCCGTCCGGTCGCAACCCTCGCTGCTCGACCGACCGGTTCCGCCCGAGGTTTTCGACGCGTTCCATCGGTTCCTCCATGTGTGGCGCGACATCGCCTCGGCCAACTCGGAGTTCTTCTGGGCGGCGCGCGCCAACCCGGCGGAGGTCGGCGCACTGCTCGAAGCCTGGGCGGCGATCGGCCGCATCCCCGACGCGCGCCTGGCCGAGGTCGACTGCCAGCGCGGCGGTGCGGCCGGCCGGCCATTCCACGAAGCCGTGACGACGGCGATCCTCGAGGCCGTCCAGCGATTTGATGCCACCTCGTCGCTGGCGACGACGCTCACCCGACAATGGGGCCGCCCGTTGTCCGAATAGCCCGAATTGGGCTGGGGATCGGTCGCCGGGCGAGCCGCCTGTGCCTACACTCGCCACTGTTACATTCCTATGACAGAGGGAGTACGGCATGCAGCAACGCCGCCGGTTCTGGCGTTTCCCCGTCCTGCTCGTGATCGCCGCCATGCTGTTCGCAGCTTGCGGTAGTGACGAGGAAGAAGCACCTACGGGTGGCGGCGGCGACGAAGCAGCCGAACCCACCAAGGTCATCAAGATCGGCATGATCGCACCGCTGTCGGGCAGCAGCTCTCCGCTCGGACTGGGCATCAGGAACGGCGTCGACCTGGCCGTCAAACAGGCCAACAAGTCGAAGAAGATCAAGGGCGTCACCCTCGAACTGGCAGCCGAGGACGACACGGCCAAGGCCGACGTCGGCGCCCAGGTCGCCACCAAGTTGGCCTCCGACGAAGCTGTCGCGGGGGTCGTCGGCACCCTGAACTCGAGCGTCGCTCTCCAGGTTCAGCCGATTCTCGATCGCTCCGGCATCGTGATGGTCTCTCCTGCCAACACCGCTATCGAGCTGACTCAGGGCACCGATCCGGTGACCAAGAAGCGTCAGTTCGGCACCTACTTCCGGGTGTCCACGACGGATGCCATCCAAGGGCCGTTCGGCGCCAACTTCGCCTCGAACGATCTGAACGCCAAGAACGTGGTGACGATCCACGACAAGAAGACCTACGGCCAGGGCCTGGTGGCCGCGTTCTCCGCCCAGCTGACCAAGAACGGCGGCAAGGTCGTAGCCGCCGAGACGATCAACCCCGGCGACCAGGACTTCAGCGCCGTGCTTACCAAGATCAAGCCGCTCAACCCCGACCTCATCTACTACGGCGGCGAGTTCCCCGAGGCCCAGTTGCTGTCGAGCCAGGCCGAGGCCCAGGGCATCAAGGCCCCGCTCATGGGTGGGGACGGTATCTTCGACGCGACGTTCATCAAGACGGCCGGGCAGGCAGCCGAAGGCGACTTCTGCACCTCGATCGGGGCTCCGACCGACGAACTCGAGTCGGCGGCCGGATTCATCGCGGACTACACCGCAGCCAAGTACGCCGATCCCGCCTCGGCCTACGGCGCCTACGCCTACGACGCCGCCAACGTCATCATTAACGCGTTGGCCGAGGCGCTCGACGGTGAGAACGAGTTGACCCCCGCCGTTCGCGAGAAGATCGCCAAGGCAGTGCAGGATTCCGACCTCGACGGGGTCACCGGCAACGTGGCGTTCGACGAGTTCGGGGACAACACGACCCGGGTGCTCACGGTGTACAAGGTGACCAACCAGGAGTGGAAGGCGATCAAGACGGACGACTTCAAGTAGCTCGTTCCGTTACGAGTTGGATAGCGGGGCGGGGCTATCGGCCCCGCCCCGTTCTCGTCCCCCAGGAGACGTTCACTTGACCCTGTTTCTCCAGCAGATGGTGAACGGCCTCGTGCTGGGGGCCACGTACGGGCTGATCGCCCTCGGGTACACGATGGTCTACGGCATCATCCAACTCATCAACTTCGCCCACGGCGAGATCTTCATGGTCGGCGCCTTCGCCGGTCTCTACACCTGGCACCGCATGCCCGAGGCCATCCAGGGCAACGTCTTCCTGGTACTGCCGATCGTGATGGTCGTCGCCGTCATCGTCTCGGTCTCGACCTCGTTGCTCGTCGAACGCCTCGCCTACCGGCCTCTGCGCAAGGCGTCGCGCCTCGCCCCGCTGATCACCGCCATCGGCGTGTCCATCGCCCTGCAGGAGATCGTTCGCCTCTTCTATCCCCTCGAGAGCGGCCGGCTAGGAGCGAAGTCGCCGGTCTCGTTCCCTCGACTCATCGAGGGTCCGAACATCGAAGTGGGTCCGGTGCTCATCGCCCGGGTCTCGTTGTTCGTGGTCGTCGTCGCCATCGTGTTGATGATCGCCCTCCAGGCCTTCATCCGTCGCACCCGCACCGGCAAGGCCATGCGAGCCACGGCCCAGGACCCCGACACGGCGCGGCTCATGGGCATCGACACCGACAAGATCATCATCATCACGTTCGCCATCGGCGCCGCCCTCGCCGCCGTTGCCGGCGTCATGCAGGGCATGCGCTTCATCCAGATCGACTTCCGCATCGGCTTCATCGCCGGCCTCAAGGCCTTCACGGCTGCCGTGCTCGGGGGCATCGGCAACATCACTGGCGCCGTGCTCGGCGGGTTCGTGCTCGGCATCGTCGAAGTGATGGCGACGCAGTACATCCCCCAAGGATCACAGTGGAAGGACGTGTGGGCCTTCGTCGTCTTGATCGGGGTGCTGGTCTTCCGGCCTTCGGGATTGCTCGGTGAACGCGTGGCGACCCGGGCATGAACAATTTGGTGGAACAGATCCGATTGCGGGTGGCCCCGCTGCGGTTGCCGCTCGGCCTCGTCGGCACCCTACTGATCGTCATCGGATCGCTCACGCCCTGGGCGACGTTCGTGTTCGGTTACCCCGGCAAGATGACGCTCTCCGGTTTCCCCGGCGGCGCTCGCCTCTATCCGCTGGTTCTGGCGGTCGCGGCGGTGCTGCTCGTCCTCGACGTCGCCGGACGACGTCGCGCCGGCCTCGCCGCGTCGATCGGCGCCTTCGCCATCGTCGCCGGCAATCTCGTCGCCATCGCCCGCGA
>JBKJKM010000110.1:0-2737 GCA_046597375.1 Acidimicrobiales bacterium | reverse complement strand
GTCGGGGGCCACCACGACGTGGAAAGGGTGAAAAGCGTCGTGGCCGCCGTCGATGGCCCGCTGCAGTGAAGCCGCCTGATCCCAGCGCGGGCTCGCCAGGTAGGCCGTGGGTAGCTCGGGGGCGAGCTGTCGGACCCGGTCAATGGTGGCGAGGCTGAAGCTCGAGACGAGCACGTCACGTGGGGCGGCTCCCCGGGCGTGGACGAGGTCCACCACCGCGCCGGCCAGGTACTCGCCCGGATCGAAATCCGGGTCGACCTCGACGTTCTTGATCTCGATGTTCACGACCATGCCTGCGCAGGCGTCGAGGGCCGCACCGAGCAAGGGGACAGAAGCCGATCGATCGGCACTGGCCAGGTCCACGATGAGACGCCCGTCAGGCAGGGCGGCGTCGTGGTGGACGACCATCGCGCCGTCGGCACTCCGTCGCACATCGAGTTCCACGCCGAACGCCCCTTGGCGCCGGGCCTCGGCAAACGCCTCCAGGGTGTTCTCCTGGCGGGCGACCGATGCCCCACGGTGTGCCCAAATCGACGTCATTCGTCCGATGTGCTCCTGAACTTCTTTTCAGAACATCCTTGCCCTGTTGCGAGCAGGACTTTACCTTGGCGTCAGCGAAGTTTTGCTTTGTCGAAACATGGGACGTAGCCGGTCTGACCCATGTGAATCGATTCACACCCCTCGTTCCCCGCTCTCACCGCCCTGGAGGCATCCCGTCGTGGCCTTGACCTGGAGCCGCACCTTCGAGTTCAACACCGAGGACTGGCGCGAGAACGCCAGTTGTCGGGCCGTCGACCCCGACCTGTTCTTCCCGGTCGGCACGACGGGCGTGGCGTTGGACCAGATCGAGCAGGCCAAGGCCGTGTGTCGGTCGTGCGTGGCCCAGGCGCCGTGCCTGGAGTTCGCCCTCTCCACCAACCAGGAATCGGGAGTGTGGGGCGCCACCTCCGAGGAGGAGCGCCGCAAGCTGCGCAAGCAGTGGGTCGCCCGCCAGCGCCGCACCGCCTAGAACCTCAGCGTCTCAGCCCTCGGTCTTCGGGGCGGCGAGCGGCACCACCAGGCGAACGAGCGCACCGCCTCCAGCGGCTGCGCCCAGGTGGATCGTCCCACCGAGCTGGCTCTGTACGAGCCGGCTGACGATCGACAGTCCGAGGCTGTCGCTCCGCTCGATCGAGAACCCCTCGGGCAGGCCCTTGCCGTTGTCGCACACCGTGAGTTCCAGTACGTGGCCGTCGTTGCGGAGCTCGAGCGTCACCAAGCCCTGCGGCGGGCTCACGCCGAAGTCATCGGCCTCGTCGAAGGCGTGCTCGACGGCGTTCTGCAAGAGCTCCCCCAACACGACCGCCAGCGGCGTGGCCACCTCCGCCGGCAGCTCGCCGGCATCGCCCTCGGCGGTGAAGCCAACGGATCGTTGCAGCGAGTGCGCGCTGTCGGAGGCCACCCGCACGAGGTCGTCGATGATCTCGTCGAACGGCACCTGCTCGACCGCTTCGCGACTGAGGATCTCGTGCACGCGGGCAATCGCTCGGATGCGGCGCTCGGCTTCCTCCAGGGCGCCCTTGGCCTCCGGCGAGTCGAGGCGTCGGGCCTGCAGCCGGAGCAGTGACGAGATGGTCTGGAGGTTGTTCTTCACCCGGTGGTGGACCTCCCGGATCGTCGCATCCTTCGACAGGAGCAGGCGGTCGAGACGGCGCAGCTGCGTGACATCGCGGATGAGAACCACCGAGCCGGAGATCCCGCCGTCGTCGAGCAACGGGATGCAGCGCAGCAGGACGATCACGTCTGGGCGACGCTCCAGCTCCTCGGTGACCGGGAACAAGGTGGCGTAGGCGGCCCGTACGGCGCTCTCCTCGATGCCGAGCTCGTCCAGGCGCATCCCCTCGGCGTTCGAGGAGATCCCCATGCGGTGCAGGGCACTGACGGCGTTGGGACTTGCGTATTCGATGCGAGCGCCGCCGTCGAGGACGAGCACGCCGTCGCCGACGCGTGGAGCTTCCTCCGCCTCGGTCGCGTCCTCGCCGCCGAACGGGAACTCCCCCCGCACGATCATGCGGGCGAACCGGTCGAAGGTCTCGACGTACACACGTTCGAGCTCACCCGGCCGGCGACCGACGGATGGCGCGTTCTCCCGTGTCAACACGGCCTGCACCTCACCGCGCCACCGCACCGGGATGCACTGGATCCGCGCCCGCTCGCCTCGGGTGGCGATCGTGATCTCGCCCTCGACGATCTCGCCCAGCCGCAACGCCCGGGCGACGAGCACCCGTTCGGTCTCGTCCATGATCCGACCGACGAGGTCCTCGCGGTGCAACGTCTGGCTCGTCGTGGGCCGCACCTGGCCGAGCACGATGAACCGACTCCCCGGACCCTGGGCGACGGGCACGAACAACAGGAGGTCGGCGAAGCAGAGATCGCTCAACATCCCCCAGGCGCCGACGAGGCGCTTGAGGTGCCCGAGTCCGCTCGGCTCGAGGGACGTGTGCAGCCGGGCAAGCTCGTCGAGGGTCGCCATCTAGATGGCCAGGGTACGGGGCGTCCGGGCGTCGAAGGCGACCAGGTCTCGGTAGCCGGCGTCGACCAGCAGCGGGCGGAGGTCAGCGACCTGCAACCCCACGTCGTCGAGGCGATGGGCATCGGATGCCGTGGTGACGGGAACGCCGAGCGCCTTGAACCGGGCCAGCAGCGGCGGCGCCGGATAGGCCTCGGCACAGGGCTTGCGCCATCCTGCGCTCGACAC
>JBKJKM010000229.1:0-34609 GCA_046597375.1 Acidimicrobiales bacterium | reverse complement strand
GTGGGAGGCGCACGCCGCCGACGCCCTCGCCTCCCTGCTCGGGAATGGCAACGGTCAACCCGGTGACGCGGGCAAAGCGACCGGCGACGCCGGCGCGGCCGTGGCGGTGCCGGCGGTGTGGCTCGGCGGACGAAGGCAGAGGTGGTATTCGTCATCGACCTGCGCACCTTCCGCACCGGGGCCCACGACGACACCGTCTGTCACATCGTCGGCGGCGGACCCGTGCCCCCCGACAGGCGGCCGGCGGCTACGACCGCTGGTCGGGGTCCAGGAGCGTTCGGGGGCGGGACGGATGACCCACCCGACCGCCCGGGAATCGATCCATCGAGGTGCGCTGGCGGGCGTTCTCGACCAGCCGCTCCCCGCACTTCGACGCATTCTCGGGCCGCAGGCTCCCCGTGGCGCGGCGCTGCTCCGTATGCAGCCCCCTACGGCAACCTTGCAGACAAGGCGTGGAGCTCGGTGGCGGCCTTGTCGGCAAGAGGACCGTCGCCGACTTCGACGGCGAGGTCGTACGCCCGCTGCGCATGCTCGCTGGCGCCGTCCAGATCACCCAGAAGCTGGGCGACTCGGGCGCGCTCGAGATGGATCGGCGGGCGACGCTTTCTGGCGCCCTCGACGGAGCCGATCGCGGCTAGGGCCTCGTCGAGAAGACGGGCGGCTCCGACGAGGTCGTGGTCGGCCTCAGCACAACGCGCCAAGTCTCGGGCGAGCATCACCTCGAGTCGACGGTCGCCGGCGGTCCGGGCGAGGTCGCGCGCCTCCGACCATGCCGCACGCGCCGCGTCGACCGCTTCGGCGGCCCATCGGAGCATCCCGAGATTCCGCAAGCTCGTGGCGATGATGGTGGGCGACAGCGAAGCCCGATCGATCTCGAGGCCCTCCTCGGCCAGGCGCGCCGCTCGCTCGACGTCGTACTGCGCAACCACGCCGGCGAGGTTGTTCAGTGCTGCGGAGGTCTCCACGTTGATGCCGAGCCCACGCCGCACCGCGAGGCTCTGCTCGAGCAACGCTTCGGCACGACCAAGATCTCCTTGGGCCATAGCCAAGCGGGCCAGCCCGTCGAGCGCTTGGGCTCGGCACCGATCGTCTCCGGTCGCTTCGCTGACGGCGACGCACTCCCGCAGGAGCGGCTCGACATCCTCGGTATCGTCGTCTTCCAACGCCAGCCACCCGCCAGACTGCAGCGCCCGTGCCCGTTCCCTGGTCGGTACGGAATGAGGAAGGGCCAACGCTTCGGCCAGCCATCGCCTCCCCTCTTCCACCTGCCCAGTGCCGACCCAGTACGAGCGGAGGTTGCCAGCCGTCCGGCACGCCTGGACGTCCCAGCCGTTGTCGATCATCGTGCGCATCGCCCGACGGACCTCGTCGAGCTCGAGGCTCAAGATTCGCATGGCCCCGGCCTGTTCGGGGCCGATGTAGCGCTGGATCTCCACCTGGACGAGTTGGTCGAACCAGGCCGCATGGTCGGCAACGGCGGCATCCTCCTCGCCGGCGTCGATGAGGCGATGACGCGCGTGGGACCGCACCGTCTCGAGCTGCCGGTACCGGATGGTCCCATCGACGATGTCGGCCTGGAGCAGCGAACGCTCGACCAGCCGCTCCAGCACGCGCCGCCCGTCGGGCTCGTGGTTGCGCATGCAGACCGCCTCGGCGGCGTCCGCCGCCGCCGCTCCGGCGAACACCGACAGGCGACGCAACACCATGCGCTCATCGTCGTCGAGGAGGTCGTGGCTCCATCCCACGAGATCGTCGAGAGTTCGTTGATGGGCCGAGCCACCACGGCGAGCACCGTCGAGCACATCGAAGCGATCGGCCAATGCCGCCTCGAGCTCGGCCAGGGTGTGGGTGGACAGGCGAGCGGCGGCGAGCTCAATGGCGAGCGGAAGTCCGTCGAGACGCCGACAGAGCTGGACCACGATCGTCGCCGCATCGGCGTCCAGGCTGAGGTCGGGGCGCACGAGGTGGGCCCGGTCGACCAGCAGCCGCGTGGCCGGGTGCTCCATCACGTCGACGATCTCGACGACAGAATCGGCATCGAGCGAAGGGCTCGCCAGCGGGTCAAGACGGCAGATGGCCTCTCCGGCCAAACCGAGCGCCTCCCGACTGGTGGCGAGCACATGAACGTCGGCGCAGTGGTCGAGCACCTCGTCCATCACGGCGGCGACGTCATCGAGGAGGTGCTCGCAGTTGTCGAGGACGAGCAGCAGCGCCCGGTTCTCGAGCAAATCCACCAGCGGCGCGCCTCCCCGTCGGTGCCCGGGTTCGGTCACCGCTGCGGCGATGGCGGCGGCCACACCACCGACGACAACCGGTGCGAGCTCGACCAGGAAGGTGCCGGCGGCGTGACGGCCCAGGCGCTCGCCGGCCGTCTCGACGGCAAGCCGCGTCTTCCCGACCCCGCCGGGCCCCACGATGGTGACCAAGCGAGTCTCGTCGAGCAGCTTGTCGATGAGACCCATTTCGCGGTCACGTCCGACGAAGGTGGTCCGGCGAAGCGGGAGGTTGTGGCGGCTCCGTGCCAGCGTTCGCAGCGGGGGAAAGGACGTGCGCCGGCCGGGTGCCGTCAACTGCACGAGTTCGATGGCGCCGTCGAAGTCCTTGACGACGTGGCCCCCGAGGGCCACCCGTTCCAGCGACGCCGGACAGACATCCGCGGCCACGATGACTTGTCCGCCGTGGCCGACGGCCGACAGCCGGGCCGCTTGATGGACCGCTAGCCCGACCCAATCTCCTCCCACACAGACGGCCGCTCCCGCATGAACGCCCATGCGTACCCGCACGTCGGCGCCCGCCGGCCACACCTCCTCGGCCAGCAGCACCTGAGCGGCGACGGCGGCGTGCACGGCGGCCGACCCGTCGTCGTCGGGGAACGCGCAGAAGGTTCCGTCGCCGGCGGTCGACATCAACGATCCGCCCCATGCCTCGCTGGCGCGCACGATGAGCGACCGCTGCCGCTCGATGATGGCGGCCCACTCCGATTCGAGATCCCGCAGCAACTGGGTCGAACCCTCGACGTCGGTGAACAGGAACGAGGGCACGGGCGAAGTCTGTTGCGTCCGGCGGGCCACCGCCAGGCACCGTCGGCTACTATTTCCTCTCGATCTGCGAGGGCCAACGTCGTCCCGGGCAGGCAACACCACCTTCCCAGCCCAAGAGGACGACTTGTGAACCGAGATCTCCCTGCGCGCCAGGGTCTGTACGACCCCGCCTTCGAGCATGACGCGTGTGGCGTCGCCTTCGTTGCTGACCTGCACGGCCGGAAGAGCCACCGCATCGTCGAACGCGGCATCGAAGCCCTCTGCAACCTCGAGCACCGCGGAGCTGCCGGCGCCGAGGTGAACACCGGTGATGGAGCCGGGATCCTCGTCCAGATGCCCGACGCCTTCCTGCGAGCCGTCGCCGGCTTCGAGTTGCCGCCGGTCGGGCACTACGCCACCGGTATCGCCTTCCTGCCCCGCGACGACACCGAGGCCACGAACGCCCAGGCCGACATCGAGAAGGTCGTGGTCGACGAGGGCCTGACGGTGCTCGGGTGGCGGGATGTGCCGGTCAAGGACGACATGCTCGGCGCGGGGGCG
Organism: Acidimicrobiales bacterium; assembly: GCA_046597375.1. GTDB lineage: Bacteria > Actinomycetota > Acidimicrobiia > Acidimicrobiales > CADCTF01 > DATLED01. The sequence continues at coordinate 31,028 of JBKJKM010000229.1, read as the reverse complement.
GCCGACGTGCAGCCGACGTTCCGGCAGCTCTTCGTCGGCGGCGACGCCGACATGGACCTCGAGCGGCGGGCGTTCATTCTACGCAAGCGGATCGAGCACGAGATCGGCGGGGACGACGCCACCGTCTACTTCCCGAGCTTCAGCTGTCGGACCCTCATCTACAAGGGGATGCTCACCGTCCCACAGCTGCCGGAGTTCTTCCCCGACCTCACCGACGAGCGGATGGAGAGCGCGTTGGCCCTCGTCCACTCCCGTTTCTCGACCAACACGTTCCCGAGTTGGCCGCTGGCCCACCCATACCGCTACGTCGCCCACAACGGCGAGATCAACACGGTGCAGGGCAACCAGAACTGGATGCGGGCGCGCGAGGCCCTGCTCGAGTCCGACCTGCTGCCCGGCGACCTCGAGCGGATCTTCCCGATCTGCACGCCCGGCGGCAGCGACACCGCCCGCTTCGATGAGGTCCTGGAGCTCCTGCACCTGGGCGGACGAAGCCTGCCCCACGCCGTGCTCATGATGATCCCGGAGGCCTGGGAGAACCACGAGACGATGAGCGAGGAGAAGCGGGCGTTCTACCAATTCCACGCCAGCCTCATGGAGCCGTGGGACGGGCCCGCGAGCGTCGCCTTCACCGACGGCACCGTTATTGGCGCGGTGCTCGACCGCAACGGCCTGCGTCCGTCGAGGTACTGGGTCACCGACGACGGCCTCGTCATCATGGCGAGCGAGGTCGGCGTGCTCGACGTCGATGTCAAGACGGTCGTCGAGAAGGGCCGGCTGCAGCCCGGGAAGATGTTCCTGGTCGACACCAGCCAGGGACGCATCATCGGCGACGAAGAGATCAAGTCGACGCTGGCGGCCGAGCAGCCCTACGGCCAGTGGCTTCACGACAACCTCGTCCACCTCGATGACCTGGCGCCCAAGGAGTTTCTGACGCCGCAGCACTCGAGCGTCGTCACCCACCAGCGACTGTTCGGGTACACGACCGAGGACCTCAAAATCCTCCTGACGCCCATGGCCAAGACCGGCGGCGAGGCCCTCGGGAGCATGGGGACGGACACCCCGATCGCCGTCCTCAGCGACCGGCCACGACTGCTCTTCGACTATTTCAGCCAGCTGTTCGCCCAGGTCACCAACCCGCCGCTCGACGCCATTCGCGAGGAGCTCGTCACCAGCCTCGGCAACCGCCTCGGACCGGAGCGCAACCTGCTCGAGCCGACGCCCGAGAGCGCCGCCCAGATCGCCATCCCCTACCCGATCCTCAGCAACGACGAGCTGGCCAAGCTCCTCTACATCAACGAGTCCGGCGAGCAGCCCGGATGGTCGTCCTATGTGATCGACGGCCTCTACCCCGTGGCCGACGGCGGCGAGGGCATGCGTCGGGCCATCGAGTCCATCCGCGTCAAGGTGAACGAGGCCGTCAACCTCGGCGCCGGTATCATCATCATCAGCGACCGACACTCGAGCGCCACCCAAGCGCCGATCCCGAGCTTGCTGCTCACCAGCGCCGTGCACCACCACCTCATCCGGGAGAAGACCCGGACGAAGGTCGGACTCGTCGTCGAGTGCGGCGACGCCCGGGAAGTGCATCACATGGCGCTGCTCATCGGCTACGGGGCCGCCGCCGTCAACCCGTACCTCGCCTTCGACACGATCACCAACGAGATCCGCAACAACGACATGGTCGGGGTAAACGAGCGCAAGGCCGTGCGCAACTACATCAAGGCCGCCGGCAAGGGCGTGCTCAAGGTCATGTCGAAGATGGGCATCTCCACGGTGGCGTCCTACACGGGCGCCCAGGTGTTCGAAGCCATCGGGCTCGGCACCGAACTGGTCGACGAGTACTTCACCGGGACCATCAGCCGCCTCGGCGGCATCGGCCTCGACGAGCTCGCCCAAGAGGTGGCGGCGCGGCATCGTTTGGCGTGGCCCGACCGTCCGAGCGAGCTCGCCCATCGCGAGCTCGCCGTCGGCGGCGAGTATCAGTGGCGGCGCGAAGGCGAGTACCACCTCTTCAACCCCGAGACCGTGTTCCGCCTGCAGCACGCGACGCGCACCAAGCAGTACAAGATCTTCAAGGAGTACACGGGCCTCGTCGACAGCCAGGCCTCGAAGCTGGCGACGTTGCGCGGGCTCTTCCAACTGAAGACGGGCCAACGGCCGGCGGTGCCGATCGACGAGGTCGAGCCGGTGAGCGAGATCGTCAAGCGCTTCAACACCGGCGCCATGTCATATGGCTCGATCTCCATGGAGGCCCACCAGACCCTGGCCATCGCCATGAACGAGATCGGCGGGCGCAGCAACACCGGCGAGGGCGGCGAGGATCCGGAGCGTCTGCACGACCCGGCCCGGCGCAGCGCCGTGAAGCAGGTGGCGTCGGGACGCTTCGGCGTGACGAGCGAGTACCTCGTCAATTCTGACGACATCCAGATCAAGATGGCCCAGGGGGCGAAGCCCGGCGAGGGCGGCCAGCTCCCCGGCTTCAAGATCCTGCCGTCGATCGCCAAGACCCGCTACTCCACACCCGGCGTCGGCCTCATCTCGCCTCCGCCGCACCACGACATCTACTCGATCGAGGACCTGGCCCAGCTCATCCACGACCTCAAGAACGCCAACCCGCAGGCCCGCATCCACGTGAAGCTGGTGGCCGAGGTCGGCGTCGGCACCGTGGCCGCCGGCGTGTCGAAGGCCCACGCCGACGTGGTGCTCATCAGCGGCCACGACGGCGGGACGGGCGCTTCGCCGTTGACCTCGCTGAAACACGCCGGCGCGCCGTGGGAGCTGGGGCTGGCGGAGACGCAACAGACCCTGATCCTCAACGGGCTGCGCGACCGCATCGTCGTGCAGGTCGACGGCCAGCTCAAGACCGGACGGGACGTCGTCATCGCCGCGTTGTTGGGCGCCGAGGAGTTCGGCTTCGCCACGGCACCGTTGGTGGTGAGCGGTTGCGTGATGATGCGGGTCTGCCACCTCGACACCTGTCCGGTCGGCATCGCCACCCAGAACGAGGAGCTGCGCAAGCGCTTCAGCGGCAAGCCCGAGTTCGTCGTCACGTTCATGGAGTACATCGCCGAGGAGGTGCGCGAGCTGCTGGCCGAGCTCGGGTTCCGCTCGCTCAACGAAGCCATCGGGCAGGTCGACATCATCGACACGATGCCGGCGGTCGACCATTGGAAGGCAGCCGGGCTCGATCTCTCTCCCCTGCTGTTGATGCCCGACGTTCCCGAGGGCACGACCCGCTACCAGTCGCTCGAGCAGGACCATGGACTCGACCGGGCGTTGGACAATCGCTTGATCGAGCTGGCGGCGCCCGCCCTCGAACGGGGCGAGAAGGTGGAGGCCGACGTCGAGGTGCGCAACGTCAACCGCACCGTCGGCACCATGCTCGGCGCCGACCTCACCCGCCGCTACCGAGGGGCCGGCCTGCCCGACAACACCATCGTGTTCAACATGACGGGTTCGGCCGGCCAGTCGTTCGGCGCCTTCCTGCCCCGCGGCATCACGTTGCGGCTCCACGGCGACGCCAATGACTACGTGGGCAAGGGCCTCAGTGGCGGACGGATCGTGGTGCGCCCACCGGCCGACGCCCACGAGTCGTTCGTGGCCGAGGAGAACGTCATCGCCGGCAACGTCATCCTCTACGGGGCGACGGGTGGCGAAGCGTTCCTGCGAGGCATCGTCGGCGAGCGCTTCTGCGTGCGCAACTCCGGCGCCACCGCGGTCGTCGAGGGCGTCGGAGACCACGGGTGTGAGTACATGACGGGTGGACGGGTCGTCGTGCTCGGACCGACGGGGCGCAACTTTGGTGCCGGTATGTCCGGCGGTATCGCCTACGTGTGGGACCCCGACGACGAGCTGGCCAACAATCTCAACCGAGAGCTGGTCGACCTCGACCCGCTCGACGACGAGGACCGCGAGTGGCTGCGGGCGACCGTGCGCAAGCACGAGCGCGAGACCGGATCGCGGGTGGCCGAACGGCTGTTGACCCGCTGGCACGAGGAGCTGCGTCACTTCGTCAAGGTGATGCCAAAGGACTACAAGCGGGTGCTCGAAGCAGCCGCCACCGCCGAGGAGAGGGGCTTGTCCGTGGACGAAGCGATCATGGCGAGCGCACGTGGCTGACGTCACGGGGTTCCTCAAGCACGGGCGCCAAACCCCGACGCGCCGGCCCGTGCCCGTGCGCATCCTCGATTGGAACGAGGTCTACGAGCCGTTCCCGTCGACGACGCTCAAGGCGCAAGCGTCGCGGTGCATGGACTGCGGTATTCCGTTCTGCAACAACGGCTGCCCCCTCGGCAACCTCATCCCCGACTGGAACGACCTCGTCTACCGGGACAACTGGGAGGACGCCCTCGAGCGACTTCACGCCACCAACAACTTCCCCGAGTTCACGGGGCGGCTGTGCCCGGCGCCGTGCGAGTCGGCCTGCGTGCTCGGCATCAACCAAGACCCGGTGACGATCAAGCAGGTCGAGGTGGAGATCATCGAACGGGCGTGGTCGGAGGGGTGGGTCAAGCCAATCGTGCCCGAAGTGCTCACGGGCAAGCGTGTCGCCGTTGTGGGTTCGGGTCCGAGCGGACTGGCGGCGGCGCAACAGCTGACCCGAGCCGGACACACCGTGACGGTGTACGAGCGGGCCGATCGCATCGGTGGGCTCATGCGCTACGGCATCCCCGAGTTCAAGATGGAAAAGCGCTTCTTGGATCGGCGACTCGAGCAGATGGAGGCCGAGGGCACGCAGTTCCGCACTGGCGTCAACGTGGGCGTCGACGTGACGGTCGAGGAGCTGCGGTCGAACTACGACGCCGTCGTGTTGGCCGGAGGCGCGACGGCGTGGCGCGACCTGCCGATCCCAGGGCGCGAGTTCACGGGCATCTATCAGGCCATGGAGTACCTGCCCGGATCGAACAAGGTGCAGGAGGGTGACCTTGCTGAGCCGCCGGTGACGTCGGCCGGCAAGCGGGTCGTCATCATCGGCGGCGGCGACACCGGGGCCGACTGCCTCGGCACGGCCATCCGCCAGGGGGCAACCTCGATCCACCAGTTCGAGATCATGCCCCGGCCGCCGGAAGCCCGGGCCGACTCGACGCCGTGGCCAACCTGGCCGCTGATGTTCCGAGTGTCGTCGGCCCATGAGGAAGGGTGCGAGCGAGTGTTCTCCGTCAACACCGAGTGCTTCCTGGGCGACGACGATGGCAACGTGCGGGGGCTGCGGGCGCACGAGGTCGAGATGGTCGAGGGCCGGTTCTCCAAGGTCGAGGGCAGCGACTTCGAGCTCGAGTGCGAACGGGTCTACTTGGCCATGGGCTTCGTCGGACCCGAGCGGGGCGGTCTCCTCGAGTCGCTCGGCGTCACCATGACCGACCGGGGCAACGTGGCCCGGGGCTCGTCGTGGGACACCGACGTCGACGACGTCTTCGTCTGCGGCGACATGGGCCGCGGTCAATCGCTCATCGTTTGGGCCATCGCCGAGGGTCGCTCGTGCGCCGCCGCCGTCGATGCCCACCTCATGGGTTCCACCCTGCTGCCGGCGCCCCTCGTCCCGTAGGGCTTCTCAGGATGTACGCGCGATGGGGGGCCTTCAGGCCCCCGAAGCGCGCGTAGAACCCGGGCCGAGCGGGGGGATGACCCAACGGTGGCGCCGGTCGACGTGGCAGGATCCGCGATCAGGGGGTCTTGCGATGGCGGGTGTCGTGGTGACGGTGTTGGGCGGAGGCGTCGCCGGGTTGTCGTCGGCACTGTTGCTGGCGAGGCAGGGGCATCCGGTCGTGCTCATCGAGCGCGACCGATTCGACGACTCACCGGCCGCCGATGCCCCGACCTGGGAGCGGCGCGGCATCCCCCACTTCCTCCAGCCCCACGCCTTCACCCCCCGAGCCCGCTCCGAGCTCCGGGCCCACCTGCCCGACGTGTACGCCACGCTGCTCGATGCCGGCGCCACCGAGATCGACGGGCGCAAGAAGATGCCGCCGGGCGCCGATGCCGTCGACGAAGACGAAGAGCTGCAGTACCTCGCCGCCCGTCGCCCGTTGATCGAGTGGGCGCTCCGGCGGGCCGTCGATGGCGAGAACATCGAGGTGCACGATGGCGTCACCATCGACGGTCTGTCCTTCGAGAACGGCCGGATCACCGGTGTCGGCGTCGGCGGCGGCGTCCATCCCGCCACCGTCGTCGTCGACGCCCTCGGGCGGCGCACCCCCACGCCGGGGTGGCTCGCTGATGGAGGGATCCCAACATCGCCCGTCGAGACCAGCGACTGCGGCGTCGTGTACTACAGCCGCTACTACCGGATCACCAACGGCTTCGAGCTTCCCGACGGTCCCTGGGTGCTCAGTCCACGCGGGGACCTGGGGTACCTGGGTTTCGCGACCTTCCCTGGCGACAACGGCACGTTCGCCGCCTTGTTGTCGGTGCCGAGCGGAGTCCCCGAGTGGCGGGGCTTGTCCGATGAGTCGGCGTTCGAGGCCGCCGTCGCCGGCATTCCCGGTTTGCGGCAATGGGTGGACCCCGAGGGCGTCGAGGCCATCACCGGCGTGATGCCGATGGCCGGTCTCACCAACAGCTTCCGGAGCGCCGAGACGACGGCGGTGGCCGGCCTGGTGCCAGTGGGCGACGCCCATAGCCACACCGATCCCGTCCTCGCCCACGGACTCGCCTTCGCCTTCGTACAGGCAGCCGCGCTCGCCGATGCGCTGGCAGGCCACGCCGATCCGGTCGCCGGGCTCCGCAGCTACATCGACGCCGTGTCGCCGGCCCTGCGCGAACGGTTCGACCTGGCGTCGTCGCTCGACGACCAACGGCACCGGCTCTGGACGGGCGAGCCCATCGACTTCACGACGCGCAACGGTGCCTATGCCCTGTTCTCGCTCGTAGCCGGCGGCGCCGCCTCGATGATGGACCCGGCGGTCTTCCGGATGTACATGCGCCGGATGGGCCTGCTCGACTCCACCTCGGTGCTCGACGATGACCCGGACATGCAGACGCGAATCGAGGAGCTGTTCGCCCAGGCGATGCTCACTCCTCGTCCGCCTCCTGGGCCGCCACGCGACGAGATGCTGGCCACCGTGGCGGCGGCCCGCCGGCGCCGGACGAGCTGAACCCCCTCCCGCCCTACTCGGGCGGTGACGTCACCTGGGCGGCGATCGAGGCCGAGTCGAAGTAGACCCGCTCGCAGATGATGCCCGTGCCACCGTCCTCGAACAGGAACAGGGCCGCTATGCGCGAGCGGAACGACCGGCCGGTGTCGGGCGAGGTGCCGAGAAGGTCGAACTCGGCCAGCACCCCGTCGTCCATGGCGTGGAGGACGGCGTTCTCGTTGCGCTGATCGGGGAAGGCGCGGCGAGACTGGGCGAAGTAGCGCCGCACCTCGTCCTCGCCGTCGAAGATTCGGCCGCTGGCCATCAGCTCGTAACGTGGATGGGCGAAGGTGTCGATGACCTCGTCGAAGGCCAGGCGGTTCTCCGCCTCCATGTGGTCCCGCACGACCCCAAGCCGCCGTTCCCCAAGCGCAGAGTCCTCACCCGTCACGTCGGGCACCTTACGGCGCGGAGTCCGCCGTTCGGGTGTGATCCTCGTTACAGTCGGCGCCCAGTGAAGCCGCCCCCGTTCGATTACCTCGCCGCCTCGTCTCTCGACGAAGCGCTCAACGCGCTCGCCGACGGGGGCGAGGACGCCAAAGTGCTGGCCGGTGGCCAGAGCCTGATCCCGCTCATGTCGTTGCGCCTGGCCCACCCGAGCCTGCTGATCGACCTCAACGGCATCGACGAGCTGGCCCAGGTCGAACGGGTGAACGGGACGCTCCGGGTCGGCGCGCTGGTTCGGCACCGCACGGCCGAGCGGTCCGAGGAGATCCGCGCCGCCGCACCACTGCTTCACCAGGCGATACCCCACATCGGCCATGTCGCCATCCGCTCGCGCGGGACGATCGGCGGCAGCTTGGCCCACGCCGACCCGGCGGCCGAGCTGCCGGCGGTGGCGCTCGCGCTGGGGGCGACGTTCAACGTCCGGTCGAAAGCACGGGGTGAGCGCACCATCGCCGCCGACGACTTCTTCCAGGGGTACTTCACCACTTCGCTCGAGCCCGACGAGATCCTCACGTCGATCGACTTCCCGACCTTCGACGGCGGCGTCGCCGTCGAGGAGGTCGCCCGACGCCACGGCGACTTCGCCATGGTCGGCGCGGTCGTGGCCGTGGCCGCGAACGATGCCCGCATCGCTCTCCTCAACGTGGCCGAACGACCGGTCCGGGCGACGGCGTCCGAACAAGCCCTCAACGACGGGGCATCCGTGGACGAGGCGGCTGCGCTGGCCTCTCGAGACATCGAGCCGTCGGCCGACCTGCATGCGTCCACGGCCTACCGCAAGAAGGTGGCCGTCGTGTGCGTCAAGCGAGCCCTCATCCGGGCGATGGAAGGAACGTCGAAGTGAACGTCGATCTCACCGTCAACGGCACCGCCAGGACCGCCGCCGACGTCGAACCCCGCAAGACCCTGGCCGACTTTCTTCGGGAGGACCTCGGCCTGACCGGCACCCACCTCGGCTGCGAGCACGGCGTCTGCGGGGCGTGCACGGTCATCGTCGACGGGGAGGCGGTGCGGTCGTGCCTCATGCTCGCCGTGCAGGCCCAGGGCGCGACGGTGCGCACGATCGAGGGCCTCAACGGCGCCGAAGCGGGCACGATGAACCCGCTGCAGGAGGCGATGCGGGACTCGCACGCCTTTCAATGCGGGTTCTGCACGCCCGGCTTCATGATGCAGATCACCGCCTTGTTGGAGGAGAACCCGTCGCCGGGCGAGCAGGAGATTCGCGAGACCCTGTCCGGCAACATCTGCCGCTGCACCGGCTACGAGAGCATCCTCAACGGCGTGCTCAAGGCGACGGGAGCAGCCTGATGACGGCGACCAACGCGCCCCTCGCGCAGCGCTTCGTCGGCGAAAGCGTCAAGCGCTCCGAGGACACGCGAATCCTCACCGGCACCGGCAACTACGTCGATGACGTCCAGCTCCCCGGGATGTTGCACGCCGCCTTCCTGCGCAGCCCCATCGCCCACGGACTCATCACCGGTATCGACGTGACCGCGGCGCGCCAGGTGCCCGGGGTCGTGGCGGTCTATGACGGCGCTGGCCTGCAGGCGCTGCTGCATGCCGATGCCAAGCCCCTCGGCTTCTTCGGGCCGGCACCGGTCGCCTTCACCGTCCTGGCCACCGACAAGGTCCGCCTCGTCGGTGACCCGGTGGCGGTCGTCGTGGCCGAGAACCGCTACATCGCCGAGGACGCCCTCGAGCTCATCGAGGTCGACTACGACGACCTCCCGCCGGTTGCCACCGCCGACCAGGCCCTCGACCCGGCGAGCACGCCGATCTTCGAGGACCTCGGCTCGAACGTGATCGCCGGCCCGACGACCAACACCCACGGTGACGTCGAGGCGGCCTTCGCCAAGGCCGACCGCGTCGTGCGCGGCACGCTACGAGTGCACCGGCACCAGAACGTCCCGATGGAATGCCGGGGCTGCGTCGCCGACTACGACACCGACGCCGGCGCCATGACGATGTACGGCTCGAACCAGGGTGTCGGCATCGCGAAGATGGTGCTGTCCGGGCAGCTCGGACTGGCGCCCGACAAGGTGCGGGTGCTGTGCGGTGACATCGGTGGCTCGTTCGGCCTCAAGATCGGAACGGGGCGCGAGGAGATCGCCGCCGCCGCGCTGTCCAAAGCGCTCGGCCGACCGGTGAAGTGGATCGAGGACCGCAACGAGCACCTCTCGTTCTCGGGCCACGCGCGGGAGGAGACGCTCGAGGCCGAGTGCGCCGTCACCAACGAAGGCGACATTCTCGCCATGAAGGTGAGCATGGTCGTCGACACCGGCGCCTACCCCGGCATGGGGGCGATGCTCGGCGGGATGGTCGAAGGGATGCTTCCGGGTCCGTATTCGATGCAAGCGCTCGAGTTCACGTTCCGGGCGGCGGTCACGAACAAGGCGATGTATGTCGCGTACCGCGGCCCGTGGGCATCCGAGACGTTCTGCCGCGAGCGGATCGTCGACATGGTGGCCAAGGAGCTCGGGCTCGAGCCGCTCGAGGTGCGGCGTCGCAACATCGCCTACCAGGGCGAGAACCCGGGCACCATGATCACCGGACGCTCGCTGTCAAGCGTCACCGCGCGCGAGTCTTTGGAGAAGGTCGACGAGGTGGTCGACGTCGCGTCCTTCCGCGTGCGCCAGGAAGCCGCCCGCGCCGAGGGCCGCTACCTCGGCCTCGGCATGGCCACCTACATCGAGGCGGCGCCTGGGCCCAGGGGCTCGGGCGGCGGGCTCGGCAACGAGGCCATGCGCATGCGCCTCGATGAGGACGGTATCGTGCGCGTCTTCACCGGCCAGATGCCCCACGGACAAGGCCACGAGACGACGCTGGCCCAGATCGCCGCCGACGAGTTCGGCGTGTCGATGGCGCAGGTGAAGATCGTCGTCGGCGACAGCGACCAGGTGCCGTTCGGCTTCACCGGTGGGTCGCGCTCGGCCACGATGGCTGGCGGCGCAACCGTCCACACGGCGAGGGCGTTGCGGGAGCGGGTGCTCGAGGTCACGGCCCAGCTCATGGAAGCCAACGTCGACGATCTCGAGATCGTCGACGACCGCATCGGTGTGCGGGGTGTGCCCGTCAGCGCCCGTCCGCTGGCGTCGATCGCCGCGGCTGCGGCCGTACCCGGAGCGCTGCCCGAGGGCATGGACGCCTCGCTCGAAGTGACGGGCAACTACGACGGCGGACAGGGCGGGTGGTCGGGCGGCACCCACTGCGCCATCGTCGAGGTCGACGTCGAAACCGGCCTCGTCGAGATCGAGCGCTACGTCGTCGTCGAGGATTGCGGGAAGCTCATCAACCCGGCGATCGTCGACGGCCAGGTGCGAGGCGGCGTCGCCCAAGGCATCGGGGCGGTGCTGTTGGAGCGCTCGGCCTACGACCCCGAGACGGCCCAGTTCCTCGCCGGCACGTTCATGGACTACCTGTTGCCGACCACCACCGAGGTGCCCCGGATCGAGATCCACCACCTCGAGACGGTTCCCCTCGACCCCGACGTGAACTTCCGCGGCGTCGGCGAGGGCGGCATGGTCGTATCGCCGGCGACGCTGTGCAACGCCATCGAGGATGCCCTGGCCCCCTTTGACGTCAAGGTCGAGGAGCAGCACCTGCCGCCCCTGCGCATCCTCGAGCTCATCGGCGCGCTGGACGACTGACGGGCGGACTCAGCTGCCGGGCGGCACGTAACGTCGCCTTGACCTCGGCGGCCCGATCGATCTCCTCGGGCGTGAGCAACACGGCAAGGGGGGACGATTCGGGCTTCACGGGCGATCGGGGGTCGTCAAGCCCCCGAAGCGCGCGTAGATCCCGGGTCGAACAGGGCGACGGTCCGCTTGGGGGCGGTCATGCGCCAGCTCTCCTCGATGAGTTCGGCTAGCTCGTCCCAGTCCTGGTCGACCTCGAGGTTGATGCCGATCCAGCCGTTGTGGGCGACATAGGGCGGGAGGAAGAAGCGCTCGGACGAGGAGGCGATGACCGCCTGCTGCACCCCGGGCGCACCCTTGCACGTCATGGTCGTGCCGTCCTCCGACGTCATCACGAAGAGCTTGTCCCGCACCCGGAACGCCGGCGCCGTGTGCCCGCCGAACGGCTTCTCCTCGGCCTCGGGAAGCGCCAGAGCAATCTTTCTGACCCGCTCGATTGCCTTCTTGGTACTCGCCTTCTTCGCCATGTCGCCAGTTTTGTCGATGGGTTCTGTGAAGGTGAAGCCGTGCTCAGCACGGACAGACCTTCACCGAACGAGTTGGATCGGGTCGTCTGGGCCGCGTTGCTGGCGGTCATCGGCCTGCTGACCCTCACGGCCTGCAACGGGTCGGGGCCGACGGACCCTCCGGCGTCGACCACCACGGCGGCGCCGGCAATGGACGAGCTCGTTCGGCTGAACCAGGTGCAGGTGATCGGGACGCACAACAGCTTTCACCGGCGGCTGCCCCCGAAGCTGTTCGAGATCCTCACCTCCTTCGACGCTCGGCTGGCGTCGAGCGTCGACTACGAGCACCGTCCCATCGCTGAGCAACTCGACGCCGGCGTGCGCCAGCTCGAGTTCGATGTCTTCGCCGATCCCGAGGGCGGACGGTTTGCGTCCCGCGCTGCCAACACCCTCGTCGGACTCCCGAGGGAGTCCGGGTTGGCCGAGCTGAACGCGCCGGGGTTCAAGGTGCTCCACCTGCCGGAGATCGACTTCGAGGCGAGCTGCCTGACGCTGGTGGCATGCCTACGAGCGGTCGCGACATGGAGCGCCGCTCACCCCAAGCACCTTCCGCTGATGATGTTCATCGAGGCCAAGGACGCGCCCGTCCCCGACGTCGCCCGGTTGGGATTCGCCACGCCGGCGCCCATCGGCCCGGCCGAACTCGACGCCCTCGACGCCGAGATCCGCTCCGTGTTCGACGCCCGCGACCTCATCACGCCCGATGTGGTGCGTGGCTCGGCTGCGACCCTGCGCGAGGCGGTGACGACCGGCGGGTGGCCGACGTTGGCGCAGTCACGCGGCAGGGTCATGTTCGGACTCCTCAACGACGACGCCAAGCGGACGGCCTACATCGAGGGACACGAGTCATTGCGGGGACGCGCCATGTTCACCCTGTCGGGGACGGCGGCTCCGGAGTCGGCAGTCGTCTCCCGTCCGGATCCGTTGATGCAGGCCGACGACATCGCCGCGCTGGCCCGCCAGGGCTTCATCCTTCGCACGCGCGCCGATGCCGACACCGTGGAGGCTCGCTCGGGTTCAGTCGGTCGACGCGACGCCGCTTTGGCCAGCGCCGCCGCCTGGGTCAGCACCGACTTCCCCATGGCCGACGTCCGATTCGGAACGGGCTATGCCGTCGCGCTGCCCGGCGGCGGCGTGGCCCGATGCAACCCGGTCACCGCCCCGGCTACCTGCCGGGACGACGCGCTGGAGTGAGTGTTGGCGCCACACCAGTTCGCACAAGGCACGGGTGTACCCTCCGAATCGTGGGACGTCGAGTGCAGAGGCCGGACCGAGAGCAGGAGCAGATCAACGCTCCGGGGGGCCCGACCGCAGCGCCGGCACGCACTCCTGACGGGCCGCAGAGCCTGAACGACCACGTCCTCTCGATGCAGCGGGACTACGGCAATACGGCGGTGTCCGGAATGGTCGTGCAGCGCAAGCCTCGAAAGCAGGATCCCAACCGGCCCCAGTCGACCGACATCAAGGACACCACGGGCTACAAGGCGCCGAAGAAGGGCAAGGCGGCGCCGAAGCCGAAGGGCCCGGAGATGTTCTGGCCGACCGAGCCGCATGTGACCTACGGCGAGAAGTACGAGAAGGGTCACGAGAAGGCCGGCCAGTACAAGTATTCGGAGCTCGATCTGCGAAGCAGGGGCGGCCAGAGCTCAGGCTCCGACAACACCAACTCCAACTGGCTCGCCGTCGGGATGCTGGAAGAGGCCTTCCGTCGCCGCCCTGCCCTCGACATCAGCGTCTCGATCTACCGGAGCTACGCCAAGCTGAAGGGCGAAGAGAAGCGGGCGGAGTTCTGGAAGCAGGTCCAGCACCGGGCGACAGGGTACGAGCTCCCGGCCGCTCGGCCCTAGCGGCAGTTGGTGCGCCTGCATTAACCTCCCGGCAGCACACCACGAGGGGGAACGATGTCGGTCAACGTCAGCGACGAGAAGCTGCGACAGGAAGTCCAGGCCTGGATCAAGGACAACGCCATCGAAGAGGTCAAGGGCATCTCGCCAATGGCGCGTGCCGGCATGGGCGCCGGCGTCACCGACGAGCAGAAGGACGCGATGAAGGCGTGGGAGTCCCGCCTCGTCGAGGGCCACTGGATCTGCTCGCACTGGCCCGAGGAATACGGGGGACGCGGCCTCGACAGCTTCCAGAACGGCATCGTGTCCGAGGAGTTCGGCAAGGCCGGCTACCCCCGCACCAACCGGGGCATGGGCGAGTCGCTCGTCAGCCCGGCCATCATCGTGTGGGGCACCGAGGAGCAGAAGCGCGAATTCCTGCCCAAGATCCTCGACGGCACCCACCGCTACTGCCAGGGCTTCTCCGAGCCCGGGGCCGGCTCCGACCTCGCCGGGTTGCAGACCAAGGGAATCGTCGACGGTGACGAGCTCATCATCACTGGCCAGAAGGTGTGGACCTCGGGCGCGCAGTTCGCCAACATGATGTTCTGCCTGTGCCGGACCAACCCCGACGCCCCGAAGCACAAGGGAATCTCCTACGTGCTGGTGCCGATGAAGGACAACGGTTTCGACATCCGGGGCCTGCGCCAGATGACCGGTGGCAGCGGCTTCAGCGAGGTCTTCATCGACGCCGCCCGCGCCCCCGTCACCAACGTCATCGGCGGCCTCCACGACGGGTGGCGGGTGACGAACACGACCCTCGGCAACGAACGTCGCGGTGGCGGATCGCGCCACACCGGCTTCAAGAAGCAGTGGGACCGTGTCGTCGACGAAGCGAAGTCGAACGGGAAGATCGACGATGCCAACGTCCGCCAGGACCTGGCGTGGGCGTACTCCAAGATCGAGATCATCCGCTACCAGTCCGAGCGGATGGACGCCCTGGCCGCCAAGGGCCTCGAGCCCGGCCCCGAGGCCAGCGTCGGCAAGATGCTGTGGTCGGAATACACCCGCCGCTTCGGTGAGATCGCCATGAACATCGCCGGCATGAAGTCGACGATCCGGCCCGACGGCGAGGGCTACCGCCAGAACGAGTGGATGGGAATGTTCCTCGGCTCTCGTTCCGGCACCATCTGGGGTGGCACGGCCGAGATCCAGCGCAACATCGTCGGCGAGCGCGCCCTCGGCCTTCCCAAGGAACCATCGGCTGAGGCCGAGAACTCCCGCAGCCTCTCGTCCAAGGGCTGAGATGCCGGCGTTCTGGGTGGATCCGTCTCCCTCCTCGGTACACCAACCCACCCAGAACGAGCAGGGAGCAGGGCGGGCATGAGGGCTGTCGTGTTGCAGGGCAAGGGTGAGGTCTCGGTCGAGGAGGTTCCCGATCCGGTGTTGCCCGGTCCCGAGGGCGCCATCGTGCGGGTGGAGCGGACGGCGATCTGCGGGAGCGACCTGCACCTCTACCACGGGGCGATGGGCGGGCAGGGGGTGCGCCTCGGCCACGAGTTCGTGGGGACGATCGAGGAAGCCGGACCGGCCGTCGATCGCCTGCAGGTCGGCGACCGGGTGCTCGTCTCCGGCGTGATCGGGTGCGGACGGTGCCCGTCGTGTCTCGGACGTGACCCCGTGGTCTGCACGGGTGGCATGCCCGGCAAGGTGTTCGGCACCGGGCCCGATCTGCACGGCGGGCAGTCCGAGGCGGTGGCGGTGCCGTTCGTCGACGTGTTCGCCCTGCCGATCCCCGAGGCCGTCTCGACCGAACAGGCCGTGCTGCTCACCGACATCCTCCCCACCGGCTACCTCGGCGCGCAACGAGCCGACATCACACCGGGGGACACGGTCGTCGTCATCGGGCTCGGACCGGTCGGCGTGTTCGCACTGCAGTGCGCCCAGCTCTACGGCCCGGCCCGCATCCTGGCCGTTGACACCATCCCCGAGCGCCTGGCCCGGGCGGCGGCCCTCGGAGCCGAACCCATCGACGCCTCGAAGGGTGGCACGCCACAGCAGGTGCTCGAGGCGACGGGCGGACGGGGCGCGCAAGCCGTCATCGAAGCGGTGGGCGCCGACGCCACCATCACCGACGCCCTCTTCTGCTGCGCCGCCGGCGGGACGGTGAGCGTCATCGGCGTGAACCTGAATTTCGCCTTCCCGTTTCCCGTGCCGTTGGCGCTGATCAAGCGGCTGACTTTCCGGGTGACGCTGGCTTCCATTCCGTCGACATGGTCGTCCCTCGTCCCGTTGATCGAACACGGCAAGCTCCACCCCGAGGACGTGTTCACTCACCGCATGGGCCTCAGCCAGGCGGCCGAGGCCTACCGCACGTTCGACACACGCGCCGACGGCTGCCTCAAGGTGCTCCTCGACCCGTCCTGCTGAACGCCTACATGGTCAGGCCGAAAAGGCGTCTCGGAGTTCGCGTTTGAGGATCTTGCCGGCGGGATTGCGGGGCAGGGCCTCCCCCACCAGAGCGATGCGCGAAGGCACCTTGAACGGGGCGAGGCGCTCACGCACGTGGGCCTGGAGTTCTTCCACCGTCAAGCTCTCGCCGGGGCGCACGAACACGGTGGCGGCGACCTCTTCGCCGAGGCGCTCGTGGGGCACGCCGAACACGGCGGCCTCGTAGACCGCGGGGTGCTCGTAGATGGCGGCCTCGACCTCGGCGCAGTACACGTTCTCGCCGGCTCGGAGCACCATGTCCTTGGCCGGGTCCTCGACGTAGACGAAGCCTTCGTCGTCGAGGCGGCCGAGGTCGCCGGTGCGAAGCCAGCCGTCGACGATGGTCTCATTGGTGGCCTCCGGCTTGTTCCAATAGCCGCGGATCAACATCGGCCCCTTGAACCAGATCTCGCCCGACGATCCCGTCGCCACGGCGACGCCGTCGGGGTCGCGCACCTCGATCTCCATGACGGGGACGACCCGCCCGGTAGACGTCGGCCGCTGCACGTAATCGTCGCCGTTGTTGCCGGGGCCGTAGGCATTGGTCTCCGTCATGCCGTAACCGAGCGACGGGCGGGCCTTCTTGAACGACGAGTCGACGCGAGCCACGAGTGATGGCGGGGCGGGCGCACCGCCCCCTCCCACCGACATGAGCGAGGACGTGTCGCGCGTCGAGAACGACGGTGACTCGAGCAGGTCCCACGACTGGGTGGGGACGCCGACGAAGTTCGTCACCTGCTCGCGCTCGATGAGTTCGAGGGCCCGCTCGGGATCCCACTTGTACATGATCACGAGCTTGATGCCACCCGAGAAGCACGAGAGCATCACCGGAACGCAGCCGGTCACATGGAACAGGGGGACGATGAGGATGAACGAGGGTGCGCCGTCTGGCCGGGGCGCATCGGGCTTGCGCAGACGGTCGACGGCGGTGCGGCACCCGAAGGCGGTGAGCGCCTGGGTCACGGCGCGGTTGGTGGACACGGCCCCCTTGGGGCGGCCCGTCGTGCCCGACGTGTAGAGGATGGTGGCGTCATCCTCCGGGTCGACCTGCACGTCGGGCATCGAGGCCCCGGCCACGACGACGTCCTCCCACCGATCGGTGCCGGCGAGCGAATCGGCGCCTCCCGCCGGCAGGCGCACGCCGATCGTCGAGAAGCCGAGGCGCTCGGCCGTGGCGCGTGAGCGCTCGACCCGTTCGACGTCGGCGATGAGCACCTTGGAGCCCGAGTCCTCGAGGGCGTAGTCGAGCTCGTCCTCGGTCCACCATGCGTTGAGCGACACCGAGACGGCGCCGATCGACGTGATGGCCGCGAAGGAGATCACCCACTCGGGGTAGTTGCGCATACCGATGGAGACGCGGTCGCCCTTGGCGACGCCATAGCGCTCGACAAGGGTGGCGGCCAGACCATCGACGGCGGCCATGACGTCGTCGAAGCTCCATCGCTCGTCCTCGTAGACGAGGAACGTGGCGTCGCCCCGGCTGCGGGCGGTGTCGAAGATCTGGCGGAGCGACTGCGGGGCGTTCTTGAAAACCTTGACCCGGGTGCCGCGGATCTCGATCTCTTCGGTCTCGAAGCGCTCGCCCGGGGCAGTGGCCTGGGCGGCGGCTTCCACGTGACTGAGGCTCATGGTGGCGTCTGGTCTACACGGTGCGTGCCCGTCTGGGCGAAACTCGGGGCCATGCGCGAGATGGACACGGCCGAGCTGGAGCGTCACGTCGAGCGGGTGGCGACCGACGGCTACACGATCATCGAGGACGCCTTCCCGGCCGCGATGGCTGATGAGGTGCGGGCCGACCTCGAACGGCTCGAGTCCGAGCTCGGCATCGTCCCTGCCGGCAACCCCTTCGAGGGCGCCAAGACGGTGCGGATCTACAACCTGTTGGTGCACGGTGGGCGGTATGAGGAGATCGCCACGGCGCCTTCGGTGCTGCCCGTCGTCGACCGGGTACTCGACCCCGGCTGCCTCGTCTCGTCGCTCTCTTCGATCGCCATCTGCCCCGACGAGCTCGCGCAGCCGATCCACGCCGACGACCAGCTCATCCCGATTCCCAAGCCTCACCCGCCGACGGTCTGCAACACGATGTGGGCCATCACCGACTTCACGGAGGCCAACGGCGCAACCCGCCTCATGCCGGGCACGCACCTGTCGGACTCGAACCCCGACTTCACCGCCACGTACGAGACGATCGGCGCCGAGATGGCCAAGGGAAGTGTGCTCGTCTGGCATGGGTCGCTCTGGCACGGCGGCGGTGCCAACGCCACGCACGAGCGGCGCTATGGCATCGCCATGAACTACTGCGCCGGCTACATCCGCCAACAAGAGAACCAACAGCTGGGCATCCCGGCCGACAAGGTGCGGGGGTTTTCACCCCGCCTGCAACAGCTCGTCGGCTACGGCATCTACAACGGGCTGATGGGCCACATCGACAAGGCATCGCCGGCGACCTTGTTGGGCAACACGCCGACAGGGTCGATGATCTGGGACGCGACTTCCTCCGGACTCCGGACCGGGCGCCCCGGTGGTTGAGCTGGCGAAAGATCGGATCGACGTCGGCTTCTACACAAACCGATGGGACGAAGCCGAGGTGTTCTGGCGAGACACCGTCGGCCTCCACTACGAGGAGCTGTTGAAGGTGGGCGGAGGCGTCCACCAGCACCGCTTCGGGTTGCGCGGCTCGGTTTGCAAGGTCAACACGGCGCGTGCCGATCTGGGAGTCGCGCCGACCGCGTTCCGGCGGTTACGCGTCGCCGACGACTCGCTGGAGGAGGCGACACAGCTGCTCGAACCCGACGGTACCGAGATCGAGCTGGTGCCCACCGGCACCGATGGCATCGCCGATCTCGGCGTGGTCTGGGCCACCTCCGACCCCGAGGAGCTCGGCCGCCTCCTGGTGGACGGGTTCGGCGCGGCGGCGACCGACGACGGCTTCCGGATCGGCACGTCGATGCTGGCGCTCATCCACGACTCGGAGGTCGCCCCCGTCGACGGCATGTTCGCCGCAGGGTTCCGCTACCTCACCGTGCAGGTGCGGGACGTGAAGCTCGAGCACGCACGGCTCCTCGATGCCGGCTGGGCCGAGGGGCGGGCGCCCGTCCGTCTCGGCGAGACGGCCTACATCTCTTTCGTACGAGATCCCGGTGGCAGCTGGATAGAGGTCTCACAGCGGGCCTCGTTGACGGGACCCCTCCCCGACTGATCAGTCGTCGCTACGCAGACGAGCGTGGAGGTGCTCGTCGAAGCGCTGGTCGCCGTAGGCGCCGCCGAGGCGCATGGTGCCCTCGAGCGTGAAGCCCGCCTTGTCGGCCACACGACACGATGCGGTGTTCGGGACGGCGTGGAGCAACTGCACCCGGAACAGGCCGAGGTCGTCGAGGGCGAACGCCGTGGCGGCGCGCACGCCGGCCGTCGCCGCCCCTCGGTTCCGATGCCCCGGCGCGATGCGATAGCCCACGTCGGCGGTTCCCTGCTCGACGTCGATGTTGTGAACGCTCACGTTGCCGGCGAAGGCACCGGTCGCTGCGTCGAGAATCGAGAACGTCGCATGGCCGCCAGACGACCAGTCGGCGCCCCGCCGGCACCAATCGGCCGCCGACGCCACGTCGACGACCAGCGGCGCCGGGTTCCACCGGGCGACGTCGGGGTCGTGCAGGAGCGCGAGGGCGGCGGCGGCCTCCGTGTCGGCGTCTGGCCGACGCAGCAGCCATCCGTCCGCCCGCAGTTCGGTGGACTCGGGCGGCACAGCCGAGAAGCTACCGGCCGGCTTTCGAGATGGAGGTGCCCGGTTTCCGCCCACTGGCGCCTCGAAAAACCGACCCGGCCTGGCCTCAGGCCGGAATCTGGAGGTGGCGGCGGAAGAAGTCCTCAGCGGCGGTGCGTTCGAAGGGTGGGGTCTGGACGTGGCCGCCGGGGTTGAGGTGCATGGTCTTCTCCTTCGACCCGATGGCAGCGAAGAGATCGATGCCCGATTGCAGCGACATCAACTCGTCGTCGGCCTGGAAGACGAACAAGATGGGGATCGACAGGCTGCGGGCGGCCGCCTCGAACCGATCGTTGCCGGGGCGGTTGGAGAGGCCGGCGAGGCCCAGGACGGCGGCCGTGATGCGGGGCTCGTCGGCCACGAAGGGCAGACCGATGGCCGTCCCCATAGACACTCCCCAGTATCCGAACGGTCCGGTGGCCAGGTCGTCGCGCGTCTGGAGATCGTCGACGAGAGCCTTCCAGTCGGCAACGCCGCGTGAGGTCCGCTCGACCCACGCCTTGGCCTCGTCGGGACCCATCTCCATCGGCTGGGGAGCGCCGTCCTTGCGGCCGCCGGCGATACGGGCGCCGAGGCGGGCCTGGGCCTTGGCCGCCGCCTCGGTGTCCGTCACGCGGTCGCCGTGGCCGGGCGCGTCGATGGCGGCGACGGTGACGCCGAGGTGGCGAACGAAGCGCCGGGCGAAGCTGAGTACGTTCTCGACCCGCTTGTGCTGGGTGCCGCCATGGCCGATCAGAATGGTGGGTCGAGGGGTGCCGGCGGCCAGGGCCTCGGCCGGCTCCCACAAGATGCCAGGGACGACCTCGTCGCCGGCCTTCAGGTCGAAGCGGCGCTCGGTGACGCCCTTCTCGGTCGTCTCACTGATGATGTCCACGGTCGGGTCCCCTCAAAGCAGTTCGAGACTCGAAACATAGCGTGGCGGCCGGGGAGAGATCAGCTCCAGCCGGACCCGGCACCTCTGGTCATGCCGAAGGGGCCGGTGGGCCAGCGGAAGCAGTCGACCATGAGCTGGTCGACCTGCTCACGATCGGCGATGCCCTCCTGCACGACCTTGGCCGCCTCGGCCACCATGGCGAAGTAGACCCGGTTGGCAACGTACCCCCACTCGCGGGCCGAGTCCTTCACGATCACCGGGTTCTTGCCGGCGCCCGAGGCCAGAGCGACGATGGCGGCGACGGTTTCGTCCGACGTCTTGGGAGCCTTGACGATCTCGGCCAGCTTCATGACCGGCGCCGGCGAGGCCCAGTGCCAGCCGACGACGCGATCGGCGCGATCGGTGGCGGCGGCGAGGGCCTGGATCGGGAAGCCGCTCGAGTTGGAGGCGAGGATCGTCGCATCCGGCGCCTTGCGGTCGAGGTCACGGAACACGGTGATCTTCAGGTCGAGACGCTCGGGCACGGCCTCGATGACGACGTCGACGTTGGCCGCTTCGTCGAGGTCGGAGGAGAACGAAAGACGACCCAGCGCGGCCTCGGCTTCCTCGGCGGTGAGCTTCCCTCGGTCGACGGCGCTCTTCACGCCGAAGCGACCCGTGTCGACGATGCCGCGCCCCTTGGCGAGCGCCTCGGCGGCCACGTCGTAGCAGACGACCTCGTGCCCGGCGATGGCCATGACCTGGGCGATGCCCGAACCCATGACGCCGGCCCCCAACACCCCGATGCGCTTCGTGTCACTCATGCGCAAGAGTCTGCCCGCCGGCCTGAAAGGCCCGCACGACGTCGCGACGCCAGCGCCGCAGCAACAGTCCACGAGCGGCCTCGGTCTTGCCCAGCCGGACGATGATCAGGTCGAGGCCGGGGCAGATGAACGTCGACTGGCCCTCGTAGCCGTTGGCCCAGAACGATCCGAGCGGGTCGTCGTTCCACACCCACCATTGCCAGCCGTAACCGTTGCCGTTGTCGGGGTCGACCGCTTGCACCGAGCGGGCCGTGTCGACCCAACCCTCAGGGAGCAGCCGACGACCGTCCCACACACCGTCACGGAGGTACAGAAGACCGAAGCGGGCGTAGTCCTGGGCGGTGGCATAGACGAAGCTCGAGGCGATGAACGTGCCGGCGTCGTCGAAGGTAGCCCGGGCCGACCGCATACCGATGGCGTCGAACAGCCGCTGCTGCAGGTACTCCTCGTACGGCCCGCCGGCGCCGACCATACGGGCCACCATCCCGGAGATGATGTTGGTGGTGCCGCTCGAGTAGTTCCACCGCTCCCCGGGCGCCGCCGCCAGACTCCGATCGGCGGCAAAGGCGGCGACGTCGCCGGTTCCCGAGCCGTAGAGCATCTCGATGACGTCGGAGCGGCTGGCGTCGACGTAATCCTCGAGGAAGTCGAGCCCGTCGCGCATCTCGAGGAGGTGGCGCAACGTGATGGCGGCGCGAGGATCGTCGTCGCCGTGCCAGAGCGGGACGTCAGCATGGGCGGCGGGGTCGAGTTGCCCGTCGGCGATGAGCATGCCGACGAGCGAGTGGAGCACCGACTTCGCCATCGACCACGAGAGCAGCGGCGTGGCCGCGCCGATGGGTTCGTCCGGCGCGTCGAACTGCTCGATGACGTCGGCGTAACGCTCGGCGACGAGACGACCCTTGTGGATCACGACCGTGGCGAACGTACGGGTGAGGTCGCCATCGGGATCGAACATCCGGTCGAGAAGCGGCACCAGGTCGACGCCGGGCGGGATGTCCCCCCGGGGCCACTCGTCGGTGGGCCACGGGACGCCGGTTGGCTGGGACGGGAGGGCGGGCAGCACGCCGACAGCGTCGCGCGTGCTAGGTCTGGGCGATGGCTGGTGCGCTTGACGATCTCGTGGTGTTGGAGCTGGCGAACTGGGTGGCGGGCCCCAGTTGCGCAGCGTTGATGGCGGACATGGGGGCCGACGTCATCAAGATCGAGCCCCTGGGCGGTGACTCGATGCGAGGCAAGCTCCGTCAGCCCGTCCTGGCCGACGACGCCCCCCGCACCGATGTGCCGTTCCACTTCTCCAACCGCGGCAAACGGGGCCTCGCCGTCGACCTCGCCCACCCTGACGGTGGGGCGCTGGTGCGCGATCTGGCGGCGAAGGCCGACGTCGTCATCACCAATCTGTTGCCGGGGCGACTGGCCAAGTTCGGCCTCGGTGCCTCAGAGCTGCGGGCCCTCAACCCCGGCCTTATCTACGCCTTGGTGACGGGCTATGGCTCCACGGGCGAAGACGCCGACCGCATCGCCTTCGACCTCACCGCCTTCTTCGGTCGCGGTGCCATCATGAGCCTCATCGGCGAGCCGGGAGAGCCTCCGCCGGCCTTCCGCCCCGGCCAAGGCGATCATCCGACGGGCCTGGCGCTCCTGGCCGCCATCCTGGCGGCGTTGCGGGTACGCGACCGCACCGGTGAGGGCCAAGTGGTGGAGACGGCACTGATCCGCACGGCGGCGTGGACCATCGGCTGCGACGTGTCGGTGGCGCTCGTCGACAAGGTGCAACCGAACAAGCGCTCGCGCGAGGAGGCCATCAGCCCGATGAACACGCGGTACCGCTGCGCCGACGACGTGTGGGTGAACCTCTCGACTCTCGACCAAGGCGCATGGAGTCGGTTCTGTACCTCGCTCGGCGTGCCCGAGCTCATCGACGACGAGCGCTTCGCCACCCCCGTCGACCGGTTCCGCAACAACCGCGAGATCGTGGGTCTGTTCGACACGCTCTTCGCATCGCAGCCCTACGTTCACTGGGCCCCATTGCTCGACGCCACCGGGATCATCTGGGGCAAGGTGGCCGAGCTCCCCGACTTGATCGCCGATCCGGCGGCTCGGGAGATGGGCATGTTCACGTCGATCGAGCACCCGGTGACGGGCCCGTTCGACACGTTGGCGGCGCCGTTCACCATGTCGTCGAGTGACGTGGCCGTTCGGGGACCGGCACCCGAGGTCGGCGAGCACTCGGCCGAGGTGCTCGCGTCGCTCGGCATCGACGCCGACCGCATCGACGCACTGACCGCCGCCGGCATCGTCGGCGTCCGGCCATGAGGCGCCGCAGCCCCGGTTCACGCGCGTTTGGGGGGCCGGAAAACCCCGAAGCGCGCGTAGATCTGGAAGGGGCCCGTCCATGAGCGGCCTGGCCCTGGCCGGGCAGTCGGCGTTGATCACCGGCGGTGGGAGCGGGATCGGGCTGGCGTGTGCGCGGATGTTCGTGCGCGACGGCGCGTCGGTGACACTGGCCGGGCGTACCGAGGCGAGGTTGGAGACGGCGGCCGACGCGCTACGAGCCAATGCGCCCGAGGGCGTGATCGTCGGCTGGTCAGTCTGCGACGTGTCCGTGGAGGACGATGTGCGGCGGGCGGTGGAGAAGGCGGTCGAAGTCGGTGGTGGCGACGGGCTCGACATCGCCGTCGCCGGGGCGGGCACCGGGTCGGGCGGCCCCGTGCTGCAGATGGACCTGGCGGCGTGGCGGGGCGTCATGGCCGTCAACCTGGATGGCTCGATGCTCACCATCAAGCACGCCGGCGGGGCGATGGCGTCGTCCGGTGGCGGTTCGATCGTGGCCATCTCGTCGATCGCCGCGCCACTCACGCACCGCCTCATGTCCGCCTACTGCGTATCGAAGGCGGCCCTCGAGGCGCTGGTGCGCAACGCCGCCGACGAGCTCGGCGCCGTCGGGGTGCGGGTCAATGCGGTGCGGCCGGGCCTCGTCCCCACCGATCTCGCCGCCGGTCTCACTACCAACGACGCCATCGTCGGCGACTACCTCGCGCAGATGCCCCTCGCTCGCTTGGGCGAGGTCGACGACATCGCCGCCGGCGTCCGCTATCTGGCCGGACCCGAGTCGAGCTGGGTCACCGGCCAGTGCCTCGGCATCGACGGCGGCCACACCCTGCGCCGCGGCCCCGACCTCATGGCCGGCTTCCGGTGACCCCACCAACGTGTTCTGTGAAGGTCTCCTGCCCCTCCAGGGCAGGAGACCTTCACAGAACGAAGAGGCGGGTCAGAGCTTGCGGTGGCCGGTGGGATCTTCGTCGGTGACGTAGAGCTCGCGGAGCTTGCGGCGGTAGAGCTTGCCGTTGTCGTGGCGGGGTAGCTCGTCGAGGAAGTCGACGGAGCGGGGGCACTTGAAGTGGGCCAGGCGGTCGCGACAGAACGTGAGCAACTCCTCGGCGAGCTCCGGAGAGCCGGTGAGACCCGACTTGAGCTCGACGACGGCCTTGACCTCTTCGCCCCAGTCGGCGTTGGGAATGCCGATGACGCCGACGTCGCCGACGGAGGGGTGCGTGAGCAGGACGGCGTCGACCTCGGCGGGGTAGATGTTGACGCCTCCGGAGATGATCAGCTCGGCGCTGCGTCCGGTGAGGAAGAGGTAGCCGTCGTCGTCGAGGTACCCGTGATCGCCGAGGGTAAAGTACCCCTCAGCACCGAGGTAACTGTTCGACGTCTTCTCATCGTCCTTGTAGTAGCGGAACTGTCCGGTGGCGGGTGCCTTGAGGTAGACGGTGCCGATCTCGTTGACGGGCACCGGTTGGCGATCCTCGCTCAGGATGCGCACGTGGTCGTCGGTCGGTGGCTTGCCCACGGTGCCCGGCTTCTTGAGCCACGTCTCGGAATCGACGAACGAACCCGAGCCTTCGGTGGCGGCGTAGTACTCGTAGACGACAGGGCCGAGCCAGTCGATCAGCGCCGCCTTCACGACGACCGGGCACGGAGCGGCGCCGTGGATGACGTAGCGGAGCTTCGCCGTGTTGCGGGCCCGGCGTTCCTCTTCGGGGATGGCCAGGAGGCGGTGGAACATCGTCGGCACCATGTGGGTGTGGGTGATGCCGTGGCGCTCGATGAGCTCGAGGGCTTCGTTGGCGTTCCACCCGTCCATGACCACGACGCCGACGCCGGCGCCCAGCGGTCCGCTGAGGGAGAAGGCGAGCGGGGCGGCGTGATAGAGCGGGCCGGTGCACAGATGCATGTCGGTCTCGGGGTCGTACCGGCTCGCCGCCTGGGTGGCCGTCGGAGCCGCCGCCGCGGCAGCTGCCGACGCCGCCGTGACCGGACGGTCGACGCCCTTGGGGCGACCGGTCGTCCCCGAGGTGTAGAGCATGGATCGGCCGACGACGGGATCGTCGATGTCGGTGCCGTCGAGACCGGCGATGACCTCGTCGTAGGACTCGAAGCCGGCGATGGGCCCGCCCACGGCGAGCAGCACGGGGGGCGTGGGGGCCACCTCGGCGACTGCCGCCTCGATGCAGTCGGCGAAGCGAGCGTCGCCGACGACGACCTTCGCCTCGGAGTCCTCGATGATGTAGGCCATCTCGGGGCCGGTGAGATGCCAGTTGACGGTCGTGAGGCGCACACCCATCCGTTGCGACGCAGCCATGGCCTCGGCGAACTCGGCTCGGTTGGAACAGATCAGCGAGAGCGAGTCGCCGGCCGTGATGCCACGGGCCCGCAGTGCACGGACGATGCGGTTGGCGTTGGCGTTGAGCTCGCCGAACGTGCGGTTGCCCGTCGTGGCGATGATGGCGGGGCGATCGGGCGCCTCGGCGGCATGCCACGCCAACGTCATGCCCGTGCGGGCCGCTTCTATGCGCTGGTCTCGGCGCCTGGCCCGCGCCTCATCATCGACGGTCGTCGTGTCGGTCACAGCTGGGGTCGAGTTGCTTCGCCGAGCGAGCCGGCGACCAGCGAGCGACGCGCCGCCCTCTCGGCGTCTTTGTCGAGCGGCACGTGGGCCTCGTCGATGTCGTCATCGGTGAAGCCGGCCAGCTTCCGGTAGTTGCGGGCTCCCTCTTCGTCGCCACCACGACCAGCCGCGCTGAAGATCTTGTCGACGAGGCGCTGGAATTCGAGGGCACGGGTGCGTCGCTCCGGGTCATCCTCCGTGAGCCGGCGCAGCCAATCACTGCCCATCTTCACGTGGGTGACCTCGTCGGCCAGCATCCAGTCCTCGCAGAACTCCATGACGGGGTCGCCGCAGTCGGCTCCGAAGGCCTTCATGTTGGCGAAGACATCGATGGCCAGACCCTCGATGCCGCGGTTCACGGCGGTGAGGCGAAGGGCCGGATCGGGGTTGCAGCCGGCCTGGTAGAGACCGCGACCTTCGGCGAACTCGCCGAGCTCCGTCCCCATCCAATCGCTGAGTTTGACGCTGATCTCGACGTGTCGGGTCTCGTCCCAGCATTGGCGGGCCATGTCGAGCTTGAGGGCGAACGGGGCTTCGGCCTCGCCGTTGCCGACCTCGAAGTCCCAGCACGTGCGGCCAGCCGCCTCGAGTGCCTGGATCTCACCCATGAAGATGCCGTGCATCAGCGAACGGGATCGCTCGGGCGCGTCATCACTGACGTGCGTCATCTTCGGCGCGCGGCCGAAGCTGCCCGTGCCCTGTTTCCCGCTTCGCGGATCGTTGAAGCGGTCTCCCTCGGAGATCCAGGTGAATCGATCGTCCCGAGCGAGCTCGGTGACCGGTAGGAACTTCTTCATCGCTACCCCCCGACAGCAGAATTTCGTTCGGGCCTCAAACTACCCGGTCTTCGGTTCGCTCCGCAGAGCAGCCGCTCAGACGGGGAGGTTCTCGGCTCTGGCGACCGGGAAGTAGCGGTGATGGAAGGCGCCGGTGAGCTCGTAGATGGCGGTACCGGTGCGGCCGTCGTCGGCCGTGACGAGTACCTCGCTCAAGCCCCCGCCGACCCCGCCGTAGCGTTGAGCCCACCGTCCCTCGGCCTCCAAGCCCATGACCTTGCCGCCGGCCAAGGTGAACTCGACCCGGCCAGCGATGCCGGTCACGTCGGTGCCGTCGCGCTCGTAGGAGACCTCGTTGCCCTCGGCATTCGTCCAGTGGAGCTCGTGACGGAAGTCGACGACCGGGATCGGCTCGCCGCCGTCGGCCGGCGACCAGCAGCCATCGGCGTAGACGCGGGCGCCGTTGGCCAACTCCCAGTTCCACACGGCCAGCATTCCGTCGGGCAACTGAATGGCCAGCCACATCCAGAATGGGCAGCGGGCGTGGTTTCGGATGCCCCACGAGTGGTCGCGCTGTCCCCACCAGTCGTCGATCTCATACGTCGTGCCCTGATGGACGACGGTGCCGTTGAAGTTGCCGGACTGGACCATGTGGCTCTGGTCCCAGACGACCTCGTGACCCGCCTTCATCGTGCCTCGCCGCAGGCCGTAGGCCGGCGTACGGGCGTTGAACGTGAGGTCGAGCGAGACGGGCGCCGCGGGGTGCTCGTAGACGTGCAGCTTGACGGTTCGGTAGGGCTCGACCATCTCCACAGACACCGGGCCGACGGTGAGCGAGTGCGGGTCGCCGTCGTAGGGCCGCGCGTGGCGCCCGACGGTCATCGTGTCGCCGATCCGGCCGAGTTGCAGCGCGTCCATCTCCTGTTTGGCCGGAAAGGTCGCCATGGTCAGGATGATCACGTCGCCGAGCCGGTCACGCGGGTGGACGATGAAGAACAGGCTCTCGCGCCAGTGCTCGTGGTGGGTGACGACGGCCGGCAACGGTTCGGGGATCTGGTGGACGAAGAACTCGTCCATGGCGGTGAGTTTCGGCATCAGGCGAGGAGGCCTTCCGTGTCGTGGTCGAGAGCGTGGAGCCCGGCGCGGTCGGCCATGGCGACGAACATCTCGTCGCCCCGGTCGGTTCGTCCGACGAGCATCGACGCCAGGATCGCCATGTTCATGCCGCTGAAGGCGAAGCGGCGGTAGTCGCGACGCACGTCGGCGGCACTCATCTCCACGCCTTGTTCGAGAAGACGTCGGCGGTAGCGCTCGAGCAGCTCGTCCTCGTGGGCGCGGCGGTCGTCGGGCAGGAGCGAGCCGCCGAGGAAGTAGCTGACGTCGGCGACGGCGTGGCCGACTGACACCGTCTGCCAATCGAGGACGCACACCCGCTCGCCGCCGAACATGAGGTTGTCGTTGCGGAAGTCGCCGTGCACGACGGTCTCCGGGCCATCGGCCGGCGCCGCCGAGCCGAGCTTGGGCACGACGCGCTGCACGAGATCGAGGACCTCCGGGGTCAGCTGATCGGCGTAACGCTCGAGGAAGCCGGGGAGCAGCATCTCGAGGAACGAGCCGATACCGGGGCTGGTCGTGCCACTCCCCCGGTGCAGCCACGCATGCGACTCGAGCCCCGATGCACCCCACATCGGTGCGTGCAGGAGGGCGATCTCGTCGAGGGCGAGCGCCGCCTCCTCGACCGAACACCCCTGCATCTGGTCGCCCTGGTGGGCCGGCGCCAGGTCTTCGAGCACGATGCCGTAGGCCGCCGCCGCTTCGTCGAAGCCCGTCCAGTAACAGGCGGGTCGGCGGATCTGAAGCTGGTCCGCCAACTCGCTGTAGAAGCCGACCTCGACCTCGTACGTGCGGGTCGACAACGCCGCCTGCCGGCTGGCTTCCGACGCCGAGGTCACCTTGGCGACCAGCGTGCTGGGACCGGCGCTCGGCGGATCCCAGATGAGGGCAAGGCGCACGCTGTCGGCAATCTGTCCGGTGCCGATCTGTGTGCGCTCGACGTCGATGATGGTGGCGCTGTCGAAGCGGGGGCCGATGGCGGCGGTGAGCCACTCAGCCGTCACATCGTCCATGCCCGTCGGGATCGGCACCGTTGTCATTCGGCTGGTGACGTTATCGTCAGGGCCCATGGCAACCAACGATGGACGGGTAACGGTCGCACAGGACGTGGTCTACGGGACGGGCGGGGGCCGTGATCTGCTCTGCGACGTGTATACGCCACCCGGCGTGGCGGCTGGTTCATCGGCGCCGTGCGTCGTGATCGTGCACGGCGGCGGTTGGCGCTCGGGCGACCGGAGCCAGCTGCGCGGCTACGGCATCCTCCTCGGACGGGCCGGCTACGTGTGTGTGGCCCCCGAGTACCGCTTGCTCGGCGAGTCGCCGTGGCCGGCCCAGATCCACGACGTGAAGGCGGCGTTGCGGTGGGCCCGTGCATCGGCTGATGAGCTCGGCATCGACCCCGACCGCATCGCCATCGAGGGCAACTCGGCCGGCGCCCACCTCGCTCTCGTCGCCGCCGGAACACCCGGCTTGGCCGAGCTCGAAGGCGAGGGCGGCAACGCCGGCGTGTCGACCGCCGTCGCCGCCGTGGCCGCCATCTATCCGCCGACGCTGTTCTTCGACGCCGCCTCCGGCCACGCCCACGGCGGTCTGCCGCTCCTCGCGCTTGTCGAGGATGGCGACGTCGAAGCCGCCCGACTCGCCTCGCCCGTGCACCACGTGTCGGCCGACTTCCCCCCCACGCTGCTCATCCACGGCACCTCGGACACGACGGTGCCGGTCTCGGCCTCGACCCGGATGTACGAGGAGCTCGTGGCGGCCAAGGTGCCGACGGAGATGCACCTCTACGCCGAACAGCCGCACGCCTTCGATGCGTCGCCGGCGTTCGGGCGCCAGGTCGCGGCCGAGATGCTCCTCTTCCTCGACCGCTATGTCCCGGCCGGCGGCAATGCCGCGGAGATCGCCGCCGAGGCCGTCGCCTCCGGCTGATGGGAATGCCGGCGTGGGTCGCCGGCCGGACCCAGGACGGGCTGGTGCGGGGATCGGGGCCAGGCTGGAGGAGTTCGCTGGCTGCGATGCTCTGGCCGTGAACCTGTCGGCGGTGTTCGACCCCGTGCCGTCGCGATGGGGGCTGCGGGGTGATCCGCACGTGTGGCAGCGGATGCGGGAGCTGGCCAGGGCGCTCGAGCCGGCGCCGACCTCCGCCGACGAGGCCATCCGCTGGCTGCACACCGCCTTTGCGGAGGTGGTCGGAGTCGAACTGGCCGGCAGTACCGAGGAGCACGTCCGCCGGCCCGATCTCGACCACGGCGGCATGTCCGGCGGGATGGTCCACCTCGAGACGTGGCGAAGGACGTTGATGCCGCTCCTCGAAGAGCGGGTGCAGCCCCAGGACGCGTACGGACTCGGTTACCGCCGGGTCGATGACGACCCGCATGCGTCAGTCCTCTTGCGAACCATGGACGCGACCGCACATTGGGAGTCGACGCGCCGACTTCGGGCGTGGGAACGCGACCACCTCGGGCTCGTGGCCGGCGAGCGTCTGCTCGATGTCGGCTGTGGCCTAGGCGATGCCGCCCGGGCCCTCAGTGCGTCCTTGGGCGCGGCGGGCGAAGTCGTGGGGATCGACGCCAGTGCCGTGATGCTCGAGGTGGCGCGTACCCGCACCGCGGCCGCCATCTGTCCGATGCGGTTCACCGTGGGCGACGCCTTGG
>JBKJKM010000035.1:0-2918 GCA_046597375.1 Acidimicrobiales bacterium | reverse complement strand
GGGCGGGCACACGTGATCCTGCGCCCGACGCCGCAGGTGCACTGTCGCCGGCGGCGGCGGGGGTGGGCACCGCGGTTTCCTTGGGTCGCAGGGCTTCCTCGGCCCTCCGACCCAAGGAAACCGCCGTGCCCACCCCCGCCGCCGCCGGCGACAGTGCACCTGCGGCGTCGGGCGCAGGATCACGTGTGCCCGCCCACCTCCTCGAGCGCAGTCAGAAAGCTCGAGCCCGGAAGTCCGCGCCGAGCGAGTAACCCGCCTGGAGCTTCCTGTTCCCGAGGGTGACCGCCACTACCCGTCGTTGTGGGCTCCGGCCCAGGCCACCAGGTCGTCGGCGCCCATCGTGTTCACGATCCGGTCGATGGACACCCCGCACTCCTCGGCTCGCTCGCAGCCATAGGGAAGCCAATCGAGTTGTCCGGGCGCGTGGGCATCGGTGTCGATCGACGTTCGGCACCCCATCTCCACGGCGAGCCGGAGGAGGCGACGGGGCGGGTCGAGGCGTTCGGGCCGGCTGTTGATCTCCACGGCTTTGTCGAATCGCTCGCAGGCGGCGAAGACGAGCTCGGCGTCGAAGGTCGACTCGGGCCGACCCTTGCCCACGACGAGGCGTCCGGTGCAGTGGCCGAGGATGTCGAGGTCGGGGTTGGCGACGGCGGTGACCATCCGCCGGGTCATGGCCGTCTCCTCCATGCGGAGTTTGGAGTGCAGGGAGCCGACGACGACGTCGAGGCGCGACAGCACTTCATGGCCCATGTCGAGGGAGCCGTCCTCGAGGATGTCGACCTCCATGCCCGTGAGGATGCGGAACGGCGCGAGCGTCTCGTTCAGGGCGGCGACGACGTCGAGTTGGCGCAACAGCCGATCGCGATCGAGGCCCTTGGCCACCTTGAGCCGGCCCGAGTGGTCGGTGAGGACCAGGTACTCGTGGCCGATCTCGACAGCCGCGGCCGCCATCTCGTCGATGGGCGATCCGCCGTCGGACCAGTCGGAGTGGGTGTGGCAGTCGCCCCGGAGCGCAGCCCGAATGGCGGCTCCTGGCCCGTCCTTCACGAGAGGTCCGGCATGGGATTCCTCGACCCGCGCAAGGTAGCTCGAACGCTCGCCGGCCAGCGTCTCGAGGATCACGCGCTCCGTGACCTCACCGACGCCCGGCAGCTCCCGCAGTCGTCCGGCCAGGGCCCGTTCCGTCAGCTCGTCGGGCGACAACGGCTGGATCGTGCGGGCCACGCCCCGAAATGCCTTCACCCGGTACGAGGGCTCGCGGGCCCGTTCGAGGAGGTAGGCGATGCGGGTGAGGGCCTCGACGGGGGTCATCGGCGTCGGCATGGCCGGACCATCGTGGCCCAAGCCTCCACGTCGCTGTGACGTTCGACCTCTCGACCAAGGTCAGCACGCGATATATCGTGTGTTCATGACGCACCACCGTGGGGATCGGCTCGACCTCGACCTGACGGGAGTCGACCGCCTCGAGGTCCACATCATCGGTGGCGAGGTGAACGTCACGGCGAACCGTGTGGAAGCAGGCGAGGCGGTACACGTCGAGGCCGAGGTGTTGCGCGGGCCGGCCATCGAGGTCGATCTCCGTCCCGACGGCACCCTGGTGATCGACCACAAGCCCGTGGCGTCCTTCGGCGGACTGCTCGCCGGTCATGTCGCCATACGTGCCGTCGTGACGGTCGCCGTACCTGAGCGAACCGAGGTGTACGTCCGGACCGTCTCGGCCGACTCCTTCGTGGGTGGCCTCACCGACGCCACCTCGGTGACGACCGTGTCGGGCCGGATCACCGCAACGGCACTCGACGGCGAGACCGCCCTCAAGAGCGTCTCCGGTGACGTTGACCTGCAGGCCGTCGCCGGATCCGTGCGTTGCGTCACCGTTTCGGGCGATCTCACTCTCAACGGAGGATCGCCGACCGACGTGTCCGCGCGCTCGGTGTCAGGAGACCTCACCTTCGACCTAGACGAGATCGCTCCGCTCGATTGCACCACCGTGTCGGGCGATGTTGCCGTGCGCATGCCAGCCGACGCTCGCCTGGACGTTGACGTGCTCACCGTGAGCGGCACGTTGGAGTCGGGGTTCGTGTCCGGCGATCTCCACCGCGGGCGGCGCCGCCTGCAGGGCACGATCGCCGGCGGCGGCGATCGCGTGGGTGTGCGTACGACCTCGGGCGACGTGGTGCTGCTCCGACGCATCGGGGCGGAGATCGATCGATGAATCGGGTGTTCGCCCACGGCGGCCTGCGGCTCTACCTCCTCCTCCTCTTGGGCGACGAACCGCGCCACGGGTACGAGCTCATTCGCCTCCTCGAGGATCGGTTCATGGGGATGTACACGCCATCAGCCGGCACGATCTATCCGCGACTGAGTGCCCTCGAGGACGATGGTCTCGTCGAACACGAGGTCCTCGACGGGCGCAAGGTCTACCGCCTCACGCCGGCGGGTGAGGCCGAGCTCGAGGGTCGGCGCGACGAGATCACTGCGGTCGCCGCTGATGCCGTCAAGTCGGCGCGGGCGCGGGCGACGGAGATTCGCGACGAGGTGCGTTCGAGCGTCCGCGACCTGCGTCGCGAGCTGAAGGACGCCGTACGAGACGTCAAGCGGGAGGAGCGGCGTGCCGGCCGAGAGACGGAGGTGGCTTTCGTCGAGCGGGAGGGGCGCGAGGCTCGCGTCCGCCGGACCTCGTCGCGCGACGAGCGCGAGTTTCGTGATGTGTTCCGCTCGCTGCGCAGTGACCTCGAGTCGTTCGCCGTCGACGTCTTGAGTGCCGCCCGACGTCATCACCTCGATGCCGATCGCCTTCGTCAGATCAGCGATGCGCTGCTCGACGCCCGAGAAGCGGTGATCGACGTGCTCGACGCGCGCGAGCCGTCGGAGCGCCCCGCTCGCCGGGAGCCTTGATACTCAGTCGCCGTCGTCTT
>JBKJKM010000027.1:0-5375 GCA_046597375.1 Acidimicrobiales bacterium | reverse complement strand
GTTGTCGCTCTGCTGGATGATGCCCGTGACGATGTCGCCCTCGCGCCCGGCGTACTCCTCGTACTTCTGGTCACGCTCGGCCTCGCGCACCCGCTGCGACATGACCTGCTTGGCCGCCTGCGCGGCGATGCGGCCGAAGGCCTTGTCGTCCTTTTCGATCTCGAACTCGGCGCCGGTGGGCTCGCCGTCCTCGTCGAGGAGCTGGGCCCAGATGTGGTACTCGCCGGTGTCTGGATCGATGTCGACCCAGCTGTTCTCGTGGGCGCCCGGCATCCGCTTGTAGGCGGTTTCGAGGGCGTTGGCGAGCGCCTCGAACAACGTCTGGACCGGGATGCCTCGGAGCTCGGCAATCTGCCGCATCGCATCGAGCATGTCGGCGTTGTTGGCAGTCATGGTGTGGTCGCTTTCTTCGTCTTCGTCCGTGTCGAATCGTTGCGGGGCTGCGCGGTTTTCTTCGGCGTGGGGCCCCACTCGAACACGGTCTTCGCCTTGTCGATGTCGTCGTAGGCGAGGCGTCGGCCGGCCACCTCGACGCCCTCGGCGTCAGCGGCGGTGAGCTCGCCCGTGAAGCGGCGATCGCCCTCCACGTGGGACTTCGTCTTGATGTTCACGACCGTGCCCACGAATCGCAGGAAGTGGGCCGGCGTCTTGAGGGGGCGCTCCAGGCCGGGGCTCGACACCTCGAGGGTGTAGCGGCTCGGCACGGGGTCGTGCAGGTCGAGCAGGTCGGAGATCTGCTCGCTGTAGCGGGTGATGGTCTCGAGATCGATTCCGCCTTCGCGGTCGAGGTAGATGCGCAGGAGGCCAGGGCCGTGCTCGACGTCGACGAGCTCGAGGCCGTGGGCCGACACGAGGGGCTCGATGAGGTCCCTGACCCGGTCCGTGACGCTCATGTCCTGCCTCCTCTCCAAAAGAGAAGCGTGGGCTTCCGCCCACGCTTGCCCAACCACCCGAATTCGAACGGAACAGCCCGAGAAGTATAGCGGTCAGCGCTCCCTGTTCACCTTCCAACCATCCCAGTAGGTGACCTCCTGAACGGGCCGGCGTTGGGCTTCTCCCCAGTTCCCGGTCGGGTAGCCGACGGGGATCAGGGCAAAGGTCGAGACGTCCTCGGGAATGTCCAGGACGTCCCGGACCTCCTGCTCGTTGAGCTTGTGCACGGTCGTCAGCGTGGTACCGAGGCCGAGAGCCCGGGCGGCGAGGAAGAGGTTCTGCACACCGGGGTAGATGCTGGCCGGGTCGCCTCCCTTGGCGCACGGCACGAGGATGACCGGCGCGTCGCCCATGTGCTCGCCGAGGTGGTCGGCGCTGTTGAGCACCCGGGTCGTGGTCGTGTCCTCGGCCGGCGTCCGAGCCCGATACATCTCGGCAACCGGCGCCCAGGACTTCTTGTAGATCTCGCCCAGCTTGGCCCGCTTCGCCGCGTCCTTGACCACGATCCAACGCATCGGCTGACCGTTGCCGCCCGAAGGCGCCTTGGTGGCCGCCTCGAGAATCGTCCAGAGGTCGTCGTCGCTCACCGGCTTGTCGGCATCGAGCCGCCGCATCGCCCGGGTGGTCTTGATCGCTTCGAAGACGTCCATGCGTGTTGTCTAGCTCAGGTGAACGCACCGACGACGGCGGAGAGGGGGACCTCGTCGCGCTCGCCGGTGCGGCGGTCCTTGCGTTCGACGATGCCCTTGGCCAGGCCCTTGGCGCCCACCAGGAGCTGGGTGGGCATGCCCAGGAGGTCGGCGTCGGCGAACTTCACGCCGCCCGACGCGTCGCGGTCGTCGTAGAGCACGTCGACGCCGGCGGCGGTGAGATCGGCGTAGATGCGGTCGGCGGCGTCGGCCACGTCGGCATTGCGATTGGCGCCGAGCGAGAGCAGATGGACGGCGAAGGGCGCGATCGAAGCCGGCCAGACCAGGCCAGCCTCGTCGTGGTGCTCCTCGGCGACGACGGCGGGCAGGCGGGAGATGCCGATGCCGTAGCAGCCCATCCAGAACGGCTGCTCTTTCCCGTCCTCATCGAGGAAGGTGGCCCCGGGAATCTTGAGGCTGTACGTGAGGCCCAGCTGAAACGTGTGGCCCGCCTCGACGCTGCGGACGAGCTCGACGGGCGCCCCGCAACGGGGACAGGGGTCGCCGGCGGTGACGGTGGCGAAGTTGCCCCAGGCATCGACCTGGAAGTCGCGATCGAGGGTCGCCCCGCTCACGTGATGATCCGCCTTGTTGGCGCCGGTCACCCACGTCTGGGGCGACTTCACCGTCTTGTCGGCCAGCACCCGCACGCCC
Organism: Acidimicrobiales bacterium; assembly: GCA_046597375.1. GTDB lineage: Bacteria > Actinomycetota > Acidimicrobiia > Acidimicrobiales > CADCTF01 > DATLED01. The sequence goes on along the minus strand of JBKJKM010000027.1, from coordinate 3,099 downwards.
TCGGCCTGCAGGCCCATCGGCCCGATGTAGCCCTTGAGGAGCGCAGGGTGGGCGGCGAAGTCGGCGTCGTCGAAGGGTCGCATGCCGCCGGGAACACGGACCTCACGGTCGCCAGGGACGAGCACGATCACGGGCGTCCCGCCGCTCTCCGTGTCCACGAGAGCGATGCATTTGAGCATCCCGGCGGCGTCGAGTTCGCGCCCCAGCGCGGTGCGGAAGTGCTCGACGACGAGATCGATGCCGGGGCGCTCGGGTGTGTGGTGCTCCGCCAGGGCCTCCGGGGGCACGGGCTTGTCGACCCATCGGTCGCCGGCCACCGCCGCTTCGGTGTTGGCGGCGTAGTCGCCCTTGGGGCAGCGAACATAGAAGTCCTCGCCGATGGCGCTGGCCACCATGAACTCGTGGTTGACCTCGCCGCCAATGGCGCCGGACTCGGCCTCGACGGGCTGGTAGGTGAGGCCGCAGCGGTCGAACACCCTGCAGTAGGCGTCGTACATCACCTGGTACTGCTCCTGCATGCCGGCGGGGCTGGCGTCGAACGTGTAGGCGTCCTTCATGATGAACTCGCGGCCCCGCAGCAGACCGAAACGAGGGCGGGCTTCGTCCCGGTACTTGAACTGGATCTGGTACACGTTCAGCGGCAGGTCGCGGTAGCTGTCGACCTCGGCCGCGACCGTGGCCGTGACGACCTCCTCGTGGGTGGGGCCGAGCACGAAGTCGCCGCCCTTGCCCTCGAGGCGGAAGAGAATGTCCTCCATCGTCGCCAGGCGGTTGGTCGACTCCCACAGCTCGACGCTCTGCAGGATCGGCATGAGCATCTCTTGGGCGCCGGCCGCCTCCATCTCCTCTCGGACGACGGCCTGCACCCGCTGCAGGAGTTTCCATCCGAGCGGCAGGTAGGTGTAGATGCCGGACGCATGGCGGCGGATGTAGCCCGCCCGCACCAGGAGCTGGTGGGAGATGGCCTCGGCGTCGCTGGGCGCATCGCGCAGGGTGCGGAGGAGAAGCCGGGACATGCGCATGCGGGCATCGTACGAGCGGGCGCAGCTTCGACCATGCAAGATTCGAGGCATGAAAGCCGCCGTCCTCAACTCCTGCCCTGGCGACCTCGAGATCGAGGACGTCGCCATCGACAAGCCTGGCCCCCGCGAGGTGCTGATCCAGACGTCCGCCGCTGGCCTGTGCCACAGCGACCTCCACTTCCTCGAGGCCAAGTACCCGGCCCAGGTGCCGGTCGTGCTCGGCCACGAGTCGGCGGGCGTGGTCGAGGCCGTCGGCGACCAAGTCACTTACGTCAAGCCGGGCGATCACGTCATCACATGCCTGTCGGTGTTCTGCGGCCACTGCGAGGAGTGCCTCACTGGGCGCATGTCGCTGTGCCAAAACCCCGAGACCCGCCGACCGATGGGTGACGCCGCCCGGCTGACCCGCCCGGACGGCTCGGTGATGAATCAGTTCCTGAACCTGTCCTCCTTCGCCGAGCAGATGCTCGTGCACGAGCACGCCATCGTGAAGATCAACCCGGAGATGCCCCTCGATCGGGCCTGCCTCCTGGGTTGCGGGGCCACGACGGGCCTCGGCGCCGTGCAGAACACGGCCCGCATCGAGGCCGGTTCGACCGTCGCCGTCCTCGGCTGCGGTGGCATCGGACTCAACGCCATCCAGGGCGCGTTCCTGGCCGGCGCGTCCCGCATCATCGCCATCGACATGCTCGACGCCAAGCTCGAGCTGGCCAAGGTGTTCGGCGCCACCGACACGATCAACGCCTCCGACGGCACCGCTGTCCAGCAGGTCATGGAGATAACCGGCGGCGGCGTGCACTACTCCTTCGAGGCCATCGGCCTGAAGGTCGCTGCCGAACAGGCCTTCGCCATGCTGCGCCGGGGCGGGACCGCCACCATCATCGGCATGATCCCGCTCGGCCAGTCCGTCGAGCTCCCCGGCTTCGCCTTCCTCGGCGAGAAGAAGATCCAGGGCTCGGCCATGGGCTCCAACCGTTTCCGCGTCGACATGCCCCGCTACGTCGACCTCTACCTCCAGGGTCGCCTCAAGCTCGACGAGCTCGTCTCCGCCCGCATCAAGCTCGAGGACATCAACGATGGCTTCGCCGAGATGAAGAAGGGCGAGATCGCCCGCAGCGTCATCGTCTTCTAGGGCGAGGCCCGACGACGGTGCCACCGCAACGTCGCCCAGGCGAACGCCGACAGCCCGATCGTGCCGAGCGCGAATTGCGTCCAGCGACCGAACAGCTCCGAATGCTCATCCGCCCGACGAGGCTCCGGAGCGGTCGCGACCTCCAGGCGGCTGGAGATGAGTCGCGTGCGAGCATCCGACCAGAACGCCGACACCGCCACGCACAGGATCAGGATGGACCCCGCGGTCGTCACGCTCTTCACAGGGGCCGGTTTTGGGAATGAAACAACGGGCTGGTCAGAAGTTGGTCTGGCACCAGGGGGCGCGGGCCTCGGAGAACATGGCGCCGGCGCGGTTGAGGGCGCCGGGGGTGTGTTCGTCGACGCGGCCGGCGGCGGCCAGGACGGCGAGGGCGGTGCCGCCGAGGTAGACGGCCCCCAGCTCGGTGGCGGACAGCGTGAGGTCGGGAGTGGCCTCGGCGGCGCGCACACAGGTCGCGCCATCGGGACCGCCGTCGAGGCGCCAGCGCCCCTCGTTCCACTCGCAGATGGGGTCGACGATGTCGAGAACGACGGAGCCCTCGACCGTGTAGCGGCGGGCGGCCAGGGCGGCACCGACATCCACCGTGCGGCACCACAGGTAGTCGATCGAACGGGTGGTCGCCAAACGACGCGGATCGGCCAAGAGGTGGCGGAGCGGTTCGTCGAGCGGACGGAGACCGGCCATCACCTTGGCGCTCAGGTCGATGCTCCACACGAACTGCCACAGCGCGAGGTACGCGTCGAGATCGGTGGACCCGAGCCCCTGCACGAGGACGGTCCAGTCGGACGACAGTGGGCGGTCGTTGGTGGCACGGACGCGGTAGTAGGCGTAGCCCTGCACGACGCCGGCGGCGTCCTCGTAGAACGCGTGGAAGCGTGGCCCGAAGTTCGAACCGCCACGACCGCCAGCGAGAAATCCGTCCCA
>JBKJKM010000305.1:0-9991 GCA_046597375.1 Acidimicrobiales bacterium | reverse complement strand
CGGCGACGTCGGTGCCGGCGGCGGACTCGTCGGTGCCGTCGGAGTCGTGGTGGTGCTGGTCGACGTCGTCGGAGGTGGATTCGTCGGTGTCGTCGCCGGCGGCGGTGAGGAGGTCGTCGTGGTGGTCTCCTCTCCGGGCGGTGCCGTCGTCGACGTGGTGGTGGTCGGAGGCGGCGGCAACGTCGGAATCTGCAGACGCCGCCCCGCCGCCAACTCGACAGGCCCATCCCGATCTACGCGCGATTCGGGGCCCTTCGTCCCCCGAATCGCGCGTGAAACGGAGAGCGGTCCGGCGAAGAGCGGCTCCACGCGGTAGCGCCCGTCGAACACGACCCGCACCTGCCCGCCGGCCGGCACGCGCACGGGGAACCCGTTGGTCGATGGTCCTCCGCCGTTTTCGCGCACCTCGCCTCCCTCAGGGAAGGTGAGCAGCGTCGAGGTGGGCGCCCCACCCGCATCGAGCACCGGGACGCGTACCGGCCCGCGGGCCCGCCCAAGGCCGGCGCCGGGATAAAACTGGCCGAAGATCTGCTCGGTCGACGCCCCGGCGGCGCCCATGAAGAAGGCGCCCTCCTGGGCCATTCCGACCCCGTGGCCGAAGCCCTTGCCGTCGATCACGACGATCGGCTCGACGTCTGGCTGCGCAGCCGCCGAGACCGGCACGAGGGCCAGTACCAGCGCAGCAAGGAAGCGATACATGGCCCCTAGAGTCTGGAGGATGTCTCGCGGTCGGACGAATCCGGTGCTCGTCACCCGGGTCGCCGCCGGGCACGAGCGGCGCCGCTCCCCCGACAAGGTCGTGGTCGAGGAGCCGATGGAGATCCGCCTCGACGACCACCTGGTGGCGACCACGATGCGCACGCCGGGCCACGACTTCGAACTCGCCGTCGGGTTCCTCGCCACCGAGGGTCTCCTCGGCGGGAACGCCGTCAGCGAGGTGCGCTACTGCGCCACCGGGCCGGCCGTCGACACCGGCTTCAACGTCGTGAGCGTCTCCACCAACGGCCGAGCGCCCACACCCACGGCCCGCCTCGGCACCACCACGTCTTCGTGCGGATCGTGCGGAGCCCTCTCGATCGAGGCGTTGTCGGCGCGTCTGGCGCGCCTCCCGTCGCCGCCGACCGACCTCGACCTCGACGTCGTTCGGGCGGTGGCCGTCGACGTCCGTACCCGACAGGAGCTCTTCGCAGCGACGGGTTCGGTGCATGCCGCAGCCACCTTCGATCCGCGCACTGGCGACGTGACTCTCGTTCGAGAAGACGTCGGTCGCCACAACGCCGTCGACAAGATCGTCGGCCGCCTCTACCTCGACGGTGGCCTTGCGGCGACGGGCTCGGCGATGTTCGTCAGCGGGCGCGTCTCGTTCGAGATCGTGCAGAAGGCGTGGGCTGCCGGGTTCGGCATGGTCGTCGGCGTGAGTGGCCCCACCGCCCTGGCCGTGCAGACCGCCGAGCGGGCGGGCATGACCCTCGCCGGCTTCCTCCGCGACGACACCGTCAACCTGTACACATGAGGCGTTGGAACCCGCGGTCGTGGGCCGGGCTGGCGCCCAACGGGATCGGGCACCAGAAGCCCAACCACTACGGCGAGATGGTGAAGGTGGCGCTGGAGAACAAGCGCCATCCGCTCTACGCCTGGCGGGTGCTGTCGAAGGGTACGTGCGACGGCTGCGCCCTCGGCGTCACGGGCTTCCGCGACTGGACGATCGACGGTGTCCATCTCTGCACGACGCGGCTCAAGTTGTTGGCTGTCAACACCGCCGACGCCATCGGCAACCACGTGCTCGACGACGTCGAGGCGTTGCGCACCACCCACACCGGTGCCCAGCTCCGCACGATGGGCCGCCTCGCCCACCCGATGCGCCGGCGCTCCGGCGAGGCCGGCTTCACCCGCATCTCGTGGGAGGACGCCCTCTGGTCGGTGGCCGGCGCCATCACCCGCGCCGGAGGTGATCGATCGGCGATCTACCTCACCAGTCGGGGCGTCACCAACGAGGTGTATTACGTGGCCGGCAAGGCCGCCCGCGCCATGGGCATCGCGTCCGTCGACAGTGCCGCACGCGTCTGCCACGCGCCCTCGACCTATGCCCTCAAGGACGCGATCGGTGCCGCCGCCACGACGTGCTCGTTCGCCGACGTGCTCGAAACCGACCTCGTCGTGCTCATCGGCTCCAACCCGGCCAACAACCAGCCGGTGTTCATGAAGTACCTCTACGAGGCCAAGCGCGACGGCACCAAGGTCGCCGTCGTCAATCCCTACCTCGAGCCAGGTCTCGACAAGTACTGGGTGCCGTCGTCGGCCGAGTCGGCCGTGTTCGGTACGAAGATCTGCGACCTCCACGTGCCCGTGCGTCCCGGCGGCGACGCCGCCTTCTGCAACGCCGTGATCAAGGTGCTGATCGAGCGCGGTCAGGTCGACCAAGCCTTCATCGACGATCGCACCGAGGGCTGGGACGACCTGGTGGCGTCGCTCGACGCCCAACCGATGTCGGGCTTGCTCGAAGCCAGCGGGCTGGACGAGCAGCAGGTGCGCGCCTTCGCCGACCTCTATGCGTCCGCAAGGTCGGCCATCCTCATCTGGTCGATGGGCATCACGCAGCACCGCGAGTCCGTCGACGGCGTGCGGGCCATCGTCAACCTGGCGCTGGCGCGCGGCAACGTCGAACGCGACGGCGCCGGCCTCATGCCGATCCGCGGCCACTCGGGGGTACAGGGGGGCGCCGAGATGGGGGCGTACGCCACCGCCTTCCCGGGCGGCGTCGAAGTCGACGCGACCAGCGCCGCCGACTTCGCCGAGCGATGGGGTTTCGATGTGCCGGCGTCGCCGGGACTGACGGCGCCGGAGATGATCGAGGCGGCCGACCGGGGCGACCTCGACGTGCTCTACGCCAGTGGCGGCAACTTCCTCGACGTGCTCCCCGATCCCGCCTTCGTGGAGCGGGCCTTGTCCAAGGTGCCCTTGCGCGTTCACCAGGACATCGTCGTTTCGTCGCAGATGCTCGTGCCGCCCGGGGTCGGCGGCGAGGTGATCTTGTTGCCGGCGGCGACCCGCTACGAGCAGGAGGGGGGCGGCACTGAGACGACGACCGAACGCCGCATCATCTTCTCGCCCGAGATCCCCGGCCACCAGGTGGGAGAGGCCCGAAGCGAGTGGCGCATCTTCGCCGACCTCGCCTCGCGCGTTCGCCCCGATCTCGCCGAGCGCTTCGCCTGGCCCACCAACCAGGCGCTGCGGGCCGAGATCGCCGAGATCGTCCCGCTCTACGCCGGCATCGAGTCGCTACGGGCGTCGGGCGACGGCGTGCAGTACGGCGGGCGGCATCTCGCGCTGCCCTACCGCCGCTTCCGTCCCGTCGGGGCCAGGGCGCCGGCGTTGGCCGATGGCGAGTTCTTCGTGTCCACCCGTCGAGGCAAGCAGTTCAACTCGATGGTCTACGCCGCCGCTGACCCGCTCAACGGGGCTCGGCGCGACGACGTTTTGATGGACGAGGCCGACGCCCGCGCCCTCGGCCTCGCCGCCGGCGACCCCGTCACCCTCACCTCGGCCACCGGCACGTACGAGGCCAACGTCAAGCTGGCCCGCCTCCCGGCCCGCACCCTGCAGGTCCACTGGCCCGAGGGCAACGTCTTGTTGCCCCACGGCCCCAACCACCGCGAGCCCCACAGTCAGGTGCCCGATTACAACACCACCGCCACCATCAGCCGTTCTGGGCGGGTCCGCGAACCGAGACGGTAGACAGACCCACCCAAAACGAGGAGCGGGGGGGTTGTGCAGCCGGGTCCGTAGACTCGGGGGGTGCCCGAACCGCTGACGCCGTCCGTGGGATGGAACGTCCTCCACCTCTTCACCAAGCTCACCCCGCAGACCGACGGCCAGGCCATCCTGTCGGCCGTCAAGGAAGCGCAGACCCAGGAGCATCAAGTCGTCACCTTCGCCGTCCTGGGTCACAAGGCCGATCTCGGCTTCCTCGCCCTCGGGCCCGACATGTGGCACCTGCGGCGGTTCCAGGCGGCGCTCCAGCGCGCCGGTCTCGAGATCGCCGAGTCCTACGTGAGCCTCACCGAAGTCAGCGAGTACGCCGCCGGCATGCCCCAAGAGATGCTCGACGCCCGGCTCTATCCGAAGCTGCCGCCGGCCGACAAGCGGGCTATTTGCTTCTACCCGATGTCGAAGCGTCGAGGCACACCCGACCAGAACTGGTTCACGACGCCCTACGACGAGCGGAAGGAGATGATGTACGAGCACGGCGCCAGCGGGCGGAAGTTCACCGGCCGAATCCTCCAGCTCGTCACCGGTTCCACCGGTCTCGACGAGTACGAGTGGGGCGTCACGTTGTTCGGTCAGCGTCCCGACGACCTCAAAGAGACCGTCTACACGATGCGCTACGACAAGGCCTCGGCCGTCTACGCCGAGTTCGGCCCGTTCTACACCGGCGTCATCGCCGAGCCGGACGAGGTCGTGGCCCAGGTCGGCCTGGCCTGAGCATGTCCCAAACGGCGGGTCTGGCCAGCCTGCCGGCGACGCGACGCGCCATTCTCGTCAGCCTGAAGAAGCGCGGCGAGGCGCGCGCCGAGGAGCTGGCCGGCGACCTCGCCATCACCGCCAGCGCGGTGCGCCAGCACCTCACCGGACTGGTCACCAACGGCTTCGTCGGCCACCGGGAGATGAAGGGCGGACCTGGCCGACCCAAGCACCTGTACTCCCTCACGCCGGCGGCCGAGGCCCTGTTTCCGAAGCGCTACAGCGACCTCACCAACGAGGTGTTGGCCATCGTGGAGGAGGAAGACCCGCAGCTGCTCGACCGCGTCTTCGAGCGCCGGCGCGACGCCCGCATCGACAACGCCATCCCCCGCCTCGCCGCCGCCGGCCCCCGCCTGGCCGACCAGGTCGCCGAGCTGGCCACCATCCTCGACGAGGACGGGTACCTGGCCGAGTGGGAGCCGCTCGAAGACGGCACGTTCCGTATCACCGAGCACAATTGCGCCGTCCTCGGCGTGGCCCAGCGCTACGGCCAAGCCTGCGTCAGCGAGATCGAGTTCCTCCGCGCCGTGCTGCCGACGGCCACCGTCGAGCGCACCCAGCACATGATGGCCGGCGCCCACCGCTGCGCCTACACCGTCTCGCCCTGTTGATGGCCTCGCTCTGCGTCGCTGGCGCTCCTTTCCGCTCGGCTGGTGCTCGTCGCTGGCGCTTCCCTCGCACCGGTTGATGGCCTCGCTCAGGGCAACAGCAGATGGGAGTCGCCGAACTCGTGCCAGCGGTAGCGCTCGGCGACGGCCTGGCCGTATGCCTCCTCGAGCAACCGACGGCCGGCCACCGCCTCGAGCAACAACAGGTGTGAGGCCTTGGGCGGGTGCCAGCCGCTGAGCAGGCCCGTGACGACCCGCACGCCGCGCTCGGGAGTGACGAGCAGGTCGGTCCAGCCGGCTCCGGGGTGCACGTCGCCGTGGTCGTCGGCCACCGTCTCGAGGGCTCGCACGACGGTCGTCCCGATGGCGACCACCCGTCCGCCCTCCCGCCGGGTCTGGTTGACGACCTGGGCGGTGGCCAACGGCACCGAGTAGCGCTCGGGATACGGCGCCTCACCCAGCTCGAGTGACGAGACGCCGGTGTGCAGCACGAGGGGAGCGATGCGCACGCCTCGCGCCACCAGCCGCGTGAGGACGTCGGTCGTGAAGGGGCGCCCGGCCGACGCCAGCTCGGCGCTGCCCGGCTCGTTGGCGTAGACGTTCTGGTAGGCGGACAGCGGCCATGCGCCCGCGGCATAGGCGTAGCGGATGGGGTGGCCCCATCGGGCTAGGTAAGGGAGCAACGCCTCGGCGGCGACGGACAGGGTGGCGAACCACAACCTCGGGGAGGCTGGGTCGTACGGCGCCAGCAGGGTGGCCGACTCGCCGCCCGCCATCGGCACCACCCGCGGTGCGTCCACGAGGGCCGGCACCGTCCCGAACGCCTGGGGCCGGCGCAGCTCCACCAGCCACAGCCCGCCGGGCAACGACGTCGACAGGTGCAACAGGTGCGCGCCGCCATCGGCCGGCACGGCGGCCGGCACCGTCGACGAGGTGTTGATCACCACCACGTCGCCCGGGTCGAGGAAGCGCGGCAGGTCCGAGAACGTCGTGTGGGTATGCGCGCCCGCGCCTGCAACGACCACTTCGGAGTTGTCCTCGTCCTGACGCGACCAACTGCGAAGTGGACGTGACGGGGGAGGCTGGGAGACCAACAGGCGGACGGCGTCGCGCGGAATGCCGCGCATCTCCGGCGGTTCGTGGGCCTCGAGGCCCTCGGGCAGGTCGTAGTCGAGAGCGGCGTGAAGGTCGGGCACGACGGCGAGGGTCACGGCGCTACGACATCGCGGGCGACATACCGGCCACTCGGCAAGTCCTCCCGGAGCAACGTCAAGATGCCCGGGACGCTGATCTCGGGCGGAGGCCGATCGGAGATGTCCTCGCCGGGAAACGCTTCCTGGTGCATCTGCGTGCGCATGTCGCCCGGGTCGACGACGTATACCCGCACCGACGGCTCCTCGACGGCCAGCACGCGCGACGCGTGCTCGAGGGCCGCCTTCGATGAGCCGTAGCCGCCCCAGCCCTCGTAGGCCTCGACGCCGGCATCGGACGTCACGTTGAGGATGCGCCCGCCGCCGGTCCGTTCCGATTTCCGCAACATCGGCAGCGCTTCGGCGGCCAACCGCAGCGGAGCGATCACGTTCACCTCATAGACCCGCTGTAGTTCCTCGAGGGGATAGTCGGCCAGCGATGGTTGCGGCGAGGGGCCGAGGTAGGAGGCGTTGTTGATCAGGACGTCGACGCCGCCGTGCCACTCCTCGGCCAGCGACACGAGCGCCCGTCGGTGCTTCGGGTCGGTGACGTCGCCCTCGATGGCGATGTGCTTGCCGCGTCCGCCGGCCAGCACCTCCTCGAAGGCGTCGCCGCGGCGGGCGTCGATCACCAGCGCCCACCCCTCTTCGTCGAGGCGGCGGAACAACGCCGCCCCGAGACCTCGGGACGCCCCGGTGAGGATGGCGACAGGTCGGGACCGATCAAAGCCGGTGGTGGAGCTCATGAAGCCGACGGTACGCTATTTAGACAGAAAAGTCTTGTGAAACTTGCCACGGTGGTGCCGGCGCCGGTTCAGTCCTCGCCGAGGTAGGCCTTGCGGACCTCGTCGTTGGTGAGCAACTCGGCGCCGGTGCCGGACAGCACGATCTTGCCGGTCTCGATCACGTAGGCGGAGTCGGCCAGCGACAGCGCCGCTTGGGCGTTCTGTTCCACCAACAAGATGGTGGTGCCTTGCTCCTTGAGCTCGCGCACCGTGGACAGGATGCGCTGCATCATGATCGGCGACAGCCCCATCGACGGCTCATCGAGCATGAGCAGTCTCGGCCGGCTCATCAGGGCGCGGCCGATGGCCAGCATCTGTTGCTCGCCCCCGCTCAACGTGCCGGCCGCCTGGGTCGCCCGCTCGGCCAACACCGGGAAGAGCTCGAGGATGCGATCACGGTCGGCGATCACGCCGTCGGCATCGCGCCGGATGAAGGCGCCGAGTTCGAGGTTCTCCTGCACCGACATCTGCGGGAAGATGCGCCGGCCCTCGGGGGAGTGGGCGATGCCCTTGGCCACGATCTCGTGGGCCGGCATGGCCGAGATGTCGTGGCCCTCGAAGGTGATACGTCCGGCCACGGGCCTCAGCAATCCCGACAGGGTGCGCAGGGTCGTCGTCTTGCCGGCGCCGTTGCCGCCGATGAGGGTGACGACCTGTCCGGCCTCGACCTGGAACGAGATGCCCTTGACCGCCTCGATCTTGCCGTAAGCGACCCGCAGGTCTTCCACTTGGAGCATCGCCGTCATGACTCGACCGGCTTGCCCAGGTAGGCCTCGATGACGCGAGTGTCGGACTGCACTTCCGACGGGGTGCCCTCGACCAGCTTCTCTCCCTGCACGAGGACGGCGACGCGGTCGCACAGGTTGAAGATGAACTTCATGTCGTGCTCGATCACCACGACGGCGAGGCCCTGGTCGCGAATGCGGCGCACGAGTTGCATGGCCGACGCCGTTTCCTGGGGGTTCATTCCGGCCGTCGGTTCATCGAGGAGCAGCAGGCCCGGATCGGTCGCCATCGCCCGCGCGATCTCGAGTCGGCGTTGATCGCCGTAGGGGAGATTGCGGGCGAGCGCGTCCTCGACGCGACGCAGGCCCACGAAGTCGAGAAGCTCGCGAGCGCGCGCCGCCGACTCGCGCTCTTCGCGATGGAACACCCGTCCTCGTCCGATGGCCGAGAACAGACCTTCCTTGGTTCGGCAGTGGCGGCCCACGAGCACGTTCTCGAGCGCCGTCATGTTCGGGAAGAGCCGAATGTTCTGGAACGTGCGCGCCAACCCAGTGGCCGTGACCTCGTGGGGCTTGCCCGAGAGTGCCTTGCCCTTGAAGGTGATCGACCCCGAGGTCGGCACCTCCATACCGGTGAGGCAGTTGAAGAACGTGGTCTTGCCGGCACCGTTCGGTCCGATGAGGCCGACGATCTCGCCCTCGCCGACGAAGAGGTCGACACCATTGACGGCGGTGAGACCACCGAAGACCTTGGTGACCGCCTTCGCCTCGAGAACGGGTGCGCTCACGACGCACTCCCGCTCGAGACCGGGGAACCGGGGGGCGCCGACAGGGCGTCGGCTTCGTCGTCAGATGCGTGCAATTCACGCTGGCGGCGACGGCTGGGCACGATGCCCTCGGGTCGGAAGCGCATCATCAGGATAAGGGCGACGCCGAAGAGCAGGAGGCGCTTGTCCTGGAAGGCTCGCAACTTCTCCGGGATGATGAACAGCGCCGCCGACCCGAGCAGCGCGCCGGGCACCGTTCCCATGCCGCCGAGGACGACGGCAGCAAGTAGCAGGATGGATTCGAGGAAGGTGAACGAGTCGGGTGCGGCCGATGCTGCGACGTGGGCGTTGACGGTGCCGGCGGCGCCGGCGAGGAACGCTCCCATGGCGAAGGCCAGAAGCTTCATCCGCACGGTGTTGATGCCCATGGCGGCGGCCGCCGTCTCGTCTTCGCGGATGGCCACCCACGCGCGGCCGATGCGACTGTCGTTGAGGCGCGTGAACACGAGGATGACGCCGGCGACGAGCAGGAGCTCGACGAAGTAGTAGTTGGCGAAGCCCGGCAGGGTGATGCCGAGAACTTCGTGGGAATCGCCGAAGTTGAAAGCCCCGACAGCGAGATCGGGAACGCCGGCGATGCCGTTGGGTCCGCGGGTCAGCCAATCAAGGTTAAAGGCGGCGATGCGGAAGATCTCGCCGAACCCGAGGGTGACGATGGCCAGGTAGTCGCCGCGCAGCCGCAGGGTCGGTGCCCCGATGACGACACCGAAGACAGCGGCGACCGTCGCGCCGATGAGGATCACGAAGATGAACGGCCACTCGGCGTCGTACGTCGTTCGGGTGGCCGATCCGAGCAGGGCTCCGACGTAGGCGCCGACGCCGAAAAAGGCGATATAGCCGAGGTCGAGCAGACCGGCCAGGCCCACGACGATGTTGAGCCCGATGGCCGCGGCGGCGAACACGCCGATCGAGGCGAAGACCCGAAGCCAGTACGACGAACCGCCCTGGGTGAAGGGAAAGGCGATGGCGGTGATGGCGGCGGCGGCCAGCGTGATGCGACGGTGACGCACGAAGAGTTCCTGCAGGGCCGCGAACGCGCCGATACGTTGGAGCGCCGCCGCCGCCAGCGAGACGAAGGCGATGAACGACACGAAGCGGTTCGACTCTTCGATCTCGAGCGATACGACAACCACGAGCAACAACACGGCGAGGCTTATCGCGATCACCAGGAGTTCGACGGGCGCCGGTCGAGCGCGGAAGTGCGACGGCACATCGCGACTGTCCGGCAGGCCGAGAAAGGCCAGCGTCAACAACGCCGTGCCACTGAGGGCCAACCACGCTCCATAGGCGACGGCCCCGAGGCCACCGCCGTCGCGGGCGATGGCGACGAGATTG
>JBKJKM010000212.1:0-21249 GCA_046597375.1 Acidimicrobiales bacterium | reverse complement strand
CGCCGGGCCTTCGTCGACGACGAGGCCGACGCCACCCTGGTGCTGATCGGTGACCCGAAGCAGGCCATCTACGCCTTCCGTGGCGCCGACGTCTACTCCTACCTCGACGCCAAGGCGCCCGCCGGCGACCAGGCGACGTTGGATGTGAACTGGCGGAGCGACCAGGCGCTGCTCGATGCCTATGACGCCGTGTTCGATACCGCGCCGCTGGGCCATCCCGGCATCGCCTACCGCAACGTACGGGCGGCGGCGGGTAGGGCAACGCCGTTGATTGGGGCGCCGGTGCCAGAAGCGCTGCGGTTTCGGGTCTTCCATCGGGCCGACGAGCTGTCGCCGTTGACGCCGGCGCGCGGCGAGCTCCAGGTCGACGGAGCGCGCGCCGTGATCGCCACCGACCTGGCCACCGACGTGGTGCGTCTGTTGTCGTCTGGGGCGACGATTGAGGGAAAGGGGGCGGTGCGGCCCAGCCACATTGCGGTGTTGGTGCAGCGCAACGCCGATGCTCTGGCCGTGCGCGATGCGCTCGGTGCCGTCCGGGTGCCGGCGGTGGTGAACGGGGCCGGAAGTGTGTTCGAGACGGCGGCGGCCACGGATTGGCTGCGGCTGCTCCAGGCGCTCGAGCGGCCGTCGGCCCAGACACCGGTGCGGTCGGTAGCGCTGACCTCGTTCTTCGGGTGGACGGCGGGCGAGGTGGCGTCGGCGACCGAGTCCGAATGGGAGTCGGTGCACGCCCGCATCCACCGGTGGGCGGGTGTGATGAGCCGGCGGGGCGTGGCGGCGCTGTTCGAAGTGGCGTCGCGGCAAACGCAGCTGGCCGGGCGGTTGTTGGTGGCGACGGGTGGCGAGCGGACACTCACCGATCTCCGCCATGTCGCGCAACTGCTGCACGAGGTGGCGACGGCCGAGCAGCTTGGCGTCAATGCGCTGGCGTCATGGCTGCACGCCCGAATGGACGAGGCGGGCGACGAGATCGCCATGGAGGACCGAACCCGTCGCCTCGAGTCCGACGCCGAGGCCGTGCAAGTGCTAACCGTGTTCCGCAGCAAAGGACTCGAGTTCCCGATCGTGTATTGCCCCTACCTCTGGGGAGCCGGCTACATCGACAAGAACGACCCGCCCGTGTTCCACGATCCTGCTGCCGGCGACCGCCGAACGGTGGACGTGAGTTTCGACGACGAAGCGCCCTCGATCCGGCTGCGTCGTCGGGAGGCGAGGGGCGAGGAGCTGCGGTTGGCCTACGTCGCCTTGACCCGGGCCAAGCACCAGGCCGTGGTGTGGTGGGCGGCCACGGGGTCGGCGGCGTCGTCGAGCCTGTGCCGGCTGCTCTTCGGACGGTCGGCGGATGGGTCGGTGCTGGAGGTCGGGGTGCTGCCAACGGATGCCGTCGCGGTGGCGAGATTGGAGGAGTTGGCGGCGGGGGCGCCGGGGTGCATCTCGGTCGAACGGGTCGATGGCGGCGACGCGACCCGGTGGTCCGCATCCGGAGGCGACTCGGCGGTGGCGTCGCCGCTGGCGGCGGCCGTGTTCGATCGAACGCTCGACCCCACGTGGCGGCGAACGTCGTACTCCGCGCTGACCGCCGACGCCCACGCCGGGCCGGTGTTCGAGTCGGTCGCCAGCGAGCCGGACGACTCCGCAGTGACCGACGAAATTGTGGTGGAGGGTGGGCTCGAGGTCGTCGCTCCGCCATCGAGCTCGCGGGCCGCGCCATCGGAGGACGATCTCCGAGGTGTCGTCGTGCCGCTGGCGGCGATGCGGGCGGGGGCCGAGGTGGGGACGTTCGTGCACGGGGTGTTCGAGCGGTGCGACTTCGCGGCGTCGGATCTAGACGCGGCGTTGAACGATGCATTCGCCGACGAGGCGGCGCGTGGCGTCGTCGAGCTGGGCGACCGCCGCGCGGTGTTGGGCGGGCTGCGGTCGGCCATTGAAACGCCGCTCGGTCCGATGGTCGACGGGCTACGACTGCGGGACATCACTCGGCGCGATCGGGTCGACGAGCTCACCTTCGAGCTGCCGCTCGTTGGCGGTGACTCGCCGACCGGTGTGCTGACGGTGGCGGCCATCGGTGACCTGTTGGAGGCCCACCTGGCCAGCGATGATCCGATGCGTCCATATGCCGATCTCCTGCGAGACCCGGCGCTGCACGGTGAGATCCGGGGCTACCTGACCGGCAGCATCGACCTCACGCTGCGGACGCCGGACGGTCGCTATGCCGTCGTCGACTACAAGACCAACCGTCTGGCTCCCGCCGGCGAGGCGCTGACGGCCTGGCATTACCGACCGGCGGCCGTGATCGAGGCGATGTTCCGCTCGCACTATCCCCTACAGGCGCTGCTCTACACCGTGGCCCTGCATCGCTACCTGCGCTGGCGACTGGTCGGCTACGCCGCCGAAGAACACCTCGCGGGGATCCTGTACCTGTTCGTCCGGGGAATGATCGGAGCGTCCACCCCAGCCGTCGATTCCCAACCGTGTGGGGTGTTCTCGTGGCGGCCGCCGGCGGCGCTCGTCGAGGCGCTCAGCGACCTGTTCGACCATGGGGCGGAGGCGGTCGCATGACGGTGATCGATTCCGGATCGACGGCGATGGAGGTGCCGCTCGATGACGTCGATCCGTTCGACGTGTTCTTCGTGCGGTCGGCGACGGGGCTGTTGCGAGAGTTCAACCAGGCAGGAGCGCTCGGCGCCGCCGATGTGCACGTGGCGTTGCGCCTGGCGCGACTGTGCGGCGAGGACGACCAGCGAGCGCTCCTGGCGGCCGCGTTTGCCGTCCGGGGCCCCCGCCTCGGACACGTCTGTGTCGATCTGGCCACGCTGGCGGAGAGCGTGGTGGTCGAAGGTGACTCGGCCATCGACCTCCGAGATCTCCCGTGGCCGAGGAATTGGGTCGGAGCCGTCCGAACGAGCTCGATGGTCGTGTCCACCGCCGACACCGACCGTCCGCTGCGACTCGTCGGGTCCCGGCTCTACCTCGACCGCTACTGGCGGGAAGAGCAACAGGTGGCCGGCGACCTCGCCACCCGGGCGGCGGCTTCCGTGGCCGGCGTCGACGAGGCCATCCTGACCGCGGGACTCGATCGGCTCTTCGCCGATGCGGATCCCGACGACCTGCAGCGACGGGCGGCGGCGACGGCCCTCGGTCGGCATCTGACCGTGGTGGCCGGAGGTCCTGGCACGGGCAAGACGACGACCGTCGCCCGGATCCTGGCGTTGTTGCACGAGCAGAACCCTGGTCGGGTGCCGCTGGTGGCATTGGTGGCTCCGACCGGGAAGGCGGCAGCCCGCATGGAGGAAGCCGTCCATGAAGCCGCAGGGTCGATGGACGTATCGGCCGAGGTTCGGGCCCGGCTGTTGGCCTCGTCGGCTTCGACACTGCACCGGCTCCTCGGGTGGAAGCCGGGCAACCGCGCGCGGTTCCGCCACGATCGATTCAATCGGCTGCCGCACGAGGTGGTGATCGTCGACGAGACGTCGATGGTGTCACTCACGCTCATGGCCCGGCTGCTCGAAGCGGTGCGACCGTCGGCTCGCCTCGTGTTGGTCGGCGATCCGGAACAGCTGGCGTCGGTCGAGGCCGGCGCCGTGCTGGGTGACATCGTCGGTCCGGCGTCGGTCGCCGACGCGTCTGCGGGAGGCACGCCGGGGGTCGGTGCCGTCTCGGATGCCATCGTCGTGCTGCGTCGTGGTCACCGCTTCGGCGGCACGATCGCCGAGCTGGCGACGGCCATCCAGACCGGCGATGCCGACCGGGTCGTCCACGTGCTTCGGTCGGATGTCGCCGACGTCATGTGGGTCGAGGCCGACGTGGCAACGGCGACGACCGCCGACCTGTCCGGGCTGCGGACCGTGGTTCTCGCCGCCGGGCGCTCGTTGATCGATGCCGCCGATCGCGGGGATGGACGTGGCGCGCTCGCCGCTCTCGGCCGGTTCCGGCTGCTGTGTGCCCACCGCCGAGGGCCCTACGGCGTGTCGGACTGGACCCGGCAGGTGGAGACGTGGTTGACGTCGTCGATCCCCGACTTCAACGCCATGGGTGAGTGGTATGCGGGACGCCCCGTGCTGTACACGGAGAACGACTACGGCCTCCAGCTGTACAACGGCGACACCGGCGTCGTCGTTTCGTCGGCGTCGGAGTTGCGGGTGGTCTTCGAGCGTCGTGGTCAGCTGCTCGAGCTCAGCCCGCAACGCCTCGGTCGAGTCGAGACCGTCCACGCCATGACGGTGCACAAGGCCCAGGGCTCGCAGTTCGAACGGGTGGCGCTGCTGCTGCCCGACCCCACCTCGCCGATCCTCACTCGCGAGCTGCTGTATACGGCCGCGACGCGCGCCCAGAAGGAGCTCCTGCTGGTCGGAACCGAGAAGTCGGTTCGGGCGGCGGTCGACCGACCGATCGGCCGCGCGTCAGGGTTGCGCGGGTTGTTGTGGGAGCCGTCGCACCGCTGACTCGATGCGTCCCACCCGCACCACGGCGACCACGATCAGGGCGGCGCCGGCAAGGACGCCCGGCGTCGGCGGTTCGTCCTGCACGAGCCAGTCGACGACGAACGCGGTCGTGAGTTGGGCGGCGAGCATCGAGAGCGTGGTCCGAAGCACGCCGAGGGCCGCCGAGGCAATGGCGAGGGACAACACAATGGTGACACCGAGAAACCCGCCGACGTAGAGCCAGGGCTCGGACGGCCAAGCCGGCGCGTCGAGCCGACCGGAGGACCCGAGGAAGGCGACGACGAGCGTCAGTGCGGTGAGGCCGAGGGTGACGTTGACGGCCGTCGGGGCGAAGGGGTCGCCGACGGCCGCGGCAATCCGTCCGTTGAAGGCCGACTGGAAGGCCGATGCGGCGCCGGCCAAGAAGACGAGCGCGACAAGCGCCGGCGCCAGATCGCCGATCGGGCGGCCGACCTGGGAGATGGCCACCGCAACAATGGCAAGTGCGGCCGCTTGCACGCGGGCGGGAGCGATGGGACGCACGCCGCCGGCGCCGATGCCGAGGCGGTCGACGACGAGACCCGTCGTGAGCTGTCCGCCGAAGAAGGCGACCGAGAACGTGGCGACGCCGATGGTCTCGACGGCGATGGCGGCGGCGACGACCACGAAGACGCCCCCGAGTCCGGCGGTGAAGGTCCAGCGAGGGACCGCCCAGCGACGGATGTCGCCGAGACGTTGTCGAGTCTGGGGACGAAGGGCGAGCATCACGGCGACACCGACGAAGGCGGCGCTGAAGTTCACGAGCGCCGCCAGGACGGAGCTGGCGACCCGCTCGGCGAGGACGGCGTTGATCTTGGGTTGGATGCCGCCGAGCACCCCGGCAGCAAGGGCGATGGCGGTGATCGGCGCCGTCCGTGCCGGCTCCTGGTTCATGCGGCGGCGTCGAATCGCAACACCGGCCGAGCGTAGGCAGCGGAACCACCCCAACCCGTGTCAGGTCAATTGGTCAGGAGCATCGCCCGGATGACCGATCACCGAGGCAATCAGTCGGGTCTGGCTTGGGAGACGCGAACCGAAAGCTCCGTGCGGGATCGCAGGTTGAGCTTTCGGTAGATGTTCTGCAGGTGGTACTCCACGGTCTTGGCGCTGACGAACAGGCCCGCTGCTACCTCCCGGTTTGTTCCGCCCTTGGCCACGGCCAGCGCTACCCGGAGCTCGGCGGGGGTGAGGAGGTCGGCCAAGCTCGAAGACGAACGCGTCGTGACGGGCTCGCCCAGCAGGGCTCGGGTCCGTTCGGAGAAGGCGGCCGCACCGAGACGGTCGAACACCTCGAGCGCCCGTCGAAGATCGTCCGCCGCCGAGGGCGATCCCGCGTCGAGTAGTCGCTCGCCTCGGATGAGTCGTGAGCGAGCGGCCTCGAACGGGGCAGGGATCGACTCGGCCAGTGCGATCGATCGACCTAGCTCGGACAACGCCCGATCGAGATCGGCGTGCAACATCGCTCGAGCGCGTGCGGCGACGCAGGCCGGCCAGCGCTGGTGGCCGACCGAACGTTCGCGTTCGAGCCGATCCAGGGCACGGCGCGCGTCATCACGACGGCCCGACCGCACCAAGGCTTCGATGTGGTCGCCTTGCCACCACACCGCCCCCGGAAGGTGTCGGCCCAGGGTCTCCGTGAGCACCGCCACCCGGTCGAGGTGGCGGGCCGCCTCGACCCATCGACCCGATCCGAGCTCGAGCAGCCCCATGGCGTGGCCCGCCCACACGAGCACCACGCCGGCGCCGGTCGCTCCGCCGCCGCGGACTGCGCTGGCGGCGCGCTGGCGGCAGGACTCGGCCCGGCCGGCGGCGGCATCGAGGTGGGCCAGGAATGCGGAGGCCCAGGCCTGGTTGACGGGCATCGTGGCTCCCTCCACGACGTCGTTCAAGGCCAGGTGGGCTGCCTCGAGCCAGTCGCCCGTTCGCCAGTGCGTCTCGGCCAGGATCGCCGCGCACATGGCGCCGCTGGCCGTGGCGCCGTCGCGACGAGCGCGCCGTACCACTGCCCCAAGGAACCGTTCTGCCTCTGTCAGGCGCTCGGCCTCCGTCAGGCACATACCCACCAGGCCGAGAAGCCCGACCACGTCGGGATCATCGCTGTCGACGAGGAGCTCGGCCATTTCGATGATCGGCTGGAGTCGAGCGGCGGCACCCGGATCGGCTGCGTGGCTCTCGACGTAGCCAAGTGTCACCGTGGCCTGCACGACGGCGGCCAGATCATCTGACGGGGCCAGCTCGAAGGATCGGCGGGCGAGGCCGATGGAGGCCTCGATATCGCCAGACATCACGGCGGTGAAAGCGGCATTGCCCACCAGCCTCGCCGCAAGCCCGCGGTGGTCGAGCTCCAGGGAGTCCACGGCGCCGAGAAACCGGTCCCGGGCCACCCGGGGGCCTCGCGCCCACAGGTCGATCTGGCCGAGGATCATCCCGACGGCCGCCCGCTCCCTGGCCGTCTCTGAGGCCTCGAGCGCATCGTCGAGTATCTCCATGGCGTCGTCGACACGTCCGACCACCCACGTGGCGTCACCTGCAGCTAACAACCGAGCGGCCCGGTCGGCTCGCACTGACGACAGCTGCGCCGCGGCAAGGAATCCTTCCGCAGCCACCGCCGGCGCGCCCCGGCGACGGGCGGCGCCTGCGATCTCCGAGAGTGCCTGTGCGGCGGCCTCGTCCGGGCCGGTGGCCGCCGCCGCAAGTTGCCAGGCACGCGCCTCGAGCTCACCCAACTCCTCGTGGGCGGTGGCCAGTGCGGCGTGTGCCGCCCGAAGCTGCGATGGCTTCGCCATCGCCAGCACTGTGGCTCGCAGCAATGGGTGGGCGAACGATGCTCCGCTGGCAGTTCGAACGATGATCGAAGCGTCCTCGGCCGGATCGAGATGGGTGAGGTCGCCGCCAAGCAGGTCCAGCGCTCGATCCAAGGCGCTGGGTGACGATGCGGAGTCGGCCGCCAACACCAGAAGCGCTGAAAACGTTTCCGACGACAACGCCGCGAGTCGGTGGCGGAAAGCAGCCGCGATCGAGTCGGCGACCGGCAGCGGGTCGGGCAACGGGCGAGTACCTCGTCGCTCAGGCTCACCCAGGCCGCGCAGGACGACATCCAGGGCCAGCGGATTGCCTCCGGTGGCCTCCCAGCAGCGCGAGAGCACGGGAGCGTCGACCCGCTGCGCGGCGAAGAGCACAGCGGCGGCGGCCTCGCTCAGCCCACGAACCGGCAGCCGCTGCAGCTCGCCAAAGGGGTGCGCCTCGCCGCTCCTTACCGCCACGAGAAGTCCGACCTGGTCGTTGATGAGACCACGGAACGCGGCGACGACGACGTCGGCCGAGGACCGATCGAGCCACTGGCCGTCGTCGATCATGACAAGGAGAGGTTGCCGCTCTGCAGCCGCAGCCAAGAGGGCCACGAGACCACCGGACAGCGCCACGGGGTTGACGTTGGCGGTGGGGTCGGTCAAGGCGAGCTGAAGCTCGGCGGCCGAGCTGGGCTCGAGCTCCGCCACCTGGGCCCTGAGCGGACCGACCACCGCGCCCAGGCCCGCTAGGGACAGGGACACCGCCGTCGGAATCGGGGTCACGGCCAGCGAGCGCGCCCCCCGTTGCCGCGCCCGAGACCGAACGGCACGTAGCAGCGAGGTCTTGCCGATTCCAGGCTCACCCTCCAACAAGAGGGGGCGGCTCCGGCTGGCGAGCACATCCTCCAACCAGCTCTCGAGCTGTTCGAGCTCCGGCTCCCTTCCCACCAGCCGAATGCCACGGTGGGGGGGCTGGCCGCCGGGCGGGATGGCGGCGGACATGGCCCGGATCCTCTCACCTGGACCCGCGAACTGGGGGTTTGCCTAGGGCCACCACCGTGCCCGCCGTCGTACGGTCGCCCAGGGAGGGGGCGCCTTCGGCGGACCGCTCGAAGACGGGTTCGACTGGACCCCCTACCGAATGAGGCACTCATGGCCACAAACGAAGACGACATTCTCCTGGGCTCCCAAGTCCTGACGAGCAAAGAGTCCGTCGACAGCGACGGCGACGGCGTCAGCGATACGCAGGAGCGCTTCGAAGGCACCGACCCAGACGACGCCGCCGACCACATCGAGGTCAACGACCTCGCCGGCCGCGACCTGCAATCCAGCCTCGACCCTGCCGATCTCGAGCGCATGACGGTGTTCGATCCGACCGCCAACCTGCTCGCCGGGACGAGCATCGACACCGATCTCGCCGGCCTGACCAACCTCGACGGGTCAGACCTGCGCGCAGGTCCGAATCACCACGGTGTCGGCGATGACGCCATCCTCGCCGGCCGGCTGGATGTCAACTCGCCCCTCAGTATGCAGAGCGACCCCACCCAAGGCTTGTCGACGACGTCGTCCCTCACGAGCGGGTCTGGCAGCAGCACCCCACCCTCCGACGCCGACCTCGGCTTCAATGCCCCCAACGACGGCCTGGTGTCCAACGACAGCGAACTCAGCCCCCTGAGTACGTCCACCTCGGTAACGACCACGACCACGACTGACGACGAAGGGTGGACGAAACAGACCGAAAACGTGACAAACACCAAGACAGGGGAGGGCGTCACCACCGTGACGGTTCGGGACCCAGCGGGCACGGTGACGGCATACAACACGACCACGAACAGCGGCGAGACGGTCAAGATGTGGAGAAAGCCGGAGACGAAGACGTACGACGACCCGAACGCCGACGTCGTCGAGGCCCCGACCGAGGAGGCGATCGATCGTGCGATCGCCGTGGCCGGGGGCGACAGCACACCTGTCCGGGACGAAATCGTGGCGCCGGAGATCGAGGCCACCGGTACGCCGCCAACCAAGGGGGACCCCCTGGTCACGGACCCCATCGATGGGGAGGCCGACCTGGGTGGGGACCAGCCTCTTCCGTATGCGCCGGGTTCAGACTTGACTCGCCCGGTCAACACGGACGGCGTGTTCGTCTCGCCGACCCTGAGTGGCGACGGTGGCGCCCCCAACACTGGCCTGGCCGGCGACTTCGACGCCGCCACTGCGGCCACCGCCACAACCGGCGAATCGCCAGAGATCAGCTTGATCGGGTCCGGAGAAAGCGGAATCGCCACGTTGGCCGTCGGCACGGACGAGGTCCTCGGGACGGCGGCCGTACCGCCCGGCACCGTTCTCGCCGAAGCCGATGTGGTGGCGCGTCAGGCCGGCGATGCCGCCACTGCCGTCGACTCCTTTGCGGCCGAGTACCTGGAGGACGCCTCGCGGGCCGAGTCCGGCGTCGACGTCGTGTCCACCGGGCTCGCGAGCGATCTTGGCGCCGACCTGGCTCCGCTGGAGGGCGACTTCGAGGTCAACCGGGACCTCATCGACGAACCGATCGAGGAGCTGTCCGTCCTCGATAGGGGCGACGACAACTTCGACGGCGGCTGAAGAGGAGTCCGCCAACGAGAGCCAGAGGGCGACGAAGGTCAGCTGGCGGTGGCCACCGCATCGACGCGGAGGAGCAGTCCCCGCCCGACGACGAAGAGCGCGCCGGAGCGTTCGAAGGCGAGGCCGTCGGCGCCGGCGAAGCGTGTCTGGTTGGCTGGTCGCGCCGCGTTCGTCGGCTCCACGACGCCTGATTGGTCGCCGGCGATGAAGGTGGTCGTGCCGTCGGCGTTGATCCGGATGATGGCGCCGGATTGCGAGTCGCCCACATAGGTGCGTCCTTTGGCATCTACGGCCAGCGCACTGACGGCGGCGAGGTCGAGGTCGGCCGCCTTCGTGCCGTCGGGCGCAAAGGTTCCAGTCCCGGTGAGCAGTTTGGTGGCGCCGCCGCCGGCGATGGTGCTCATGGTCCCGTCGGTCGAGACCTGGCGCAATGCACCGCCGGCCTCACCGAGGAGGAGGTTGCCCTTGGCGTCGACCACGATGGTGTTCATGGTGCTGAGGGGGGCCGCGGTGGCAGCCCCGCCGTCGCCCAACGCCGGCCCGCCGGCCAACTGGCCGTTCCCGGCGACGAGGCTCATGGCGCCGTCCTTGGACCGGCGCAACACGCGGTAGCGCGCCGAATTGGCGATATAGAGGTTGCCGGCGCCATCGAAGGTCATGGGCGTCGTGGCCCCGGGACTGATTCCTTCGCCGAGTTCGGCCAGCGTGGCGAGCACCCTCGACTCGCCGTCAGACGTGATCTCCAGGAGGCCGTTCTGGGCGAGGAGCATCACCTTGCCCTCGGCGCTGACGGCAAGGCCGCCGATCGGGCCGAGGACCTTGGCGACGTGGGCCACCGTGACTTGGGCGTCGCGCACACGGAGCAGTCGGCCGGCACCGCGGTCGATCACGAAGGCCGAGCCGTCAGGCCCGGAGACGACCACGGACGGCGCGCCGAGGCTGGCGGCCGTTGCTGGCCCGGGGACGCCGGTGCCGCTGTTGTCGCCAGCGCGGCCGGCGAGGACCACCGTGTCGCCGGTGACGCCGCGACCTCCCTCGGGAGCGGTGGTCGGTGCAGTGGAGGTCGCGTTCGGCTCGGTGGCTTGTGTCGGCGCCGAAGGGGCGGCGATCGTCGTCGCGACTTCGCTCGCCGTCGGCGTCGGGTCGTCCCCCTGTGACGTCACCGCCACGACGGCGGCCACGGCGGCGATGACGCCGACCGCGGCGGCGGCTGCCGCCGGCGGCACCGGGAGGCGGCGAGGCTTCGGCACACTGGCGACGGCGGGCGCAGGCGGCGGGCCGCCGGTGGCGGCGGCTGGTCCAGGTGCCGGCCCCGGTCCGCGCGCAGTGCCCGCGGGTCCGGATGCAACGGGTGCGCCGACCGGGCCGCTCGCCATTGGGACGCCGGCGGGACCGCTGGCCGTCGAGACGCCGACCGGTCCGACGCCCGGCACGCCGACGAGACCGGCTGCACCTGCGGCGCCGGAGACGCCTGTCGCGCCTGTCGCGCTTGCCGCACGGCCGGCGCCGAGGAGGGCTGCGCCCGCTGCAGTCGCCGAGAACCCCAGCCCGGCGGCGGTGGCCATGCGCCCTAGCCCGCGGCGGGCGTGGGGCGAAGCTTTCTCGAACCCTTGGCCGGCGGACGGCCCAGCCGGTCCCGGCTCGATCGCTGCCTCGGCCGCCGTGACGACCGCGGTGTCCGCGGCTTCGCTGGCGCCGACGATGGCGGCACCGGTGGCGATCGCCAACTTCGGGTGGGCGTCGACGGCGACGGGCCGACCGGTCATCTCCCGCACGAGCAGTCCGACGAGCGGGATCCGGGACGAACCGCCGACGAGCAGGACCCGCGAGACGCCGTCCATGGAGACGCCGGCCGATGCCACCGCCCGGCGCAGCGCTTCAACGGTTTCGGCGAGGCGCGGCCGGATCATGCCCTCGAGCTCATCGCGGGTGAGGCGCACTTCGGTCTGTACGCCGGGAAGGGCGACGGCGATGGTGGCGTCGGTGTCGTTCGACAGCGCCTCCTTCGCCCGGCGCACTTCCTCGCGGAGCCGCACGACGGCGCTACGGGTCGCCGGGTCGGACGTGTCGGCGGTCGTGACCATGCCGTCGAGCGACGCGTCGACGTGGGCCAGGACGGCCTGGTCGACATCGATGCCGCCGAGGCGATCCATCCCTTCGGGACTACCGAGGAGGGTGAAGGCACCGTCGTCTTCGGCGCGGACGACGGCGGCGTCGAAGGTGCCGCCGCCGAAGTCGTAGACGGCGACGACGTCGCCCACTTCAACGCGACGCTGGCCGGCGTAGGCCACTGCCGCCGCCTGCGGCTCGCTGACGAATCGCACGCGTGCGAGATCGAGTCCTGCGAGGCGGGCCGCCTCCTCGAGGAGCCCCTTCTTGTAGTCGCTGTAGTTGGCAGGGTGCGTGAGCACGACAACGTCGGGCGGTGTGCCCTCACGTTCGCTGACCTGGGCCACGATGTCGCGCAGGAGGAGGGCCATCAATGCCTCGGCGCCGTAGGGCGTGGTGCCGATGATGATCGGAACGGGATCGCCCAGCCGACGTTTGAACTCCCGCGCCGTCCGGGTCGGGTCGCCGGCCGCTCGCCGCTCGGCCGCTTCGCCGGTGAGGATCTCGCCGCCCTCCCGCAGCACGACCACGGAAGGAATCGACTGCGACGTCGTGCCGAGGGTGCACACCTCGACCGCGCCGCCGTTGCGGCTGATGGCGGCGGCCGAGTAGGTCGTGCCGAGGTCGATGCCCAACGAATAGCCCACGGTGTCCGCCTTGTCGTGTGTCGAGACGGTAGCGCGCCTTCCATGCCACCATGCTGAGGTGACGTCCGCGATCGAGCGATGACTACCGTCGAGGTCCCGGTTGCGGATCCGCACCGCCAGCTCGGTGACGAGGTTCTCCAAATCGCCCAGGTGGCGGCGTCGCTCGGCCGGGAGGATATTGCCGCCCGCCTTCGCGTCGCTGTCGCCCGGGTCACCCGTCCGACGACGATCATCTGTGTCGTCGGTGAGTTCAAGCAGGGAAAGAGTTCGCTCGTCAACGCGCTGCTCACCGAGGAGATCTGTCCGGTCGATGATGACCTGGCGACCGCGGCGTTGACCCTGGTGCGCTACGGACCCGAACGGCGCGTCGACGTGCGGCGGCGTGCCGGCGACGATGCGGTTGTCGAGGCATCCGACGTGGAGCACCTCGGCGACTGGGTCTCCGAGTCCGGCAACCCCGGCAACGCCAAGGGCGTCGAACGGGTGGACGTCTTCCTTCCGAACGCCATGCTGGCGAAGGGAATCGCCATCGTCGACACGCCAGGGATGGGCAGCCTCGGCGCCGGACACGCCGCCGCGACACTGTCCTTCCTGCCGTTCGCCGACGCCCTCGTCTTCGTCAGCGATGCCTCAGCCGAGCTTTCGGCTCCGGAGGTCGAGTTCCTCCAGCGCGCCGGAGAGCTGTGCCCGAACATCTTGTTCGCGCTGACAAAGATCGACTTGCACGGCGCGTGGCGCCGCATCGCCGAGATCGACAGCGCCCATCTCGCCGTCATGCCGCTGGAACCGACGCCGGTCTCGTCCCTCTTGCGATCCGTGGCGGTGGCGCGACGCGACAGCGGACTCAACGACCAGAGTGGCTTCCCCGCGCTCTTCGGCGCCCTCGAGGCTCGAGTTCTCACGCCCGCCAAGTCGCTGGCCGCCGCCCGCGCCGCTGACGAGGCGAAAGCCGCCGTTGCCCAACTCGAGACCCCGTTGCGAGCGGAGCTCGATGTGCTCAGGAGCAGCGACCGCGGTGCGGACACGGCGGCGCACGCCACCGCTGCAGCCGCCAAGCTCGAACACTTGCGGGGCCCCGGATCTCGGTGGAGCATCCTCGTCGGCGATCGTCTTACCGATCTGTCTAACGACGTCACCTTCCGCTTCCGTGGCGCGCTACGCCAGACCACGCGCGACCTCGAGGCGCAGATCGAGGAAATGAAGACCCCGAAGGAGTGGGA
Organism: Acidimicrobiales bacterium; assembly: GCA_046597375.1. GTDB lineage: Bacteria > Actinomycetota > Acidimicrobiia > Acidimicrobiales > CADCTF01 > DATLED01. The sequence goes on along the minus strand of JBKJKM010000212.1, from coordinate 7,423 downwards.
GGAGCTGGCGCGGCACCTCCAGACGGAGGTGGCCGAGGCCGTGACTGCGGCCTTCCAGGGAATCGGCGCGGCTGCGCAGGCCACCCGGGAGGAAGTGGTCGAGCTGCTCGCCGAGGAGGCCGGCGAACTGACGACGATCGCCGCGGGGGGCGTGCCCATCGACGTGCGCACTCTGTGGTCCGAGCGGCGCATCGACGTAAAGACATCGAAGGGCGGTCAGGCGTTCAGTAACGCCCTGACCGGGCTGCGCGGCGCCCAGGGCGGAATCTTGATGTTCGGGATGATGTCGCAGTTCCTTCCTTTGGGCGTCGGCGCCATCCTCATGAGCAACCCTGTGACCATCGGCCTCGGTGTGGCCTTTGGTGGGATGCAGCTTCTCGATGCCCACAAGCGCAAGATCGCCCAGCGCCGTCAGCAGGCACGGGTGAGCGTCCGCCAATTCGTCGACGACGTGCAGTTCGAGATCGGCAACGCCATGAGCGAAACGCTTCGCAATGTGCAGCGGGGCATCCGCGACGAGTTCACCGAGCGCGTCGCCGAGTTGCAGCGCACGTACACCGACGCCGCCCGGCAGGCCGCAGAAGCGGCCAAGCGAGGGACGGTGGACGCCGAGCAGCGGGCGGTCGAGGTCGAAGCCCTCCTGTCCACCCTTGGGTCGGCGGGGTTGACAGTCATGGGGTCGACGCCGTGACCACGGCGCTCGAGGTGACCCTCGGACTCTGCGACCACGCCGCCGCGCTTTTGCAAGGAACAAGCCGCGCCGCAGACGTCGCCGCGATACGAGCTCGAGCTGTAGGGCCCCTCCGGATCGCCCTGGCCGGCCGGGTGAAGGCGGGCAAGTCGACGTTGTTGAACGCGCTGGTAGGCGAGCGGCTGGCCGCCACTGATGCCGGAGAGTGCACCAAGATCGTGACCTGGTTCCAAGACGGGCCGAGCTACGAGGTCGAGGCGGTCCTGGTCGACGGGTCACGCGCACCATTGGTGTTCCGCCGGGTGGACGGCGCGTTACAGATCGAGCTCGGCGACCGGAATCCCGATTCCGTCGAGCGCATCGAGGTCACGTGGCCCTCCGGCAATCTCCGCCACGTCACCCTCATCGATACGCCAGGTCTGGCGTCGCTCGATGATCGGAACTCGCTGCGCACCCGCGAGTTCCTGGCTATGGGCGTGGATCGTCCGAGCGACGCCGACGCCGTCATCTACCTCATGCGCCATCTCCACCGTGCCGACGCCGAGTTCTTGGGCGCCTTCCTCGACCGGTCGGTGTCGGCGTCGTCCCCGGTGAATGCGGTCGCCGTACTCGCCCGAGCCGACGAGATCGGTGCCTGTCGCCTCGACGCCATGACGTCGGCCGCGCGGATCGCCGCTCGCTACCAGGCCGACCCCGTCGTCAAGGCACTGTGCACCCACGTGACACCGATGGCCGGGCTCCTCGCAGAGACGGGCCTCACGTACCGAGAGGACGAGTCGGCAGCGTTACGGGCGCTCGCCTCGAGCCCCGAGGACGTGCTCGAAGTCATGCTCCTCTCGGTCGACGGCTTCTGCGAACCTGGCAGCAGCGGCCTCACCGTCGAGCTCCGCAGAGCGCTGCTCGACCGGCTCGGCCTGTTCGGGTTGCGGCTCTTGCTGGGCGAGCTCCGAGCAGGTCGCGCCACGAGCGCGTCCGAGCAGTCGCGGATGTTGCTGGCGGCGTCGGGGCTCGAGGCGCTGCGGAGGTTGATCGACGAGCACTTCTTGCCACGGGCCCAAACGCTGAAGGCGCGCTCGGCCATCGCCGCTCTGCGGGATCTGGCCAGGTCGCTGTCAGGCGAGGACGCCGGAACGGCGAGAGCGCTCGACGCCGAGATCGAGCGGGTCGAGGCGTCGATCGGCGACTTCGCCGAGCTACGGACGGCGCACCTCGTGCTGTCGGGCTCGGTTACTCTCGCCGCCGCCGAGGTCGCAGAGCTTGAGCGGATCATGGCGCCGGGCGCGACCGAGGAGGTCCGCCTCGGCCTGCCGACGACCGGCGGCGCGGACGAGCGGCGCGACGCCGCGTTGGCCGGGATCGCCCGCTGGCGCACGCGGGGGAGCGATCCTCTCAATGAACCCGCCGTCACCGAGGTGTGCGACACCCTGGCCCGTATGTTCGAGGCGATCTACGTCCGCGCCGTGTCGACCTCGTCGTAGACGCCGGAGGAGTACGTTGCGCGCATGACCCAAGTTGGAAACGAGGGCGAGGTTCGTGGGCCGTTCCGACGACCCGTGAACGGGTCGGCCGGTGCCAAGGGCAGCATCCACGATGACGCCACGGCCCAGAAACTCGGGTTCCGGGGCGGGACGGTGGCCGGGTCGATCCACATGGACCAATTCCCGCCGATGCTGGTGGAGGCGTTCGGATCGCAGTGGTTCGAAACCGGTTCGCTGTCGCTGCAATTCCGCAACGCAACGGTCGGCGGCGAGGCGGTGCAGGTGATCCTCGGTTCGCGTTCGACGCCGGACGCAGGCGGCAACGCCCAGGTGCCGGTGCGAGTCGAGCGAGAGGACGGCCTGTTGGTGGCCGAGGGGACGGCCGGAGTCGGAGCCTCGCAACCATCCGCCCACCTCGACGAGATCGACCTACGACCGGCCGCCGATCCGTCGGAACTGCGAATGTTTTCCGGGTTGCCGACCGGGACGCCGATCGACGAGCACGACGCGGTCATCGACAGCGCCAGCTCGTGGTGGGCCGAGCTCTCGGAGCGCATCACCGAGCCGCTCGACTGGTACGCCGGCCCGTCGCCGTGGGGCGGCGCCATCGTCAGCCCGTCGGCCGTCGTCCAGTTGCTTTGGCAGAAGGCGACGGCCTCGTTCGGACGTCACGGCGGCGGTGCGGTCGGCCTCTTCGGCGCCATCGAGATCCGTCACCACCGCGGACCAGTGTTCCTCGATCAGCCCTATCGGGTGACGGGCGAGATCGTTGCCGTTGGTCACAGCCCGAAGACGGAGTACGTCTGGTTCGACACGCAGGCGTCGGACGATGAAGGCGTCGTGGCCTCCATGCGTATGCAGCTTCGGTGGATGAAGGCGTCGTCGAAGGCGTACGCCGCGACATAGACCAGCGTCAGTCCCGCTCGATCTTCGGTCCAGCCTTGGCTTCGAACAGCGATGCGATCTCACCCGTTTCGGCGTGGCGGCCGAGCGCCACTTTGGAGAAGATGAGCTCGCCGTCGACGACGACTTCGAAGCGGCCCTTCGACGACGGGATCAGCTCGAGCGTCTCGATGATCGGCGCCCACCCTTGCAGTAGTTCGTCCGTCAGACCGACGGCTCGAGGAACGTAGTTTCAGGGAACGCAGAACTCGATGCTGATGCGGTGCCTGGGGTCGAGCATCCACCGAGGATACCGGCAGGGACCGCCGGCTATCGCGGCTCTTGACCGGCCGCCACCGCGCTGGTGTCGAGATATGTGGCGGTGGCGGCGCGGGCTCGTTCGATGAGCTCGGCCGATCGACCGAAGTCGTTGTAGCGGAGTTTGCCCGGGTTGATGCTCGGGAGGATCACGACCTCGACCCCGTCCGGCGCCGGAAGGCGGGCCTCGGAGTCGAAGCGGAACGAGCGGCTGATGGAAAAGGCGTGGAGAAGCACGTCCATCGGACGTTTCGGGGCCGGGCGGGGCCGGTTGAAGTTCCCGACGTGGAACACGTACACGCGATTGGGACGGAGCTCATAGGCCTTGGTGAGCGGGACGTTGTTGATCACCCCGCCGTCGACGAGCACGTCGCCCGCAATGACGACCGGCGGGAAGATGGCGGGCAGGGCGGTCGACGCGAGGATCGGTTCGATGACGTCGCCGGTCGAGAACCAGCGCTCGGCGTTGTGGGTGAGCGACGTGGCGACGACGTGGAAGGGGACCGGGAAGTCTTCGAATCGCCGGTGCGGCAGGTTGTGCTCGAGCAGCCGCCGGAGGTTGGCGTTGCTCTGCAACGAGGCGCCCCGATGGGTGAGGAGTCGCACGCCGTCGAACTTGCCGATGGGGGCGACGATGTCGCCGTGGCCGGTGATCCACAGTTGGCGCAGACGCGCCACGCCCTCGGGAGTCGGGTCGGCGGCGACCATCGCGGCGTTCATGGCCCCAGCCGAGCAGCCCACGATCTCGTCAGGGATGATGCCGCGATCGATGGCGGCCTGGAGCATGCCGACCTGGAGGGCGCCCAGGTTGCCGCCGCCGCCGAGCACGAAGATCGTCCTCGGTGCCTTTCGCCACGGCCGGGATGGGCGCAGGATCGCCATTCCTCCGGTATGCGACTCCCCAGCCCTGCTGGCAATGGCCCGATCCGCTCATTCGTGGTCGGCGAACGGGCCATACCACCGGTCCCCGTCGTAGAGTCTCGCTGTGGCTCGGCAACGACAGATCATCGAGACCGTCACGTGCGACGTGTGCGGGCAAACGACCGGTGACCCGACGGGGGTCACCCTCGGCTGGGGACGTGAGCAGTGGGAGCTCGATCTCTGCCCGACCCACAACGCCGAGCTGAGTGCCGAGTTCGAGAAATGGACGGCGAGTGCCCGCCGGGCCACCGGTCGTTCGTCTCGGTCGGGCAGCAACTCCGGTCGCTCCGCCAACGTCGGCGGAAACGGCGAGAACGTCGGCGCCATCCGCGAGTGGGCGAAGGCGAACGGCTTCAAGGTCGGCGAGAAGGGCCGGATCGCCGCCGACGTGCGCCAGGCCTACGCCGCCGCCAACCGCTGATCGAGGTTTTCCTCTTCGGCTGACGGCCCGCCGTCGCGCCCGAGCAGCCGGAACACGATCGACACCGCCACGGCGGAGACGGCGATGCCACCCATGCCGAGCATCGTCGGGCGAATTCCGACCCGGTCGGCGATGGCACCGAGCGGGAGGGCGGCCATCCCGAAGCCGCTGAAGCTCAGCATCATCAAGGACTGCACGCGCCCGTGGAAGGCCAGATCGGTCTGGTCGAGGACGAGGGAGTTGTTGAGCGACTGGAACGCCGACGACGCCGCCCCGATGCCGAGGATCACGACGAGGCCGATGGCGAAGGAGGGGGCGAAGCCGAGCAGGGCTACACCGCCACCGAAGCACAGGCCGGCGATGAGCTGGATGCGCAACGCGCCCGGCCGACCGGCCCGCCCGGCGATGAACAGCGAGGCCGCCAGCGCGCCCACCGCCGACACGCCCGACATCATCCCGTAGCCGCCGGAGCCGACGCCGAAGAGGTCGGCAATGGTCGGGAGGAAGGCGACGTAGGGGAAGGCGAACATCACGACGAACAGTGACGTCAACACGAGGATCAGAATCGGCCGGCGCTGGCGCACGTAGCGCACGCCGTCGGCCATCTCCGAGAGCGGTGAGCGAACCTCGCGGTCGGCCGGTGGGCGGCCATGGGGGAGGCGACTCGTGTTCCACAGTGTCGTCAGCATCAGGCCCGTGGTCATGAGATAGACGCCACCGACACCGAAGGCGGGGATGCCGATGAGCAGTCCGGCGACCGATGGGCCGAACACCCGCGTGCCGTTCATCGACATCTGTTGCAGCACCACGGCGTTGCCCAGTCGCTCGCGGCCGACGAGCTCGCCGGTGAAGGCCATGCGGGCCGGGCCGAGGAACGAGAAGCCGGCGCCCTGGAGGACGGCCGTGCCGATCAACAGCGGATAGGTGAGAAATCCGAAGATCTCGGCGAAGGCGACCGTCGCCGAGCTCAGGGCGAGGGTGGCCTGGCAACCCATGAGCACGGCTCGCTTCGGGAGCCGGTCGGCGGCCACGCCACCCCACGGCGTGAGCAGGAGCATGGGCACGCCGAAGCCGAGGTAGACGGCGCCGAGGCCGGCGTTCGATCCGGTGAGTCGGAAGGCGAGCCAGCCGCGGCTGATGAACTCCATCTGCACGGCGAGGAACGAGATCAGGCCACCGATCCAGAGGCGTCGGTATTGGTCGTCCTCGAGGGCGGCGAAGGTGGTCCTCCTCCAGCTCGGCCGTGCGACGGGCGGCTCGAGGAGATCGGTCATTCCTTCGAGAGTCTAACCGTCAGCCAGCGCTACGAACTCGTCGATCCGGTTCTGCAGGACCCGCAGTGACGAAGCCCAGAAGGCACCGTCGTGCACGTCGATGCCGAAACGGCCGGCCAGATCGGCGGCCGAGGCCAGTCCGCACGACGACAACAGGTCGTCGTAGCCACCTCGGAAGTCCTCCGGCGCCTCGGTGTAGCGGGCGTACAGGCCGAGACCGAAGAGGAGACCGAACGTGTACGGCCAGTTGTAAAAGGCGCTCGAGTAGTAGTGCGGCTTGGCCGCCCACATGTAGGGATGGCCGGTCGAGAGGCCATCGCCGTACGTTGCGGCCTGGGCGTCGGCCATCAGCTGGCAGGCCTCGGTCGACGACACCGTCTTCTTGCGACGAAGCTCGCAGAACGACTGCTCGAACAAAAAGCGCGAGTGGATGTCGACCACGACCTGGCAAGCCGACTGCAGGTCGCCCTCGATCAACGCCAGGCGCTCAGCCGGGGCCGCGGTGGCGAGACCGTGCTGCACCATGATCGTCTCGCAGAAGATGCTGGCCGTCTCGGCGAGGGCCATGGGAAGTTGGCGCTGCATTGGCGTCCGTTGGGCCAGCGTGACGTTGTGGTAGGCGTGCCCCAACTCATGAGCCAGCGTCTGCACGCTGCGGAACGAGCCGTCGAAGTTGAGGAGCACGGCGCTGCGATCGTCGGCGACGCCCATGCAGAAGGCACCGTCGCGCTTGCCGTCACGAGGCTCGGCATCGATCCACTTCTCGTCGACGGCCCGACGGGCGAGGCGCTCGAGCGACGGCGAGTAGGTGGCGAAGGTGGAGGTGACGGCGTCGGTCGCCTCCTCCCACCGGCGGGCCTCGCCGTCGCCGAGCGGAGCGAACAGGTCGGAGAACGGAAGTCCGACGTCGGCGCTATGGCCCAGGAGCCTCGCCTTGGCCCGGAGGTAACGACGGAAGTCGGGGAGGGAGGCGACGACGGCTTCCTGCATGGCGTCGAGGGTCGGACGATCGACGCCGTTGGCCACGAGGGCGGGCTCGAGGTCGTCGGCCCAGCCCCGCCGGCGGTTGATCGTGGCCGCCTCGCCCTTGACCGCATTGAGGGCGGCGATGATGGCCACGTCGTTGTCCGACCACGTGGCCAACTCGGCCTCAAGAGCGGCCCGGCGGGTCGCCGGGTCGGCGTCGTAGGCCAGGCCTCGCGCTCGGCTCATGGGCATCGGCTCGTGCCCGGCGACTTGCACGACGAGTTGGCTGGTGAACGTGCCGTAGAGGCGCGTCCATGCCGTCGAGCCGGTGAGCGACAGGTCGGCCAGCAGTCCTTCCTCCGGTTCGCTCATCTGGTGCGAGGCTCGCAACGTGGCGCGCTCGAGGGGATAGGCGTGATCGGCGGCGGCGGTCGAGCGCGCCGCCAGCGCAACGTCGCCGAGGGAGGCGACC
>JBKJKM010000150.1:0-31638 GCA_046597375.1 Acidimicrobiales bacterium | reverse complement strand
GGATCGTCACCCTCGAAGGCGTGACGACCCACTTGCCTTGATGGGAGGTGGCCGAGCGCACGGTCAGCGTCCGCTCGTCCGACAGCGTGAGCACCGCCCCGGGCGCCACCCGCTCCTGCCGGTCGCCCGTCAACGAGACGAGCACCTCACCCTTGATCCCATGCGCCTTGGCGATCCGCCCGACTTCAATCAACGATGTCGACGTTGACCTCGGTGCCTTCCTTGGCGGCGGTCGCACGAACGAGGGTGCGGATGGCTTGGGCGACGCGACCGCGGCGGCCGATGACCTTGCCCATGTCGTCGGGAGCGACGTGCACCCGAAGCGTCACACCGCGTCGGTCCTGTTCGGGCTCGATGCGTACGGCATCGGGCTCGTCGACGATCGAACGCACCACGAAGTCGAGAACGGCGCCGGCGGCACCGGCTTCGGCGCCACCCGTTGCCTCGTCGGAGAAGACATCCTCCTCCTCCTCGATCTCGGTGGCGAAGACGTCTTCGTCCGAGTCGCTCACGCCTTGGCCGGCTTGACCGTCTTGGCCGGCTTCGACGCCTCGAATTGCTCCCACGCACCTGACAGCTTCAACAGCTTGGCCACGCGCTCGGTCGGCTGCGCGCCCTGCTGGAGCCACTTGACGCACTTGTCGTTGTCGATCTGGATCGTCGACGGCTCATGCCGGGGCTGGTAGGTGCCCACGATCTCGATGAAGCGCCCGTCACGGGGCGAGCGCGCATCGGCGGCGACCAGTCGGTAGGTCGGTTGCTTGGTCTTGCCCATGCGCATCAGGCGGAGCTTCACAGCCACAGAACTTCTTCTCTCTCGGTTACGGGCGGTTGCCCTTGGGCGTCGTACGGCCGCCCTTCTTGCCCTTCTTGGCCTTCTTCCTGGCCATGACCTTGCCGAAGCCCATCGAATTCATCATCTTCTGGGCTTCCTTGAACTGCTTGAGCAACAGGTTGACCTCAGACGTGGTCGACCCGCTGCCGTTGGCGATGCGCAGGCGGCGAGACCCGTTGATGCTGTCGGGATCCCGCCGCTCCGCCGGTGTCATCGACCGGATGATGGCTTCGACCCGACCGAGCTCACGATCGTCGATATCGGCGTTCTTGAGCTCCTTCGGGATCCCGGGAAGCATACCGATGATCCCCTGGAGTGGCCCCATCTTCTTGATCTGTTGCATCTGCTCGAGGAAGTCCTCGAGGGTGAAGCGGCCTTCCTGGAGTGCCGTGGCGGCGCGCTGGGCGACGTCTTGGTCGTACTCCTGCTCGGCCTTCTCGATGAGGGTGAGCACGTCGCCCATGCCGAGGATGCGGCTGGCCATACGGTCCGGGTGGAAGGCCTCGAAATCGGTGAGCTTCTCTCCGACGGAGGCGAAGGCGATGGGTCGGCCGACAACCTCCTTGACGCTCAGCGCGGCGCCACCTCGGGCGTCGCCGTCGAGCTTCGACAGGATCACGCCGTCGAGGGCGAGGGTCTGGTGGAACGCCTCGGCCGTGTCGACGGCAGCCTGGCCGATCATGGCGTCGATGACGAGGAAGGTGTAGTCCGGGCTCACCGCCCGGGAGATCTGACGGACCTCCTCCATCAGCTCCTCGTCGATGGTGAGGCGGCCGGCGGTGTCGACGATCAGGACGTCGCGCCCCGTCCTCTGCGCCTCCTCGAGCCCCTTGCGGGCGACCGTGACGGGGTCACTGGCCTCGCTGAACATGGGCACGCCGGCCTGTCCGGCCAGCACCCGCAACTGCTCGACGGCGGCCGGGCGTTGGAGGTCGGCCCCCACGACCATCGGGTTTCGACCCTGCTGCTTGAACCAGCGCGCCAACTTGGCGGCGCTCGTCGTCTTCCCCGAGCCCTGTAGGCCGGCGAGCAGCACGACGGTCGGGGGCCTGGAGGCGTACGTGATCTTGAGCTGCTCGCCGCCGAGGGTCTCGATGAGCTCCTGGTGCACGATCTTGACGACCTGTTGGCCCGGCGTCAGGCTCTTGGAGAGGTCGGCGCCCACTGTGGCGACTCGGATCCGCTCGATGAGGTTGCGGACGACCTTGAAGTTGACGTCGGCTTCGAGAAGGGCCAGACGGATCTCCCGCAGCACCTCGTCGACGTCGGCCTCACTCAGGCGCCCCTTGCCCCGCAGGCGCGTGAAGATGCCGTCGAAGCGGTCGCTCAGGGAGTCGAACATCGGAGTCGGTCAGGCTACCGGACCCGACGGCCGGGCCTGATTGGGCAGCAGCAGAGCGCGATCGCGCTCTGGCGCTGCCCAGACCGAGCGAGGGTCAGGGCCTGGCGGGCTCTTGGCCGGCGTCGGGCGGCATGGGTGCGGGCTCGGGCTTGCCGACGGGGACGTCGGGCTCGGACTGCCCGGGACACGGCTCCGCCGGCGCCTCGGGATCGGGAACGACCAGTGACCCTTCGTCGACCGCCAGGACGGTGGCGCCGACGACATCCTGGGGAAGCAAACGGTACGACGGGACGACGTAGATGTCGCCGTCCTCGCACATCGGGAACACGACTTCGAGGGCCATCTCGGCGCCGGTGATCTCGACGATCTCCGGCTCGAGCGGCACCGTCGGGGTCGTCGGCTGGGGCTCGATGGTCACCGTCGGCTCGTCATCGGGCGGCGAGGGCGGGACTGCGCACTTCTCATCGGGCGCACATCCCGGCGACTCCGGTTCGGTCTGGCCGGCGCCGCTGGACGAGCCGTCCACGCCGCCGCCGTCGACGGGTACACCACCGCTCGTGACAGCCGGGTCGCCGATCGCGTCCTCGGCCGTCATGGTCTGCACGCCGCCCCCGAAGCCCTGCTCGAAGCGGTCGACGGCCTCGGCCAGTCCGATCAGCGGGTAGTCGCCAACCTTCTCGAAGCGCCCGAGGAAGCCGTTGGCGAACTCGACCCGCCCGTTCGCGCCAAAGGCCACTGCGCTCTCGAGGCCCTGCACCTCGAGACCGTCCACCGTCGGAAGAAACCTGGCCATGCGGGTCACGAAGACCTCGCCGTCGTCGTCGGACTCGAACCTGCCGTCGGAGGTGTCGACATCGAGGGCATCGAGGATCTCTCGGAGGCGGCGCTCGGCCTCGGTCGCCGAGGGCACGCCGGGCGGAGGAGCCGGGCGCTCAGGCTGCGGGCAGTCGGCGCCATCGGGGGCGCACGCCACGGCGACGCCCGAGCTCACCGATTGGTTGGGGTTGCTGTAGAAGAACCCGAGTCCGGCCACCAACTCGCCCACGCCGTCCTCGTCGACCCCGAGGGCCTTGGCGACATCGGCTTTGTCGACGTCCCCATCCCGCACGACCCGGTAGGCGGGCGCCTTCGTCGCCGGCGCCTTCGCCCCGTCAGCCAGGCGGTACTCGACGGCGCGAGCCGGGGCGAGCATCGCCTTGGCGTCGCCGGCCGCATCGGACTCCACCCCGGCTGACATCACAGCCGACGCCGACCCACCGCCGGCTCCGATCGGAAGGCGTACGCGACCACCGGCGTCCTGGCCGCCGGAGCCGGCGTCGTCGCCGTTCCCGCAGGCCCCGAGCCCGGCCATCACCAGCACCGTGACCGCCACCGTCCTCGCCAACCGTCGCATCGTTCGCATGTCCGTGAGACGACGGTACGCCACCCGCTGGTTCCCGGGTGGGACTTGCGCTCAGTCGAAACCAGCTTGCGCTCAGTCGAAAAGCGCGTCGACGAATTCGTCGGGATCGAAGTCGATGAGGTCGTCGGCCGTCTCGCCCAGGCCGACAAGCTTGATGGGGATGCCGAGCTCGCGACGGATGGCCAAGGCGATTCCACCTTTGGCCGTGCCATCGAGCTTGGTCAACACGATGCCGGTCACACCCACCGCGTCGGTGAACTGCTTGGCTTGGACGAGGCCGTTCTGGCCGGTCGTGGCGTCGATGACGAGCAGCACCTCGGAGAGCTTCGCCGGCGGACGCTCGGCGATCCGTCGGACCTTCTTCAGCTCCTCCATCAGGTTGACCTTGGTGTGCAGGCGGCCGGCGGTGTCGGCCAACACGAGGTCGCTCCCCCGTGCCGCCGCCCGCTCGACGGCATCGAAGATGACCGAGCCCGGGTCGGCGCCCTCCGTCCCTCGCACCAGGTCGGCGCCCGCTCGCTGGGCCCAGAGCTCGAGCTGTTCGGCGGCGGCGGCGCGGAAGGTGTCGCCGGCCGCCATCACGACGGTGTGGCCGGCGTCCTTCTGCCGCTTGCCCAACTTGCCGATCGTCGTCGTCTTCCCCACGCCGTTGACCCCGACGAAGAGCCAGACGTTCGGACCACCGGTCTCCATCCGCAGGGTGCGGTCGCCCTCCTCCAGGACGCCCTTGAGGTCGACCTTGAGGGCATCGAGCAACTCGGCCGACGTGGTGATGCGGTCGGCCTTGACCCGCGTCCGCAGGTCGTCGAGCAGCTCGGCCGTCAGCCCGGCGCCGACGTCGGCGCGGATCAGAGCTTCTTCCAGCTCGTCCCACGTGTCGTTGTCGATGGCCGACCGGGACAAGACGCTGCCGAAGTACCCCGACAGCAGTGAGCGGGCCTTGCCCAGCCGATCGCGGAACCGGGGCTTGACCGGGGCAACGACCTCCGGCTCCGGCTTCGGTTCGAGTTCGAGTTCGGGTTCGAGTTCGGGAAGGAGTTCCGGCTCGGCCAGGGCCTCGTCGACCTGCCGGCGAAGGTCGTCGTCGACGACGATGGTCTCGTCGGGCGGAACGTCGCGCGTCGGGATCGCCGTCGGCCGTGGCGTGACCGGCCGGGTGCGGTCGCGAGGCGGGGGCTCGAGCTCGACGCCCCGCTGGCGGCGGGCCGAGACGACGAAGGCACCCCCGGCGAGGGCGACGACGGCGATGATGAGAACGAGAAGGATCGGCTCCATGCGCCCCGGACTCTAGAGCCGGCGCGCGTCCCTACGGCTTGGCCGCGAGGGTCACGACGGGCTGGTTGAGGCGACCCAACTCGGCGGCCGACCCGAGGAACGGGGCATCACCAAAGACGAAGATGCCGCCATCGGCGGCGGTGAACAGGTAGCCCTGCCCGGTGGCGCTCGGGGCCATCGCAACGATCGGCGAGTTGAGCACGAGGTCGCCCGTCGAACCGAAGAAACCGGCCCGCCCCCCGAAGGCGAACACCCCGCCGTCCGAGGCCACCAGCCAGTAACCGTTGCCCGCCGGAACCGCAGCCATGCCCACGATCGGCTTGTTCAGCCGCACGTCGCCCGTCGAGCCGAGGAACACGGCGTCGCCAAAGGTGAAGATGCCGCCGTCCGAGGCCACCAGGTAATAGCCGTCCCCCGTGGCGGTGGCGGCCATGCCGACGATCAGCTGGTTCAAAGGAATGTCTCCCGTAGAGCCGAGGAAGGTGGCGTCGCCGAAGGTGAACACGCCGCCGTCGGCCGCCACCAACCAGTACCCGAGCCCGGAGCGGGTCGGCACCATCCCAACCACCGGCGAGTTCAGCACGAGGTTGCCGGCGGAGCCGAAGAAGCCGGCGTCGCCAAAGGTGAAGATGCCGCCGTCGCTGGCCGCCAACCAGTACCCCTCCTCGGCGGGAGTCGACGCCATGGTGGCGATCGGTCGGTTCAGTCGCAGATCGCCGGTCGACCCGAAGAAGCCGGCGTCGCCATAGGTGAAGATGCCGCCGTCGCTCCCCGCCAGCCAGTAGCCGGTCGGCGGAGCAGACCGGCGCAGCCCGTAGACGAAGAGGCCCCGGTCGGTCGTCACCTGCAGGATGCGGCGGCTGATCGATGGCTGCCCGAAGGAGGCGCGCGAGCCGGCGGCGGCTTTGGCGGGGACGAAGAGATCGGCATCGACGGGCTGGAGGGAGTCGCTCTCGAGCGCGAGTTGCCGGCCTCCGTCCGTGACGACGAACACCACCGCGCCGGTCGTCACCGCCGTGGTGCGCGAGAAGCCGGTGGAGGCGGCGGCGAGGTCGTCGGTCACGCTGAACTTCGCCACCAAGGCGAGGTCGGTGGTGCGAAAGCCGTACAGGTTGTTCGACGTCGTCACCGCCAGTCGCTGACCGTCGGCCGAGACGGCCAGCGCCGGCGCCGCCTCTCCGGCGACGGCGATGCTGGAGGTGCGGCGCAGCACCTGGTCGTTGCCGGTCTGCGTGAACCGATGCACGGTCGTCGTCGACGACCCGCCGCTGGCGGCGAAGAACGCCGGCGCCGTGGCGAGGCCTGAACCAGCGGTGCCTGGCGGGTTGCCCGACGCCGTCACCGGGACCGACGGGGTGCGGACCGGTTCGCCGACGTCGGTTGAGAGCGGGCCAGGCGCGAGGTCGGCGACGGAAAACGTGCGCACGCCGTCAAGCGTGGCCACAGCCACGTAGGCCGTCGGGCTCCCCGCGCCGTTGTTGAGAAAGACGAGCGTGGGACTGGCCGTGGCGTTGGCGTTGACGTCGGCCGTCGCGACCGGCTCGCCGATCGTCGAGCCCACGGCGCCGGCGTTGCCGATGCTCATCTTGAACAGCACCTGGTTGGTACCGGCGCGCTCCTCGGCGACGAAGAACAGCGTGCGGTTGCCGGCGGCGTCGGCCGGCGTCAGAAGAGGCGAGCTCTGGATCCGGTACCCGATGGTGCCGGAAAGCGCGATGTCGTCGCGAGCCCGTGCGCCGGTGATTTCGTCGATCTGGGCGAGCTCGAGGCCGATGATGTCGCCCGTATAGAGCTCGTTGTGGACGGCATAGATCTGGCCGAGCGCAGCAGCGGACGATGACTCGACGAAGCTGACGCTGCCTGCGCTTCCGAACGGAAACGGGTCGGCGCCGAGGTCGATGCCGCCGGCCGGACCGATCGGTGCGCCGGTGACGAGCAGCCGCTGCAGGAGGAAACCATCCTCGGTGCCGTAGGCCAGCCGCTGGGCCGCCGGCGGCCCGGCCGTCGTGATGACCGAGGTGCGGACGTCGCGATCGGCTGGTCCGGTGACGGTGTAGAGCAACTCGATCGGCACGCCGCCCTGATCGACGGGTTGGGCCCCTGATCGGCCGGCATCGCCGCCGAACTGCGACCAGTGCACCGCTCCTGCAGGCAGGGCGGAGATCGAAACGACAAGGAACGACACGACCACGACAACCCGCCGGATGCGCATCTTTCGAAGCATACGTGTGGCCCTTCAAGGAAGGTCGGAACGATCGTCAGCGGGCGACCGACCCCGGCGATCCGGCGGCGATCCGCTCGCTCACGACGCGGGACGAACCACCAGGTTGCATCGTGACGCCATAGAGGCAGTCGGCGGGTTCCATCGTCCGCTTCTGGTGGCTCACGATCACGAGTTGCGCCTCCCGACGAAACTCGCCGATGAGGTCGAGGAAGCGGTGCAGATTGACGTCGTCGAGCGCCGCCTCGACCTCGTCCATCAGGTAGAAGGGCGACGGCCGGCTGCGGAACACGGCGAAGAGGAAGGCGAGCGCCGTCAGCGACCGCTCGCCACCCGAGAGCAGCGAGAGCTGGCGGACGTTCTTTCCCGACGGTCGCGCCCCGACCTCGATGCCGGTCTCGAGCAGGTTGTCCGGCTCGGTGAGCTTGAGCCGCCCGCTTCCCCCTGGGAAGAGCATCGAGAAGAGGGTGGAGAAGTTCTCGGCCACGTCGGCGTACGCCGCGGCGAACACGTCGACAATCTCGCTGTCGATGGCCTTGATCACCTTGAACAGATCTCGACGGGCGTTCTTGACGTCCTCGAGCTGACCTTCGAGGAAGGTGTGGCGCTCCTGGAGTTGGGTGAACTCCTCGAGGGCGAGCGGGTTGATGGCGCCCATCAGGCGGAGCTCGCGTTCGAGTTCGCGCATGCGTGTCGGCGCCGACGTGGCGGGTGGAAGCTCAGGGCACTCGGCCTTCATGGCCGCCTCCGGCTCGCAATCGAAGCTCTGGCGCAGCGATTCGGTCGCCTGCTCGAGGCGGATGCGCACCTCGGCCTCCTCGAGCTCGTTGCGTTGCATGCGCTCGCGCAGCTCCCCCAGCTGACGCTCGGCCGCCTGGCGCTGTCGGCGCAGGATGTCGAGGCGCTCGGTGACAGCCCGGGTCTGCTCCGACTGACGCCGGCGCTCCTCCCGGAGACCGGTCAGTTCCCCCTCGACGATGGCCAGCCGTTCGTCGACAAGCTTCCAGAGCCGGTGGGTCGCCGTAGCCCGTCGCTCCAGCTCCGTCCGTCCGCGCTCGGCCTCGTCACGCTTGTCGACGTTGCGGCGGAGGCGTTCGTCGACCTCGGCGAGGCGGCGACTCAGGAAGGTGCGGCGCTCCTCCATCCCGGCGGCCCGCACCTCCAGATCGGTACGCAGCGCAGCAACCGCGGTCGCCCGTTCGTCGAGGCGCGCCCTGGCCTCCTGCATCGCCGAGAGCCTCGCTGCACCCTCGTGCTCTTCCGCCTCGAGGGTCGGCAGCAGGTGCTCGAGCTCGACCACCCGGGCCTGCTCGCGCGTGACCCGCTCGCCGAGCTCGGCGAGGTGGCTCCGCAACGTCTCCGCTTCGGTGGAGGCGTCGCGGGACTCCGCCTCGACCCGCACGAGGGCATTGGCACCAACCGCCCGGCGGGCATCGTTCTCGTCGACCGACCTGGCGACTTGCGACTCCGAGGTTCGGGCGGCGGCCGAGTCGGCACGGGAAAGGTTGCGGCGCTCGGTGGCGGCGGCTGCCGCCAGCGCAGCCCGGTCGGCGTGGCCCCGGGCCTCCTCGAGGGCGGCGCCGGTGGCGCCGTTGCCGGTGGCGCCGGCGCGCCATCCGTTGGACGCGAAGCGATCGCCGGCGCGTGTGACCACGACGAGGCCGGGTTGGGCCAGCGCCAGGTCGAGCGCGTCGGCCCACGAGCCGTCGACGGCCACCGCATCGGCGAGCAGCACGTCGAGCAGCGCAGCGACGTCGGGGTTGGAGGAACGAACGTGGTCTCGTACCGGTGCGCCCGACGCCATGGCCTCGAAGGGCAGGGCAACGGCTCCATGCGTGGCGCCGAGAGCGAGGACCGCGCCGGCGGCCGTGGATGCCTGCAGGTGGGCGAGCGCCCGGCGGGCGGCGTCCACGCCGTCGACCACGACGGCGGCGATGGCCTCTCCCGCCGCCGCCTCGAAGGCCGGCGACCAGCCCTCGTCGACCTCGATGAGATCGAGCAGGGTGCCGACGACGCCGTCGACGTCGGCCAGACGCTCGGCGCCGGCCCTGGCTCGAGCTTCGTCCAGCGCCAGGGCGAGGGCTTCCGCGCGCGCCGTCCACGAATGGAACTCGCCTTCTACGGTCCGGAGTTCCTCTTCGACCTCGGCCTGCCGCCCTTCGGCCGTCACCCGACGAGCAACCGCGGCATCAGCCGCATCGGCCAGCGAGCCCGTGGCCGCCTCGGCGGCCGCGATCTCGTCGGAGAGGCGGTCGGCGTCGGTGCCGAGCCGGGCCGCCTTGACTTCGAGGTCGGCCAGGCGGGACTCGAGCCGCTGCACTTCGCCGGCGCCCCGCTCGGCGCTGCCTCGAAGGGCGACGAGCTCGCCTCGCGCCTCGGCCGCTCCCGTGGCCGGCATCGACGCCACGCCATCCCCCCAGGCTTCGGCGAAGGCCGATCGTGAACTCGCGAGCGACGCCTCGGCGCCGGCCAACTCGTCCGCCTGGGGAACGAGAGCCTCAGCCTCCCGTTCGACCTCGGTCAACTCATCTCGCAACCTCGCGAAGTCGGCTTCGAGGCTGGCGATCACAGCTTGATCCACGAACGACGCCCGGTCACGCTCGATGCCGCGCTTGCGCTCGGCGAGCACCGCGGCAAGGCCACGCGCCCGCTCGCGCATCGACTCGAATCGCATCAACGACTCGGACAGATCGCTGGCGCCGTGCGCACTTAGCGTTGCTTCGGCTGCCGACACGTCGGTGTCGAGTCGGGCCAGTGCCGCCTTGACCGACGTCTCGGTGGTGGCCAGCTCGGCTCGCACCTTGATGCCGGCCTCGGCGCGACCGCGCAACGTCGTCAGCTCTCGGCCGGCGAGATGGAGCCGCAGGCTTCCGAGCTCCTCCACCAGCGCACCGTGGCGGCGCGCCGCATCGGCCTGGCGCTCGAGCGGGCGAAGCTGGCGCCGCACCTCGCGGAGCAGGTCCTGGAGGCGAAGGAAGTTCGCCTCCGTCGCCTCGAGCCGACGCTGCGCCTTCTCCCGTCGCTTGCGGAACTTGAGGACGCCGGCCGCCTCTTCGATCACGCTGCGGCGGTCCTCCGGACGGGCGTTGAGAACGGCGTCGATCTGGCCCTGACTGACGATGACGTGTTGTTGACGGCCGACCCCGCTGTCGCTCAGCAGTTCCTGGATGTCGAGCAAGCGGCAGGGCGCCCCGTTGATGGCGTACTCGCTGTCGCCGCTCCGGAAGAGGGTTCGGGTGATGGTGACTTCGGCGAAGCCGATGTCGAGGATGCCATCGGCGTTGTCGATGGTGAGGCTCACTTCGGCCCGACCGAGCGCCGGCTTGTTGGCCGTACCCGCGAAGATGACGTCCTCCATCTTCGTGCCGCGCATCGTGCGGGCCCCCTGGGCGCCGAGCACCCAGGCCACCGCGTCGACCACGTTCGACTTGCCGCTCCCGTTGGGGCCGACGACGACGGTGATGCCGGGCTCGAAGTCGAGGGTCGTCGCATCTGCGAACGACTTGAAACCTTTGAGGGTGAGCGACTTCAGGAACACTGGGATCCGAGGTTACCGGTGAGCGCCAGAGGGGCCGCGGAGGCCGGCGAACGGGCTGGTCAGCTACGTTCCTGCGCCGGTGAGGACGGTTCGGGGCACTGGCTGCACGGTGGTCTGGAGCGACGACGGCGCCACCGTGGAGAAGCGCTACGACCGCATGTCTCGAAACCTCGGCGGGCGCCGCCACGAGCAGTGGACCCGAGAGTGGCGGGTGGGGATGCTGCTCGGTCGCCAGCCTCCTCCGGTCCCCCACGCCCGTCTGCTGTCCGCGGCTCACGGTCGGCGCAGTCTTCGCTTCGAGGCCATCGACGGCGACCCGCTCGGGCCCAAGTTCCCCCTCGAGCTCCGACCGGACGACGTGGTTGATCTGGCCGCACTGGCGTCAGCCGTGGGGCGGTATCGGCCGCAGGCCCGCTTTCTGCGCCGGTTCGATCCGGCCGGACGACAGCGCCACGCCGTGGCCGAAGGTGCCCTGACGTCGGTGGCGGCGTCGGCCCTTCGGCGTCAGATCGACCAGGACCCGCCGTCGATCGGCTTCGGCCATGGCGACATCACCGCCCGCAACGTCCTGCGATCGACGACGACGGGGCAGGCCGTCCTCATCGACTGGGAGTGGGCGGGCTGGTATCCGAGACCGTGGGATCAGGCCTTCCTCTGGTTCACCCTCGTCGACCTCCCCGGCGGTCGGGCGGCCGTCGAGGCGACCGTGGCGGCCGAGGACGAACCTTGGTTCTGGCGCTCGGCCCTCCTGATCCAGTGCCTCCACCTGACCCTGGCCGGCCTCGCGCCGGGCACCCCGTTCCGAAAGAAGCACGAGCGCATGCGCGACGAGCTCGTCGAGCGAGTCCTGGCGACTTGATCAGTTCAACTCGCCCGAACGGAGTGAGCGTCAGCGAACGAGTGAGGGCGAAATCAAATCTGGCACTGCTCGCACAGGAAGTGCGAGCGGCCACCGAGCTTGATGCGCACGATGAGGGAACGGCAGCGCCGGCACGGCTCACCCTCCCGGTCGTAGACGTTGTGCTCGCTGGCGTAGCCGCCCACGGCGCCGTAGAGGTCGCGGTACTGCTCGTCGGCCAGCGATGAGCCCCGGTGCTTGATGGCGTCGTGGAGCACTTCGGTCATCGCTCGGGAGAGCCGCCGGATCTCCTGGGAGGTGAGATCGTCCGACGATCGGTCGTAGCGAAGGCCGGCGGCCCACAGGATCTCGTCGGAGTAGAGGTTGCCGATGCCAGCCAGGAACTTCTGGTCCATCAGCAGATCCTTGAGCTTGCGCTTCCTGGCGTGAAGGAGCTCGCCGAAGTGCGTCCAGCTCATGACCTGGTCGACGGGGTCGAACCCCAGGTGGGCGAGCTCGGGCACGGCGGCATCGAGATCGTCGGCCGTCGTGACGAACAGCTCGCCGAAGGTGCGAGGGTCGAGGAAGCGTAGCTGGCCCGGCGTCGAGAAGGTGAACACGACGTGGGTGTGCTTGGCCTTCTCCTCCTTGCCGGCCTTCGACCACAGGAGCTGGCCGCTCATTCCCAGGTGGATCACCAGGAAGTCCCCGCCCTCGAGCCGGACCAACAGGTACTTTCCCTTGCGCTCGACCCCCAGGATCTTCTTGCCCTCGAGCCGGCTGATGAACTGCTTCTTCTGGGTGTGTCGGCGGATCGACCGCATCCCCGTCACCTCGACGGTCTTGATGCGCTTGCCGACGACCTCCTTATCGAGATCGCGGCGAATGGTCTCCACCTCGGGAAGCTCGGGCATGGAGGGGTCCTAGTTCGTGGCCGGCGTGGCCGGGGTGATGGTGAGCTCGGCGTCGTCGACGAGCTGTTGCATGTGCAGCCACGCAGCACGGGCCGCGCCCTGCTCGGCCTGCTTCTTCGACCGGCCCTCGCCCTCGCCTTGTTCCTCGCCGGCCAGGAAGACCTTGGCGAAGAATCGCTTGGCGTGATCAGGCCCTTCGTCGTACACGTCGTAGCGAGGGAGCTGCTCGAACCTGCGGGCGGCGAGCTCTTGGAGGCGGGTCTTGTAGTCCTGTCCGCCAGGACCAGCGGCGGCCTCTTCGATGCGGTCGGCCAACAGTCCCATGACCAGGTCGGCCGCCGCCGGCCAACCGCCGTCGATGTAGACCGCACCGATGACCGCCTCGATCGCATCGGCCAGGATCGACGGCTTCTCCCGCCCGCCCGACGCCGCCTCGCCTTTGCCGAGCAGGAGGAACGAGCCGAGGTCGAGGCCGCTTGCGACCTCGGCCAACGCCTCGGAGTTGACGAGAGAGGCGCGCACCTTGGCCAGCTCACCCTCGGGCAAGTCGGGGTAGGTGAGGTACAGGTGGTCGGTCACGATCAGACCGAGGACGGCGTCGCCGAGGAACTCGAGGCGCTCATTGGACAGGACGCCCTCGTTCTCGGCGCACCATGACCGGTGCGCCAGTGAACGGGCGAGGATCCCCGCGTCGAGGAAGGGGCGGCCCAGGCGGTCAACGAGCCCGGCCACGTCGGCCGCAGAGGCCGCCGGCGGAGGCCGTTCGATCGGTGGGGCCGGCGTCGGGGCGGGCTCGGGAACCGACAGGTCGAACCCGACTTACGCGGCTTCGAGCTTGGCGACCACGTAGTCGACGGCGTCGCGCACCGTCTTCAGGTCCTCGAGGTCCTCGTCGTCGATGCGGAACCCGACCGACCGCTCTCCAAGCTCCTCCTCGAGGGCCTCGACGAGCTCGATCAGCGCGAGGGAGTCGGCGTCGAGGTCGTCGTTGAACGAGGCCCCTTCGGCGATGGCCGACGGCTCGATCTCGAGGATGTCGGCGAGGCGGTCTCGGATCAACTCGAACACCTGTTGGCGGTCCATCGGGCCTCGTTCTACGTGCGTCTCTGCGGGCATGGCAGCCGGACATTAGCCCGAGTCGTCACTCGGCGGTGACGGCCACCTGCAGCTTGGTGATGAGGTCCTGGTCGATCATGACCTTGGTCGAGCGGACAGCGTTGACGATGGCGTTGGCCCCGGACGAGCCGTGGGAGATGATGCACATGCCCTTGAGGCCGAGTGCCATCGCGCCGCCATGGGTGTCCGGATCGAGCTCTTCGGCCAGTGGCAGGAGCAGCGGCAGGAGTGTCTCGGAGGCCACGATCGCCTCGGGCGTGCTCAACATTGCGGCGAAGACGGCGTCGCGGAGGAACTTCATGCCCCCTTCGAGGGTCTTGAGGGCGACGTTCCCCGTGAAGCCGTCGGTCACGACGACGTCGATCTCGTCGCTGAGCAGATCGCGGCCTTCGACGTTGCCGACGAAGTGGATGCCAGGAGCAACCTTGAGCAGTCCGAACGCCTCTTTCGTGAGGTCGGTGCCCTTCGACTCCTCCTCGCCGATGTTCAACAACCCGACCCGAGGCTTCTCGATCCCGTACCGGGTCCGGCAGTAGGCCGTTCCCATCTGGGCGAACTGAACGAGCCAGGCCGGCTCGACCTTGGCGTTGGCGCCGGCATCGAGGAGCACGGTCGGTGTCGACCCCGGAACGGGAATCGGCGTGGCGATGCCTGGTCGGCTCACGCCTCGCAGCCGGCCCATGCGCAGGAGGGCGGCCGCCACGGCGGCGCCCGTGTTCCCGGCGCTCAACATGGCACTGGCCTTGCCGTCACGCACGAGTTCGGCCGCCACGACGAGCGAGGAGTCCTTCTTCCGGCGGACGGCCTTGGCGCCTTCCTCGTGCATGTCGATGACCTCAGTGCACGGGAACACCTCGAGCCCCATCGGGTCGCCGATGCGATCGGGTGGCCCGACGAGGACGATCGGGATGCCCAGCTCGGCCGCCGCCTGGGCCGCGCCGGCGACGATCTCGCCCGGCGCCTTGTCTCCGCCCATCGCATCGATCGCGAGAGGGAGCATGCTCATGCGCCGGTAGTCGCTACGAGACTTCGATGGCCTGGCGGCCGCCGTACCAGCCGCAGTTGTTGCAGACGACATGGGGCAGCTTGGCCTGGGCGCACTGCGGGCAGATGCTGCGCGGCGGCGGCTTCAACACCCAGTTCGAGGCCCGCCGGCTGCGGGACTTCATCTTGGAGGTCTTCTTCTTCGGAACGGCCATGGGGGTGCCTAGCTCTCTTCACGTTCGGTGGTCCGCAACTCGTCCAGCACCGACCACCGAGGATCTCGGGGGGGTTCGCACGAGCAATCGCCCTCGTTGCGGTCGGCCCCACAGATGGGGCAGAGACCCAGGCAGTCCTCTCGACAGAGAGGAGCCTGAGGCAACTCGAGCACGACAGTTTCGCGCGCCAGCGGCTCCAGGTCGATCTCATCGTGCTCGAGCGGATAGGTCTCCCCCTCTTCGTGCGGGTCCTCGAACGTCTCCCGGACGGGCCCCGCCAGGTGGCCATAGGCCATCTGCAGGCAGCGACGGCACGGTCCCTGCCAAGGTGCTTTGACCGTGCCGATGACCTCGATGGCCGGTCCGATGGGCAGGAGCTCGACGTCGATCTCGATCATCGAGCCGGCCGGTACCTCACTTCCGCTGACGAACAGATCGAGGATCTCACCGGAGATCAGCTCTCGGCGGGGGTCCTGATGACGGACGATGTTGACGACGTTGACCCGGAAGGGGCTGCGGGGGGCCACACGGCCCCCTACGACTGGTCCTGGTCGAAGAAGGCGTCGGAGCCCTCACCTTCGTCTCCACCCAGGCCGACCTCGGGGCGATCGGCTGGGGCCGGCGTCACCGAGAGCTTCTCCCGTCCGGCTCGGGCCGTCTTCAGGGTGCGCTCCAGCACGATCTCGAAGGCCGCCAGCTTTTGGTCGCAGTAGTCCTCCGCCTCGAGACGGAGGCGGCGCGATTCGTCCCTGGCCTCGTCCATCAAGCGCTGCGCCGTGTGGCGCGCCTCCCGGACGATCTCCTGGCGCTCGACCATCCGCTCGGCCTGCACCCGTGCTTGCTCGAGAATGTCGTCGCCCTCACGAGCCACCTTGGCCAGGAACTCCTCGCGCTCCTTCAGCATCCATCGGGCCTGGCGCAGCTCGTCAGGGAGACGCTCGAGCGCATCCTCGAGGAGCTCGAGGACCTCGTCTTTGACGACCATCACCGAACTCGAGAGTGGCACCGACTTGCCGTTGGTGACGACCTCGATCACCCGCCGGACGAGGGTCTCGGCGTCGATGTCGTCGCTGCTTCCGCTGCTCCCGAAGGCCGTCATGCCCTCATCCCTGGCCCGGCTCCCCGGGCGGCGAACTTCTCGGCCAGCCGCTTCGCCACCACGTCGGGCACCATCGACCCGATCCGATCAGCGCCGCCGAACTGGGCGATCTGGCGGATCAACGTGGCGGCGATGAACGAGCTCCCGGGGCCGCACGGGAGGAACACCGTCTGCATCCCCGAGATCGCCTTGTTCATCTGCGCCTGCTGGAGCTCGGACGCGAAGTCGGTGCCATCGCGCAGCCCTTTCACGATGACGTCGGCACCGACGTCCTTGGCGACGTCGACCGTCAACTTCGTCATCGACACGACCTCGATGTTGTCGAGGTGCGACAGCACCTCGGCGATCATCTCCTTGCGCTCCTCGAGCGTGAACAACGGCTCACCCTTGCCGGGGTTGCGGATGGTCGCCACGACGACGCGGTCGTAGAGGCGCGACGCCGTCTCGAAGATGTCGACGTGTCCGTTGTGCAGGGGGTCGAACGAGCCCGGGCACAGGGCAGTCCTCAAGGCGCGCTCTCCGTCTTCGAAGTCAAGGTCACCACGGTAGTGCCGTACTTCTTGACCCTGAGAACTCGCCACCCCGGTCCCGGATCGACTTCGCGGTCACTCTCGAGCACCGCAATGCCGGCGTTGAGGCGCGCCAACAGCGCGGACCACTCTCCGAACGCATAGGGCGGGTCGACAAAAGCGAGATCCACCGCTGGGGGCGAAAACCGGGCTGCGTCCAGGCTGAGGACGGTGGCCTGCCCGACGAACCGGGTGGCTGCGAGATTGGCCCGAATGGCCTCGAGGGCGGCCCGCTGCGACTCGACGAAGGTCGCGTGGTCGGCGCCCCGGCTCAGCGCTTCGATCCCGAGGGCCCCCGTGCCGGCGAAGAGGTCGAGCACGGACGCTCCCTCGATGTCGAGGAAGCTGCCGAGGGTGTTGAACATCGCCTCGCGGACGAAGTCCGACGTCGGCCGGGTCACGTCACCCTTCGGCGCCACCAGCTTCCGTCCCCTGGCGATGCCGGCCACCACGCGCACGACCGATAGTTTCGCTGGCCGTGAGCGAGACCGACGACGCCGAAGGCACGACGGGCGAGAACCCGCTCGGCCTCGGCCTGCGCTTCACCAAGGAGGCCCCGGGCCTCGTTGCCCGCTTCGACCCCAAACCAGGTCACCGCGGCCCGCCGGGCTACCTGCACGGCGGCATCGCTGCGACCGTCCTCGACGAGACGATGGCGTCACTCGGGTGGGCGCTCGACGACGTCCCGTGCGTCACCGCCACCCTCGAGCTCCGCTACCGCAAGCCCGTCCCGCTCGACGGCCGCGAGCTCCGCATCGAGGCCTGGCGCGACAAGCCAGAGGCCAAGCGGACCCAGCGGGTCAGGGGACGCCTCCTGCTGGCGGACGGCACCGTCTGCGTCGAGGCGACGGGCATCTTCGTGCAATCGAGGCGTTGATGGTCGCGCTCGATCGTGGATAGACCGGAGCGGGGCGAGGACGGCGAGTTGCTGGCCCCGCCGATCATCACCTGCATCGACTGCGGCGGCCCGGCCCACCTCATGTCCCGCTTCGACGACGAGGACCCGCCTGCGCCCGGCGACCTGCTCACCTACCGCTGCGAACTGTGCCTCGACCGTTGGGATCTCATCATTCCTGGCGGTGAGGAGTAGAGCGGAGGCGCTTCCAACGCCGAGCGCGGCGGGCCACGAGGATCAGATAGCCGACGCCGAGCGCACCGGGGAGAACCGCCACGACGGGGTTGCCGTTGACCCCCACCACGGTGGCGATGACGAGGCACGCGATGCCAAGGAGGGCATCAGCGGCGAGCACGGATTTCCAGTTCGACGCGAACGCGACGTCGTCGCTGCGACCGGCCATCTGCCTACGATCCGCCCATGCCGCTCGACCCCATCCTGCAGATGATGACCGACAACGCCGTCGCCTCGGGGCGCAGCGGCGGGTTGCGGAGCGGCACCGTGGAGGAAGCTCGAGCCGGCTACGACCTGATGGCGGCCGCCGGTGGGGAGTTGCCCGAGCTCGCTTCCGTCGACGACCGCTCCATCCCCGGCCCGGCCGGCGGCCTCGGCATCCGGGTGTACACGCCGCGTGGAACGGCCCCTTTCCCGATCCTCGTCTGGTTCCACGGCGGTGGCTTCACGATCGGCAGCCTCGAGAGTCATGACCCGGTCGCCCGCCACCTCTGCGCCCAGGCCGAAGCAGTGGTCGTGAGCGTCGACTACCGCTTGGCTCCGGAGCACAAGTTTCCCGCTGCGGTCGACGACTGCTTCGCCGCTCTGCAGTGGGTCGCAGCCAACGGCGCATCGATCGGTGGCGACCCGTCCCGCATTGCGGTATCGGGCGACAGCGCCGGCGGCAACCTGTCTGCGGTCACGTCGATCCTGGCGCGCGATGCGGGCGGCCCGGTCATCCGCTTCCAGGCCCTGATCTACCCGACAACGGATGCGCGGGGCGGCTACGCGTCTGTCGTGGAGAACGGCGAAGGCATCTTCTTGTCGGCCGACACGATGGTCTGGTTCTACGAGCAGTACGGACGGTCGGACGCCGATAAGAACGACTGGCGGGCGTCGCCCATCCTCGCTCCCGACCTTTCCGGCCTACCGCCCGCCCTGGTGATCACCGCCGAGTTCGATCCGCTTCGTGACGAAGGCGAGGCCTACGGCGAGGCCCTGCGAGCGGCCGGCAACGACGTGACGATTCACCGCTACGACGGCATGACCCACGTCTTCGTGCAGCTGGCCGGCATGCTCGAGCCCGGCCGCCAAGCCATCGCCGAGGTCGCCACCGCCCTCCGCGGGGCGTTCTCCGGCTAGGTCAACAACTCTGCGAGCCCGAGCTCGTCGATGGCGCGTCCGAGGCGGGTGTTCATGCAGTCGACGAGGCCGTACTGCCGGGGATCGCTGAGGTCCATTCCCCGGCTGGCGACGACCGGGTAGACGAGGCAGAACAGGGCGGCGACGCGGTAGTCCTCCCACATCCGCACGAGGTCGGCGGCCGGCACCCCCAGCTCCTGGAGTCGAGCGCACCACCGGTCGAAGAGCGGTCGCTCCTGCACCGAGGCGACCTCCGGGTCGAGGCTCTGGGTGATGAAGTAGGCCAGGTCGTAGGCGCCGCTGCCGCTCCCGATGAGCTGGAAGTCGAGGAGCGCGGGCGAGCCATCGGGGGCGAAGAGGATGTTGTCGGCCCGGTAGTCGCCGTGCGTCATCGTGCGCGGCTCCCGGTTGAGGTCGGCCAGAAGGCCGGCGATGGCGTCGCTGAAGCGCGGCCCGACGCTCTGGATGGACGGCAGCACCTCCATCTCCGCCGTGATCTTCGCCCACCCCTCGCCGAACACCAGTGGGAGCACGGCCGGGTAGATCGGGTCACCGAGTGAGACGACGACGCCGGCGTCCGCCAGCCCGTCGGCTTGGCGCCACCAGGTGGCATGCCAGTCGGCCAGTGCATCTACGGCCCGCTCGGCGTCGGGCACGGTCATGCCGGCCAACTGGTCGACCATGCGGAGGCCCCCCAGATCCTCCATCACCACGACGAAGCGACTGGACTCCTCGTCGACCTCGGCGTGGTACCGCACCGGCACCCGCACCGGCGACTTCGGAGCAAGTTGGTCGAAGAACGCAACCTCGCGGATGTACATGCGGAGCATGGTCGAGGTGAACACGGCGGCTTCGTCGAGGGCAGGGAGCTTCACGACGACGGTGGCGGGACGCGTCGACGACGCCGCGCCGTCGAGCGCCACGCGATACAGGGCGCTGCTGACGCCAACCCCGACACCGATCTGATCCACACGAATCGACGTGACGTCGTGTCCCATCACCTCGCTCAACCACACCGGGGTGACGTCGTCGATGGAAGCAGGAATGGTCGCCATGGCGTGTCAACGTATCCACATGTCGACTTCGCAGCCTGCGATCGTCCTCACCGGTCCCCCTTGCGCAGGAAAGACGACCACCGTCGCTGCGCTGGCGCCGCCCGCCCCCCAAGACGGTGACCTCCTCGCCGTCGTCGATCTGGACGCCGTTCGATGGCAGGTGCGGGGTGGTTTCCTCAACCCGATGGGGCAGCTCCCACCGACCGACGCGGCGCTGGCGCAGTGGCAGCTCGCCGTCGACCTGTGCGGCGACATGGCGCGGCGCTACGCCGCTGCCGACTACGAGGTCGTCATCGACGCGCCAGGCATCTACCTCGACGGCAGCGTCCCCTGGGAGCCGTACACCCAGGGCGCGTGGCGACGCGCCCTCGACGGCGTCGATTGGCGCCTCGTCGTGCTGCTTCCCGACGTCGAGGTGGTCTGCGAGCGGGCGGTTGCCCGCGCCGGGTTCCGCCAGCCGCCCGAGGGTGTGCTCCGCGCCATCCATGCCGCCATGGCGGCCTGGCACAGCGTCGAGGGCGTGACCGTGATCGACTCCACCCATCTCACGGTCGAGGCAACCGCTGCCGCAATCCGCCAAGCCGCCGTCGAGTGATGGCTGGGGAATTCAGATCGGTGACGAGCCTCGAGCCTGGGCGCCGATCACGGCGAGGTCTTCGACGCCGGTGACGACAAGGGCGCCGGCGCCCAATTGGCGGCGCTGTCGAACCTCGAGTCGACGGGCGATGCGTGAGAGGACGAGGTTGACCGAGATGTAGACGAGGGCGACCACGAAGAGGGACTGCAGGAGGTTCTTGGAGAACGTCCCCACGATGTTGGCCCGACGCAGGAGTTCCTCGAACCCGATGATGAAACCGAGCGACGTGTCCTTGAGGAGGGTGACGAGCTGGCTGACGATGGCGGGAATCATGCGGCGGAGGGCCTGCGGCAGGATGACGATCCCCATCGACTGCCAATAGGTCATCCCGATGGCCGTCGCTGCCTCGCTCTGGCCGCGGTCGAGCGACAGGATTCCGGCCCGGAAGATCTCGCCGAGAATGGCGCTGTTGTAGAGCACGAGGCCGAGGACGAGGTACCAGAACAACGAGAGGTCGAGCCCGTACTTCGGCAACCCGAGGGCGGAGAACAGGATCAACAGCAGCAGCGGGACGCCGCGGAAGAACTCGACCCACACCCCGGCGACCCAGCGCACCGGACCATTCCTGGCCAGGCGGCCGAGAGCCAGCATCATGCCGAGCACCAGCGAGGCGGCCATGCTGACGCCCGCCGCCTTCACCGTGTTGCCCAGCCCGCCCGCCAGGAAGCGCCAGATGGCGACCTGGGTGAAGGGCTCCCAGAGCTCGCCGGCCAGCTGGCCGGCGGTCGAGAGCTTGCGCAGTGCAACCGCCACCATGGCGAGCAATGCCAACAAGGCAATGCCCGAAACGATGAGCACCTTGCGGCGCCCGCGAGGACCGAGGACGTCGCCGAAGACCGGAGCCGTCATCGGCGGATCGCCACCCGTCGCTCGAGGTAGCCGAAGGCGAACCCGGAGGGGATGGTGAGGAGCAGGTAGGCGATGGCCGCGCCTCCGAACACGGCGATGGGTTGGGCGGTGTCGGTGTTGAGGTTGTCAGCGATCTTGGTGAGCTCGGCGACCGAGATCACCGATGCGATCGAGCTGTTCTTCGTCAACGCGATGAAAAGGCTGCCGATCGGCCCGACGACCGTGCGAAAGGCTTGGGGCAACACGACGATGCGCAGCGTCGACCCGAAGGTGAGTCCGATGGCGCGGGCGGCCTCGGCCTGACCGGTGGAGACCGTGTTGATGCCGGACCGCACCGTCTCGGCGATGAAGGCGCTGGTGTACACCGCCAGCACCGTCACGGCCGAGGGAAAGGCGGCGTAGCGGATGCCGATCTTCGGGAAACCGAAGAAGAACAGCACCATCAACACCGTGAGTGGCGTGTTGCGGAACGTTTCGACCCAGAACGCGCCGAAGACGCGCAGGGGTGGCACGGGGCTCACCCGGCAGGCCGCCACGATCGTCCCGAGAAAGAACGCGATCGTGAAGGACAGCAGGGTGAGCCCCACCGTGGTGCGGATGCCCTGGACGTAGAGGTCCAGGTTGTCGAGGACGACCTGCAGTTAGGGCTTCGCCGTCGTCGTCGGTGCGGCCGCTGTCGTGGACGGAGCGGGCGGGGTCACCGTGTAGCGGTCGACGGGCGGCGGGGTCGGGGCCTTCTCGCCCGATTGTCCGACGGTGGCGTCAAAGGCCTTCTTCCAGCTGCCGTCCTTGTAGGCCTTCTCGATGGTGTCGTTGATGAAGGTGCGGAAGGCGTCGTCGGCCTTCTTCACGCCGACGCCGTAAGGCTCTTTGGTGAAGGTGCTCTTGACCAGCTTGAACTTGCCGGGGTTGTCCTTGATGAGGCCGAGCAGAATGATGTCGTCGGTCGTGACCGCTTGCACCCGGCCGTCCGTGAGCGCCTCGGCGCACAGGGAGTACTTGTCGAAACTGGTCGAGATGTCGGCGGTCGTCGCCTTCTCGACGACGTTCTTGATCGACGTCGAACCGGTCACCGAGCAGACCTTCTTGCCGTTGAGGTCGGTCACGCTCTTAATGGTGGTGTCGTCGGCCTTCACCATGATGTCCTGGCCGGCGACGTAGTACGGCCCGGCGAAGTCGACGACCTGCTTGCGGGTGTCGTTGATGGTGTACGTGGCGACGACGAAGTCGACTTTGGCTTCTTGGATGAAGGGCTCGCGATTCTTCGAGACCGTCTCCACGAACTCGATCTTCGAGTCGACGTCGTCGGTGCTCCCACCGAAGATGGCGGCGGCGATGATCTTGGCCATCTCGACGTCGAAGCCCTCGACCTCATTGGAGACCGGGTTCTTCAGTCCGAACAGCGGCTGATCGAACTTGGTGCCGACGACGATCTTGCCCTTCGCCTGCAGCGTCGCCATGGTCGTGCCAGCGGCGAACTTCGGAGGTGCATCGGCGTCGACGGTGGTCTCGGTCGTGTCGTCGCCGGTGTCGTCACCGGCGTCGACTGCAGGGTCGTCGTCACTCCCGCAGGCGCCGGCGACCAACGCCAGCACCATCAGGAGTACGGCCAACCAACGGGTGTGTTGCTTCATGGGCAATGTCCTTTCAGTGCGCCAGGATTTTGGAGAGGAAGTCGCGGGCGCGATCGCTCTCCGGGTTGGAGAAGAAGGTCTGAGGCGTCGACACCTCGACGATGGCACCCTCGTCCATGAAGACGACGCGACGCGCGGCGGAGCGGGCGAAGCCCATCTCATGGGTGACGACGATCATCGTGGTGCCGTCCTCCTCAGCCAGCTCGAGCATCACGTCGAGGACCTCCTTGATCATCTCCGGGTCGAGGGCCGAGGTCGGCTCGTCGAAGAGGAGGACCTTGGGGTCCATGGCCAAGGCCCGGGCGATGGCGGCCCGCTGCTGTTGCCCGCCGGACAGTTCCGCGGGATGGCGGCCAGCCTTGTCGGCGATGCCCACGCGCTCGAGGAGCGCCATACCCGCAGCCTCGGCTTCGGCCTTCGAGCGCTTGCGCACCTTGATCGGTCCGAGCGTCACGTTCGACAGGATGGTCTTGTGGGCGAAGAGATTGAACGACTGGAAGACCATGCCGACGTCGGCCCGGAGCCGGGCCAACGCTTTGCCTTCCTCGGGGAGGGCCACGCCATCGATCGTGATGGTGCCGCCCTGGATCGGCTCGAGGCGGTTGATCGCCCGACAGAGCGTCGACTTGCCGGAGCCCGACGGGCCGATCACGACGATGACTTCGCCCTTGTCGACCGTCAGATCGATGTCACGCAAGACGTGCAGGTCGCCGAACCACTTGTTGACATTGTCGAGCACGACGAGCGGCGCATCGGTCATTCGTGGGCGACCGTAGCCCCAATCACCAGTCGAAGGACGCTTCGTTCCGGTTCGCGCCGTTCGCCCACTCGGCGAGACGGCGGCGAGTGCCGGGCGAAGCGGCCTCGGGCAGGCCATCGAGAGCGAAGAATCCCGTGGCGGCGATCTCGGCGTCCTCGTGCGCGGTCCTCGTGCGGCGCCAGTGCTCGACCACGAACACGCTGATGTGATCGCTCTTCCCTTCTCCCAGACTGGAGTACGTGCCGAGCAGGCGGACGGGCCCGGTGATGGTGACGTCCACCTCCTCGCGGAGCTCGCGTTCGAGCGCCGCCCGTAGTGACTCGCGGCGCTTGACGCCGCCGCCTGGCAGGTGCCACGCCGGCCGGCCATAGCTGTGACGGACGAGGAGCACGCGCCCCTCCTCGTCGGCCACGAGCCCGCGGATGCCGACCGTGCGTGGCCCGAACGCTCGCCAGACGAGCCGGCGGAGGATGTCGGCCACCCGGAGGAGCGCGATCACGGTCTGCCTCCCTGGGTCGCTGCGACCGTCAGGGGGCCAGGGGCACGGATCTGCTCGACCAGCACCTCTCCCGCGGCGACGACGCCGCCCGGCCAGACCAGGCTGCGGGTCAGCACGGCCGTCGGGTCCACGTCGGCGTCGGTCGCCACGACGCTCTCCCCGCCGTTGGCCGCCAGATTGGCGGCGAGGTAGGTCGCCGGCGTCCCCGTGTCGAACCAGGCACCTGCGTGATCGAAGGCCTCGACCCGCCCCTCGGCGTGAGCCTGGCGCCACGACACCTCCCAAAGCCCGCTGGGTGTCTCCTCGAGCGGCGCCACGTCCCGCCACGGGAGGAGGGCCACGCCGGCGTAGGTGCGCCCATCGAAGTCACCGGTGCCTCCGTCGACCGCCGGGACCGTCAGGAGTCGTACGCACTCGCCGTCCCACCCTTCGACGAACGGGGCGAGATCGGCGGTGTGCCAAGCATCCGCGTTGTGGAGGACGGTGGGGCGGCCGTCGATCCAGGCGCGCAGGCGACCGAGCGCCCCCGCCGTCCCGAGGGCCTCGCCCTCCTCGATCGAGAGGTGGACGGCGCGTCCGTCGAGGTGTCGCTCCATCTGCTCGCGATGGTGGTGGGCGTTGACGGCGACCGCGTCCGTCACCTCGCCGATCCGAGCGAGGGCCCCGTCGAGGAGCGGCACGTTGGCCACCGGGCACAGCGCCTTGGGAAGCAGGTCGGTCAACGGCCGCAGCCGCGTCCCGAGCCCGGCGGCGAGCACCACCCCCGCGAGTCCCTTCATCCGCACAGCATGACGCCCGGCCAACGGGGCGGACGTGGATGGCTCGGACGGTGACACTCGTCGCCAAGAGGAACGCTTAGGGTGACGCCCTCTGGCGCCCTCTGCGCACGGAGCGGGAGCGGCGGGGGAATCGTGGCGGGAGCGTGGAGCATCGGCAGGTCGGAGTCACCGCCGGTCGAGGGCCGCGCTCGACTTGGCGTCCGACCGCTCGCCACGGCCGATTTCCGACGGGTTGGTCGCGTCTCCGCCCTGCTCTATCTGGTGAGCGGCGCCAGCGTGCTGCAGATCCGCTTCACCGCACCCGATGCCGTCGCCTTTCCTGGCCTCTACCTCCTCTCCGGACTCTTCATCGTCTTGGTCGGCGCGCTCATCTGGCTGATCGTCCGTATCGCCTCGGATCTCACGGTGGAACGGATCGCTGCGGGCACGACGCTCGTCGTGCTCTTCGGGTCGGCGGCCGTAATCCCGGTCGTGCTCTATTTCGTCGGCTTCAAGGTCGGGGCCGTCGGCAGCGTCGTCTACGTCCTGCCGCTCATCTTCGGGTTCTGGCTGCTTGTCCGGACCATCGCGCTGGCATTGCTGGCCGCCATCGGTCTCGGCCACGCGCTGTTCTTGTCCATCACCGACGATGTGATCGCCGCTCCCTCCCAATGGTTGTTCCTCCTCGCCGTGCTGTCTGCCGCCGGCATCCTCATCGGCGGCGTTGTCGACGAGGCCGCCCGTGCCGCCAAAGCCGAGTTCGACGCCCGTCGGGCGTTGGCCGAGGTCAACCTCTCGCTCGAGGCGCGCGTTCTCGAGCAGGTCGACGAACTCGAGCGACTGAGTCGGCTCCGCCGGTTCCTCTCCCCTCACGTCGCAGACGCCGTGGTGTCTTCGGGCAGCGACGCGTTCCTCGTCGCCCATCGGCGCGAGATCGCTGTGTTCTTCTGCGACCTCCGAGGTTTCACCGCCTTTTCAGCCCAGGTCGAACCTGAAGAGGTCGTCGAAGTGCTGAACGCTTACTACGAGGTCATCGGCAACCAGGTCCACAAGTACGAAGCCACCGTCGGAGCCTTCGCCGGCGACGGAATCATGGCCTATCTCAACGATCCCAACCCCTGCGATCGTCCGGCAGCCCGAGCGGTAGAGATGGCGCTCGGCCTTCGTGATCCGATGGACGAACTGCAGGAGGACTGGCAGCGTCGGGGCTACCAACTGGGATACGGGATTGGCATCGCCGTCGGGCACGCAACCCTCGGCGTCATCGGGTTCGAGGGCCGCCACGACTACACGCCGCTCGGCACCGTCGTCAACCTCGCTTCACGCCTTTGCGACGAGGCGAAGCCGCGCCAAATCCTCGTCGACCGGCGCGTGCACCTAGCCGTCTCTGGTGCCATTCCGACGCGACCTCTGGCCGACGTGGCCTTGAAGGGCTTCGCGGCCCCGGTGCCGGTCTACGAAGTGGCCTAGCTCTTGAAGAGGAAGGCCGCTTCGTCCTCGTCGAGGAGGTCGCGGACCTCATCGCGGAGCAGCGGGTGACCGGCGAGGAGAGGGTCGGATTCGGTGATGGAGAACGCCGCCTGGCGCGCCTCCAGGACGAGGTCCTTGTCTCGGCGGAGCGACGCCAGCTTGAGGTCGGAGCGACCTTTCTGGCGCGTCCCGAGAATCGTGCCCTCCCCGCGGAGCTCGAGGTCGACCTCGGCCAACTCGAAGCCGTCGGTGCTGTCGACGAGGGCCTGCAATCGGGTCTCACCATCGGGCGTCCTGGTCTCGCTCAACAAGAAGCAATAGCTGAGGGCCGCCCCTCGCCCAACGCGTCCCCGGAGCTGGTGGAGCTGGGCGATGCCGAAGCGGTCGGCGTCCTCGATGACCATCACCGTGGCGTTGGGCACGTCGACGCCGACCTCGATGACCGTGGTGGCAACCAACACGTCCAGCTCGCCGTTCCGGAACGCTGTCATGGCCGCTTCCTTCTCTCTCGGAAGCACCTTGCCGTGGAGAAGGGCGAGTCGAAGTCCCTCGAGCTCGCCGGCCGCCAGTCGCTCGAACTCCTCCTCGGCGGAGCGGGCCTCGATCTTCTCCGACTCTTCGATGAGCGGGCAGACCACGTAGGCCTGATGGCCGGCCTCGACCTCGCTCCGCACGCGTGTCCAGGCCGCCGACTCCTCCAGGGGGCCCTGGGCCCACGTCGTCTCGATGGGCGTACGGCCGGGCGGGAGCTCGTCGAGCACGGTCATGTCGAGGTCGCCGTAGACGGTCATCGCCGCCGTTCGCGGAATCGGCGTCGCCGTCATGACCAGCACGTCGGGGTCGCTCCCCTTTCCCCGGAGGGCGGCGCGCTGCTCGACGCCGAAGCGGTGTTGCTCGTCGATCACGATCACGCCCAGCTGGTGGAACTCGACGACGTCGGTGAGGAGCGCGTGCGTGCCGAGAAGAATGTCGACCTCGCCGGCGGCCAACGCCACGTGGAGCTTCGTGCGCTCGGTCGCCGTCGTCCGGTTGGTGAGGAGCTCCACCCGGAGGGCGCGCTCACCGAAGAGCGAGTCGCCGGTGTCGGGAACGTCCAGGCCGTCGAGCATGCGTCGGATGCCGAGGAAGTGCTGCTCGGCCAACACCTCGGTCGGAGCCATGAGCGCGCCCTGGAACCCGCCCTGCACGGCGATGAGCAGGGCAGTGACGGCGACGATCGTCTTGCCGCTGCCGACGTCGCCCTGCAGGAGCCGGTGCATCGGATGCGGCCCGGCCAGATCTCCGGCGATCTCGGCGTTGGCCCGCTTCTGGGCTCCCGTCAGGGGGAAGGGCAGCTGCCCATGGAAGCGGCGGACGAGCTCGCCCTCGACCGTGTGCCGGAGGCCCGTCGATTCGCGCTCGATGGCCCGCTTGCGCATCACGAGGGTCAGCTGCAGCCGCAGCAGTTCGTCCATCGCCAGACGGC
This sequence comes from Acidimicrobiales bacterium, assembly GCA_046597375.1. Lineage (GTDB taxonomy): Bacteria > Actinomycetota > Acidimicrobiia > Acidimicrobiales > CADCTF01 > DATLED01. The sequence continues at coordinate 3,912 of JBKJKM010000150.1, read as the reverse complement.
GGCGGGCCTCGGCGGCGTCCTCCAGCGACTCGGGACGGTGGATCTGGCGCAGCGCCCGGTCGCGGTCGATCACGTCGAGCGTGTCGCGCCAGGCGTCGTCGAGCGGATCCTGCAGGCCACCGAGCTCGGCCAGTCGCGCCATCGCGTTCTCGACCGTGCCGGCCAGATCCCAGGTCGTGAGCCCGGCCTTCTCCGACTGCGGATAGATGGGGATGACCCGGCCCGTGCGATCACCGACGAGGTCGACCACCGGGTTGGTCATCTGCCGACGGCCCTTGTAGAGCTCGAGCTTCCCGTAGAACACCGCTTCGATGCCGACGGGAAGCTGGCGGCCCCGCCAGCCCTGGTTGAAGAAGGTGCACTTGAGATAGCTCGATCCGTCGAAGACGTCGAGCTCGACAAGGGCGCGACCCTGTTTGGTACGGCGGGTCTGGTTGCGCTTGACCCGAGCCAGCACCATGGCCTCGTCCCCGACTTTCAGATCCTTGATCATCGCCTGCTTGGTGCGATCGAGGTAGCGGCGGGGGTAGTGGGTGACGAGATCGAAGACCGTCTCGATGGGCGGGTCGAGCAGCGCCAACGACTCGGCCTTCTTCGGACCGACACCGGCGACCTTGGTGACGTCGATCTCCTTGAGCGACGGCAGCGTCCGACCCGGCATCCTGGCGAATCTACCGATGGCCGGCGTGGTAGCTCTGGAGGCTATGGAGGTCGACCAGGGAGCCCGCAGCTGTTACCGGCACAAGGACCGCGAGACGGGCCTGCGATGCACACGCTGCGGGCAGTCGGCGTGCCCCGACTGCCTCCGTCCCGCCCCCGTCGGCTCCCACTGCCTGCAGTGTCTGAAGGACGGACAGAAGTCGATGCGCCTCATCGACGTCCACCGGCAACGCAACTCCGGGCCGGGCGTGGCGCTGATCGTCACGTTGTGCGTCGCCGGCTTCCTCCTGCAGTCGCTCGACGCCGTCGTGTCGCTGCAGCTCCCCGGGTGGCTCGACGGGATGGAGTCCCGGTATGCGATGGTCGGCTTCCTCGTGGCCGACGGCGAGTGGTACCGGCTGGTGACTTCGATGTTCCTGCACTTCGGGTTCTTCCACCTCCTGATGAACATGGTGGCCGTGTGGATCTATGGGCTGGAGGTCGAGCGCCAGGAGGGGCCCATCCGGACGGTTGCCCTGTTTCTCGCCACCGGCCTCGCCGGTGGGGCGGCTGCCTTTGTCTTCCACTCTCCTCTGGCCCAGGTAGCCGGCGCGTCGGGCGGCGTGTTCGGCCTCCTCGGTGTCGCTCTGGTGCGGACGGTTCGCGCCGGCCAGCCCTCCCAGCAGCTGGTCGGCATCCTCGTGATCAACCTCGTGATCGGGGTCGCCGTGCCCAACATCTCCTTGGCCGCCCACGCCGGCGGGTTCGCAGCCGGTGTCCTCTACGCCCTGTGCTCGACGTTGCCGGCCCGGTTCCGGCCGGCCTGGGTGTCGGCGCTCGCCCTGGTCGCCGTCCTGGCCGTCACGGCCTTCATCGTCACCGGCCTCGAACCCGGCCTGCTGGCCCGCTGACGTCGCGTTGGCGTTGCCCTTGGGGCGGCCGCAAAGGCAACGACAACACCATCGGGGCACCGGAAGGGCAACCGCAACGCGCCTGGTTCGGGCAACCGCAACGCGCCTGGTTCGGGCTACTCGACGCTGAACAAGTAGGGGTACAGCGGCTGGCCGCCGTGGTGCACCTCGGCTGCCGCGCGTGGGTGGGCCGCGGCCAACCACTCGGTCAGCTGCCGCGTGATGGCGGCCGACGCACCCTCGCCTTCGATGATGGTGACGATCTCGGCGTCGGCGTGCACCAACTGGTCGAGCAGCGCCGTCGCCGCCCCGGCCAATGTCGGCTCGACGACGGTGATCTTCGACCCGGTGAGACCGAGGTGGTCGCCCTCGGCGACCGGCCCGGCATCGGTCGAAGAGTCGCGGACGGCGCGCGTGATCTCGCCACTGACGACACGACCAGCGGCGTCGGCCATCGTTGACGCGTTCTCCTCCACCGTCGCCTGGGGGTCGTAGCCAAGGAGGGCGCCGAAGCCCTCGGCGATCCCGGTCGTGCGGATCACGCGCACAGACTTCGAGGTGAGCGGCGCCACCTGCTCAGCGACCGGGATGATGTTCTTGTTGTTCGGCAGGATCACGACCTCATCGGCCGGCGCCGCCTCGACGGCGTCGAGGATCTGGGCGGTGGAGGGGTTCATCGACTGGCCGCCGGCCACGATCTGTTGGACACCCATGGATCGGAAGATGCGGCGGATGCCCTCGCCGGTCGCCACGGCCACGACGGCGCAGGGCACCGGCTCACGAACTTCGCCGTCGGACGATTCCTCAGCGTCGCGCACCCAGCGCTCCTCCTCGACCTGCTCCAACAGGTCGGTGACGCGGATGCGCTTGGGCCGACCACAGTCGAGTGCGGCCTCGATCGAGGCGCCGATGTCATCGGTGTGGATGTGGCAATTCCAGATGCCGTCACCGCCCACCACGACGATGGAGTCGCCGATCGAGGCCCACACCTCCTTGAACTGCGGAATGGTGTCGTCCGGCGCTTCGAGGAAGTACATGACCTCGTAGCGCAGCCCGGCAACGTCGCCGCCCTCGGCGGACGCATGGGCAGCGTCGACCTCGGCGCGGATCTCCGGCGCGGCACCGGTCGGGGCCGGCGGCGACGGCACGGCCCGGCCGTCGACGATCGAGAGGAACACGTCGAGCAGCAACAGGTAGCCGGCTCCGCCGGCGTCGACGACGCCGGCCTGCTTCAGCACGGGCAACAGGTCGGGCGTGCGAGCCAGGGCGTCGGCGCCGGCTTCCTGGGCCGCTTCGAGGACCGTGACCAATCGTTCGCCGGCGGCCGAAGCAGCATCGCCGGCCGCCTTGGCGACGGTGAGGATGGTGCCCTCGACGGGTCGCATCACGGCGGCGTAGGCGGCGACGGCCGCCTCGGACAGGGCCCGTCCGACCGCCGCACCATCGCCGGCATCGCCGGCGGCGTCGAAGGCCGACGCGATCCCGCGGAGAATCTGACTGAGGATGACACCGGAGTTGCCCCGCGCTCCCATGAGCGACCCGTGGCTGATGGCCTTACACACGGCCGTCATGCCGTGGGCCGACTCCAGCTCGGCCACCACCGACTCGAGGGTCAGCGCCATGTTCGTCCCCGTGTCGCCGTCCGGGACGGGGTACACGTTGAGCCGGTTCAGCGCCTCTTGGTGGTTGCGGAGGGCATCGCGATAGCCGGAAACGATGGCCTTGAGCTGGTCCGCGTCGAGCCGCTCGAGGGTGTCCATGGGGAGGTGATGCTAACCTTGCCAGGTCCCCCCGTAGGTCCCTTCGTCAGAGGTGCGCGTCATGGCTTCGGTTTGTGAGGTATGCGGCAAGCATCCCTCCTTCGGCATGAGCATCAGTCACAGCCATCGTCGCACCAAGCGACGCTGGAACCCGAACATCCAACGCATCCGCGCGGTCGTCAACGGTGCGCCGAAGCGGGTCAACGCCTGCACGTCGTGCATCAAGGCGGGCAAGGTCGTCAAGCGCGTCAGCTGATCCATCGCTGACGAACCAGAGAACGCAGGAGGGGCGGGCCGCACGGCCCGCCCCTCGTTGTTCCTCGATGAATTGTCCGCTCAGGTCTGGCGGGTCGACGGGCGGCCGGTCAGGGCTACCAGGAGACCCCCGAGGCTGATGAAGGCGACGCCGGCCAGTGCCAGCAGGCCGCTTTGGCTGCCGGTGCGGGGGAGCTCGGCGGGCGAGACGGGGGCTGCGGTGAATGTCGCCCCGAGGACCTGAGCCCCGACGACCGGTGCCGGCGTCACCTCGACGGGAGTCGTTGTCGCTTGGACCTCGGTCTCCGGAGCGGGCGGGGGGTTCTTCGGCTCCTCGGGTGTCTTCG
>JBKJKM010000080.1:0-33672 GCA_046597375.1 Acidimicrobiales bacterium | reverse complement strand
GTCGCGCAGGACGGCGGTCAGGTCGGGCGTCACGGCGGGCACAAGAAACAGTATGTACCCAAGAATGGAATTGATCAAGAAAAGAGCGAATCGCCTCCTTGGATGAAGGGTGACATTCGATGCCATCGCTTGCTCCTTCTGAAGGAGTTGCCGCGAACCAAGGCGACCCGCGCCCAACGCGCGAACATGCCGCCCCTACCGACGTACGAAACGGCCCATCACGTCACCTCGGCCACGGACCGAACCGGCCTTCGCTTGTCGGCCTGGTCGCCAAGGCCGGCCGCCCCGACGTGAGATCGCTGGGTGCGGGCTACACCTCCGGCCGGCGCGTGCAGGGTCCCTGAGGCACCCCGCCGACAGCGCGTCCGTCCTTATGTCGGGGTGCCGTGGTAGCAGGAGTTGCCTGCCATCGACCGGCACTTTCGGGGCGGTCGGCCAAGCCGCGTTTCGGTTGCCGAATCAACTCTCTCTCGATGGCCAGCGTTGAGGGATACCTGCGCGGGTGTGCCTACTCCGCGGTGGCGTTGTACCTGGCGAGGATCGCTCGAGCGGTCACGATGAGCCGCTCGCGAACCGAGTCGGGCGCGAGGACCTCGATCTGGTCGGCGAATCCGGCGAGGCGAGCGACTGCCGCGGCGTCGTGTTCGAAGGTCAGTGGGATCGTGCGCCAGCCGGTGTCGTCGGTTGGTGCGTTCGCAATCAGTTGCAAAGCGTGGTCCCCGAAGACTTCCGGCATGGCGTCCATGGCAGAGGGCGACGCTCGTGTAAGCACCTCAATGCGCGGTCGACTCTTCTCGAACTCGGTGCTCCAGCGTTCCCAGAACGCGACCAGGTCAAAGGACTCGGGCCGGTCGAACTGGTCGCCGAGCAGTTGCAGAGTGTCGATCCGCCCCACGCGGATTACAAACGGAGAGGAGCGGTTGGTGACGATCGCGTACCAAGTCCCTGCCTTATTGACGAGGCCGAGAGGCGCGAGGCCGGGGCGGCGTTTGTCGTTGTAAGTGAGGTCGACCTTGCGACGCAGTCGTACAGCCTCGGCGACAGCCGGGAGGTGGGGAACCGCCTCAGCGGTGCCGAACCATCGAGGTAAGTCGACGTGGACGGTGACGGGCTCCTCGGGGGTGCCAGCCGCTACTCGCACATGTTCTTGGGCGGACTCGAGCGTTGAGGCGAGTCCAAGGTCGCGTATCGGTGCGGGAATGCCGAGGGTCAGCAGGGCCCTGGCCTCGTCTGCGGAGAGCCCTGCGAGCGGCATCCGGTATCCATCGACGAGTTGGCAGCCTCCGCCCGGGCCCGACTCTGACCAGACAGGCACGCCAGCCGCGCTCAGTGACTCGATGTCGCGGTAGATCGTCCGCACCGAGACCTCAAGTTTTTCCGCAAGCTCAGCCGCTGTCATCCGGCCGCGGACCTGAAGAAGCAGCGCAAGACGGAGGAGACGATCGGCGCGCATGCGACGATGCTAAGAATAATTGCTGACACCAGATGTCAGGGACTCGGTTGCACCCTTGGACGATGCACCGATACTTCCGCGTCGATCCCGGCCCGCTCACGGCCTTGAGCAGCGAGCAACATCGTTACGTACTTGCTCTCCCCGGCGACCCTGTCCAACTCTGCGCGGCAGCCCAAAGACTGATCATCCTCCCGCCCTCAGCCTCCGCTGATGACCTCTCACCCCAGCGCCTCGCTGAGCGGAACATACGGCCCGCGCGTGTAATCCTCGACGCCGCTCTCCAGCGGGACGGTCGGCCGCTGGACCAGCAGCGGGCACGAAAGGACCGAGTAACCGGAACGTGCCGCCACTTCGCTGTCCTGTCCTGTTCGTTTCTCCAAGCTCGCGGTTTCGCAGCCCGGGCCCGATGTGGCTTCGCCAGATACTTCGAAACCGGCCGTGCGGTCGACCACTGGGTCACCGAGTACCGGGATGACGACCACGAACGCTGGGTTCGAATCGACAGCGAGATCCTCGGCCTCGAGGTGATCGACAACCCCCACGACCTCAACCCCAGTCAGTTCCTCGCAGGACCCGAGGCATGGAGTCAATACCGGAAAGGGACAGACCCGAGCACCTTCGGCGTCGGCGGCACAGACAACTGGGGCGTCGCTGAGATCATCGGGAACGCCATCCGCGATCTCGCCAGCCTCAACCATGTCGAGATGCTTCCGTGGGACGAGTGGGGGCCTATGCGCGAGTGCTACGACGGGAACATCGAGGGTTGGGTCGAGCAACTCATGGACGAATTTGTCGCGACGGGGAAGGACGAACACGACCTTGCGGGCCTGTACGACCGAGTGCGAGTCCCGCAAGCCATGATCGGCTGACCGCCGCAGCCGGGCTTGGCGACGCGGTGTGATGCTCGCCGACCTGCGGAACGCTGCCTCGCGCGAGCACCCCGACCGACGAAGTGCGCGCTGCCTCGGTCACATCGGCATCGGGTGTCGCCGCGCCCTATGCGCCGTTCGGATAGGCGGCAGAACCAGAATTAGAGGCGCTCACGAGGCCGATGGAGGCCGGAGGACCGTGACGTTCGCACGCAGCGGCGGCCACGATGTGGCATGACTTTGAGCCCGCGTCCGACTTCTGTGGTCGTCACCGGGTTAGTCACGAACCTTGCGGGCTGTGCGGCAGAGAGGATCGTCGTGAGAATGAATACCGGCTTCGACCCGGATCTGGAGTCGATCGTTCGCTTCATCGGCATCGAGGAACAGGCGTAGACCCAATCCAGCACCTTCATGCTGAAACGTACGCCGGCGGCTGCACCTCGACGAACAAGGCCGGGAGTCGCGCACTCACCGAGGCGAACGAAGTACGGGGCTGGCCTGCGTAGGGTTTCCGTCGAACGTCGACAACCCGACAAAGGAGAGCGTGACGAGACAGGCAGGCAGGAGAGCGGCGGCTTGGGCGTTGTTCCTGGCCGTTCCTACGCTCCTCCTGGCGGCGCTTCCTCTGGATCGAAGCCTTACCGCGGCCGGGCGGGACGACCTCGCCAATCTTGTGAAGCTCGAGGCGATTCCGATCGTGCTCGGTATAGCGAGCTCCGCCATCGTCGGGTTGGCGCTGGCGACGCGGCGGTCGTCGAACCCGGTTGGTTGGCTCTTCCTGGGGCTCGCCGATTCGGTCGCCCTTTCCGCCTTTGCGGACCATTACGGCGCGTACGGTGCCCTCGTCCGGGAGCCTCGGCTCCCTGGAGCGTCAGCTGTCGCCGTCTACGGCGACACGAGTTTCGTGGCCTGGCTGATCTTCCTCGGTTTGATCTTGTTACTCACGCCGACGGGCCGTCCACCATCGCCCCGATGGAGGTGGCTGGCTCGAACGATCGTCATTTCCGGTGTCGCTTCGATCCTGCTCCACCTCGTGGCCGACGCCCCGCTCGAGCCGCCCGTGGATGCAGTGAGCAACCCGATGGCGATCTCTGCGTTTGGCAAGGTGCCCGTGTTCGCCGGCTTTTTCACCCTCGTCGTGTGCAACCTTGCATTCCTCGTCGCTGGAGCGTCGATCATTGCGCGGTTCCGTCGCTCGGATGGGGACGAGCGACGCCAGCTGTTGTGGCTGGTCCTTGTTGCGCTCGTGCTGCCCGTGGTCGTTGTCGCGTCGTTCGTTGCTGCCTTCGCCGGACTGCCGGCGCTGCTGATCATCACCGCAGGTCTTTACGTCGCGATCGTGCCCATCGCCGCGGGTCTCTCCATCACCCGCTACCACCTCTACGAAGTGGACCGACTCCTCAGTCGTGCCACGACGTATGTGCTCCTCTCCGGGGTCATCGCTGCGATCTACATGTTCGTCGCTATCGGCGGGGGTGCAGTGCTGGCGAGCGCCGGAGGCGAGAGCGACCTCGCCATCGCCGCCGCTACCCTCCTGGCGGCGGCGGCCGTCCGTCCCGTGCGTCTCCGGCTCCAGGACCTTCTCGACCGACGGTTCAACCGGCGTCGCTTCGATGCGATCGCCGTCGTGCGCGGCCACGTTCGCGACCCTGATCCAGCCCGCTCAATGGACGCCGTGTTGCGATCCGCGCTCGGCGATGACGACCTGACCGTCGGCTACTGGATCGCCGAGCGGGATCAGTGGGTGACCAACGACGGCCACCCGATCACGGCTCTACCTGCGGACGGGATCGAGGTGCGGCGCTCTGGGCGGCTTGTCGCCATCGTCGGCGGGCCAACGGCAGCTGCGACTCCGGACCTCGTCCACGCTGTTGCCCAGGAGGGGGCACCGGAGCTCGAGAGCACCCTTCTCCGGGCCGCAATCGGCTTGCAGCTCGTCGAAGTCCAGCAGTCGAGGTCTCGCCTCGTCACTGCGCAGCTCGACGAGCGAAAGAAGATCGAGCGCAACCTGCACGATGGCGCTCAGCAGCGCCTCGTGGCCCTTGCGCTGTACCTCGGCATGGCCGCTGGCGCCGACAGCCTCGACGAGATGAAATCCGCCGTCACGACAGCCCAGGGGGAAGCGAAGGCTGCCCTCCAGGAGCTGCGGGAACTGGCGAACGGACTGCACCCTGCGATCCTCACCAATGGCGGCCTCGTGGCCGCCGTCGACAGCCTCGCCGGTCGCACGCCGCTGCCAATTCGCACCGACGTGACAGACGAGCGCTTTTCACCAGACGTCGAAGCTGCCGCCTGGTTCATCACCTGCGAGGCGATCGCCAACGCAGTGAAACACTCGGGTGCCTCGGAGATCGATGTTCGTGGTCGGCGCCAGGACGAAGACCTTGTCGTCGTTGTGCGCGACAACGGAGCAGGGGGCGTCCGCCTCGAAGGAACCGGGATCCGCGGGATTACAGATCGAGCCGAGGCCGTCGGTGGAACGCTCTCGGTGCGATCCGAGCCCGGTGCGGGTACGGAGATCACCGTAACGATCCCGTCGGCCACGATTGGGCTCATTGACGAGGCTCGGCGAGGCGTGCCCGTCAGGTCCAGCTGATCCGAACTCGGCCGTTGGTTACAACCGCGGCTTGGTTGGGCTCATCTGATGCGAAGGATCAGGTGCTGGTCTCGTACTCGGGCAAGCAGACGTACCTCGCATCGGCGTAGGGTCCGGCTTCTGGCTCGAGTACCGCCGGTACCGACCCGGAAGGAGAGCCCGATGAGTGCAAACGCCGACACATTGCGCAAGCTCTATGACGCGTTCGGAACCGGGGATGTGGCCGCCGTTCTCGGCGCCATGGACGACAAGATCGACTGGCGGGAGCCAACCGGCCTGCCCTACGAGAATCAAGTCGGTCCGCAAGCTGTCGCAGAGAACATCTTCGGCCCCGTCACCACGCAGCTCGAAGGCTTCTCCGCTACGCCCAACGAGATGGTGGACGGCGGCGACATCGTCGCAGCCATCGGTCGGTACGGCGGGAAGGGTGCTGCGAACGGTGTCGTCCTCGACGCGGATTTCGTGCACATCTGGCGGTTCGGTCCTGATGGCAAGATCACGGGGTTCCGGACGTACACCGACACCTACCTGTGGCGCCGGGCCCTCGGGGCTGACTGATTCGAGTCATCGGAGGCTTTGGAGTGGTGGCGGGCTGCGGCGACGATGGGGGTCGTCCGAGCTGCCTTTCTGGGGTAGGACTCCTCCGCCGGTGCCGGTCGGCGCCGCCACCAGAGGAGCACCACCATGGAGATCATCCGCAACGACGACGGAACGCTTGTCGTTCCTGTGCCCGCCGTCCGACACCACGAACGGGATGAAGACGAGAGCGCCGAGGAACAGCCCTCGGCCACGACGCGTGTGGTACATCCCGGTGAGGGCGGCTACGACGAAGCGCTGGCCGAGTGGGACTCCCAGCAGAACCCCAACCGAGCGCCCGCGGTGTCCACGGCGACAGGTAGGGAAGAGGCGATGAACGTGGTCCACGTTCTCGCCACCTCCGACGTCAGCGCAGCCGAGGCGGTCGAGGCCCTCGACGATCCGGAGGCGAGCGGTGAGGCCCTTCGCCACGTCCTCGTTGGCGGTGTCCACGCGGTGGAGGACTTCGCCGCCGAGGTCGCCGAGGCCGAGGGCGGTGAACCGTTGCCGGCCCACCAGGCCACCAAGATCATCGGTGAGGTGCTCACCGAGCTCGAATGACGGGGCGCATCGATCCGACAAGCTCGAACCCGCTCACGACCATTGGCGCAGCCCAGCTATTCGGATGGGAGGAACGACCGCTGCTTCCCGAGCGGCTGTCAGATGCCTAGTGCGTCACGTTGCTTCGACATCGTGGATCCAGACACGTAGTCGACCGGGTGCGTCGAAACCCACCGTTCGCACGGCACCGAGCGCGTTGCCTGCTTCGTAGCCGACGAGGGTCGATTCGGGGAACAACGTGGCGGCGAAGGCAACGCAGCCCTCCCAGCTGGAAGACGAGCCTCCGGCGTCGAAGAAGTTCGAGATGCCAACGACCTCTGAACTGCGATTGAGAAGTGCGCCGGCCACGACCCGGCCGCCGACAACTTCGGCAACTACGGAAAGCGAGTCCTGGCTCAGGAGGTCGACAAGGAGGACGTCGGGTAGACCGTCGTCGCCACGCCACGCCTGTTCCCAAGTCGCGAAGGCGTCTTGCTCCCGCACCACCGTCCAGCGTTCGCCCGCTGCGACAGGAGCGGCGGTGGAAGGCGCCCGAGCAATCCACTGCGCGTCGAACAGCGCCCTGAACCCGAAGGGAGCCAGGTCTAGCGAGGCAAAGCTGTCCTTGATCGAACAACCCGGGGAAGGGTCAACGCGCGCAAGAAGTTCGGGAACTGAGCACTCCGGTACGAGGGTCACCGCATCGGGGTACAGGGGCGGCGTTCGGGTGCGACTCGTCCATGCGTCATCGTCGAACCTGCCAGCCAGTCCGTGGGTCCGACAGACCACGTCGCACAGCTCAGCATTGTTGGCCGCAGCCATGGACCACAGGGATGCCATCCGTCCCAGCCTGGCAGATGCCTCGCCCGATGCTCCCTAGACCTGATCGCCTCAGCGAGGTGCCGCACGGAGGCGGTCGACACGCAACTCTTGATCACTCCCGGCACGAATCCGACGCGATGGATCTGGACGTGGACGAGACCTCTTACTCGGGTAGGTCGACCAAGAGGGGCCACAGGAGTTGCTCGTCCGAGATTCCCTTGAGCGACACGTGTCGCGGTGCACCGAAGCGCAGAACTCCGCTCGTCGCCACGATCTGTTGGACGGCGCTCGAGAGCAGGATCTCGCCAGCATCGGCTGCCCCCGACACGCGAGCCGCCAGGTTGACATGGTGCCCGAAGTAGTCGCCGTCGACCATCTCGGCCTCGCCGGTGTGCACACCGATGCGCACCCGCGTCGCCGACCCGCTCACCGCTTCCTGTAGGGAGGCCGCGCACGACACGGCGGCGCGAGCCGACGGGAAGATGAGCATGAACCCGTCGCCCAGGCCTTTCACCACTCGGCCTCCGTGTTGCGCGACCAGCCGCCGGACCACCCGACCGTGCTCGGTCATGGTGGAGGCCCACGCTTGGTCGCCGACGGTGGCCGTCTGCTGCGTGCTGCCCTCGATGTCGGTGAAGACGAACGTGAGCGTGCCCGACAGCGCCTCGTGACCGGCCCCGACTTGCAGCTCCTCGACCAGGAGATCAGCCCGCCGGTGCCAGACATCCATCCCGAGAGAACGGGCGATGAGACGGGACTCGGTGGCATGCAGCATGGCTGCCTCCACGCTGGCGTCGGCCGCCTCGAGGCGAGCCAGGTGGAAGCGGGTTCGTGCGGCGACAGGCCACGCGCCCATCCTTTCGTGGGCCAACAGGGCGGCGAACAGCTGCTCCCGGGCCTCATCAAGTCGGCCGAGCGTCAGGGCGCACAGCCCGGCGTAGTACGCACCCCACCCGAGGGCCGCGATCGGCGGCATCCCCATGACGACGTTGCGGTCGGTGGCGGGTTCGAGGACCGGCGCGAGAACCGACGCGGCGCGCTGGTGCCCGGTCAGCGCGGCGGCTTCGGCGAGCCAACAGCAGGCCGCCATGCCGATCCCGCCCCAGCTCCGGCTGATGGCAGCAAGGTCGTGGGCCAAGACAACCTCGATGGCTCGCACGGCCTCGTCGTCCCGGCCGAGTTCAGCCAATCCGAGGGCCGTCGTCGCCTCCAGGATGGTGATGAGCTCGACCTCGGTCGCCGGGGTTGTCTGTCGGGCAAGCTCGACCACCGGTAGCACGAGATCCCAGAGGCCGCGCTCGCGCAAGACCATGATCTGCAGCGTCTGGATGAGAAGGCCCCCGACGGCTGTGCCGCGACGGCTGGCCTGGTCAATCCAGCTCTGGCTGGCGGCCGACGCCTTGTCGAAGTCGCCGCGCTGGGTGGCGATGCATGCGAGAACGGGCTCGTGGAACCGGAGGTCGATCGCTCCATCAGAGATCTCCTTGTGTCGAGCGACATCGGCGAGGCGGATGAGTGCCTGGTCGAGGCGACCCTCTTCCATGAGGACGCGAACGTCGAGGGCGATGGCGTCGAGCGCGTGCCGGCCGACCTCGTGGCGGGGGAACGGGACCGTCCCGATCGCCTCGTTCACGAGGGCGCGCCGTGACCCGAGCGGACCCTGGAAGCAGAAGTTGAGGAGATAGCGGCTCACGGCGACGACCAGTGCCTCCTGATCTCCTGAGGTGCGGGCCATCTGGACGGCGGTGGAACTGGCCTCGAGATCCTTGGCCCCCAGTGGCTGGAGGTCGACCTTCCGGCTGATGAGGTTCGACCGAAGTGCATCCGATCCGATGCCGTCGTCGAGCATCGCCAGACACGCGTCGAAGAGCACCGGGGGCAGGGCGAACGCGCTTCCCGTGAAGCGCCCGCTGCCCACACCGAGGAGAGACGCCGCCAGCCGCTCCGGCCAGATCTGGCGCTCGGCGATCTCGGCGGCGGCGAGGCAGTCCGCCGTCGACTCCTGCGGTCGGTCGAGGTGGAAGGCCGCCCAACCTCTTGTGAGAAATGCGCGATACGACGCCTCGTCCCCGGGTTTCAGATCGAGCGCCTGGGTCGCCAATCGATCCGCTTCCTCCCAACCTCCTGCGGCGAGGGTCGACTCGGCGGCAGCGACGGCGATGGCCGCCGCATCCTCGACACCCATCACGCTCGCCCCCGCCAGCGCGTGGTGCGCCCGCACGGCGAGCGAGTCGCCGATTCGTGTGGCCAACTCCGCGTGCAACCGGATCCGGCGTCGCCGTGGAAGATCGCCGTACACAACCTCGCGGACGATGGCGTGTGAGAACCGGAAGCGATCTCCACGTCCACCCTCTGCTTCGACCAGCGACGCCGTCAACGCGCCGTCGATCGCCTTGTCGACATCGGCACCACCGTCGACCAGTGCCTCGAGCGTTCCCTCGTCGAAGGACCGGCCGATCACCGCCGCCGCCGCCAAGACGGCGGCGCCCTCCTCGCCGAGCCGGGCCACGCGCCGGCGCACGACTGCCGCGACGCCTGACGGCACGCCGAGGGCGTTGCCGCCGAGATCGTGTAGGCGGTCTTCGCTGGCGAGCAGCCGGACAACCTCAGTCACGAAGAACGGGTTGCCGTCGGTGTGGGCCCTGACCGCAGCCGCCGCGCCATGGTCGAGTGCGACGCCAACCGCTTCTCGAGCGATGGCCACCACCTCGTCCACTCCCAGGCCTCGCAGGGAGAGCAACGAGCCGTGACGGGCGAGCCCGCCGAGGATCTCGTTGAGCGGGTGACCCTCGACGACCTCGTCGGCGCGGAACGTCCCGACGATGAGCAGGCGGCTGTCCTGCAGGCTCGACGCCAGGTGGTCGAGGAGGCGGATCGACGCATCGTCCGCCCAATGGAGGTCATCGAGGACGGCGACGAGGCCGGCCGGCGTGGCCGCCGCCGACAGCGCGGCGGCGACGCGCTCGAACAGCTCGAAACGGTCGGCGTCCTCCGCCACCTGTGGCCACGGCTGCACCACCTGCATCCAAGGCCAGAACGCGGGAGCACCAACTCCCTCCCGACACCGTCCCCAAGTGACGACCGCACCTTGGGCTTCCGCCTGACCAGAGGCGTGTTGGGCCAGCGCCGTCTTCCCGATTCCCGCCTCGCCCGACAACAGAACCAGGCCGCCCCGGCCGGCGAGAGCCTCGGCGAGCGCGCCATCGATCGTGGTCCGCTCGACCGCTCGTCCGAACATCTCCATTGCCGCGAACGGTACCCGGCGGGCAGGCCCACGCTCACGATCTCGTCCGCCGTGGTCGGGGTACGGCCGCTCGTGCTCGGTCTGGGCGACGATCACGCGACCGACCGGCGCGCTCAGGAACTGATGATCTCGCCCTTGCCGATGACGACCACCCCGCCATCGGAGATGGTGAAGCGGGCCCGGTCGTGCTCGGCATCCACGCCGATCTGCGCGCCGTCGGGGACGACGACGTGCTTGTCGATGATGGCGTTGCGGACGACGGCGTGCTGGCCGATCTCGACGTCCTCGAACAGCACGGAGTTCTCGACCTGGGCCCAGGAGTGCACGCGCACCCCAGGCGACAGCACCGATTGGGTCACCGTGCCGCCCGAGACGATGACGCCCGGCGACAGGAGGCTGTCGAGAGCCACGCCGAGACGGCCTTCGGAGGCATGCACCGTCTTGGCCGGCGGCAGCGGTTGCTGGTCGGTGAAGATCGGCCAGTCGCGGTTGTAGAGGTTGAAAACCGGATGGGTCGACATCAGGTCGAGGTGGGCCTCGTAAAAGGAATCGAGCGTTCCCACGTCCCGCCAATACCCGCGGTCGCGCTCCGTGCCCCCTGGAACCAGGTTGTCTTTGAAGTCGTACACGGCGGCCTCACCGGCCTCTACGAGCGACGTGATGATGTTGCCGCCCATGTCGTGCTTGCTGGTGTCATCGGTCGCATCGCGACGGACGGCTTCGATGAGCACGTCGGTGGTGAACACGTAATTGCCCATCGACGCGTAGATCTGGTCCGGTGCGTCAGGAAGCCCGACGGCGTCGGGCGGCTTCTCCCGGAAGGCCGTGATCCGACGGCCGTCGCTGTCGACATCGATCACACCGAACTGGTCGGCTTGCGCAAGCGGTTGACGGATGGCGGCGACGGTGACGCCGGCGCCCGACTCGATGTGCTGGGCGACCATCTGTCGGGGGTCCATGCGATAGATGTGGTCGGCCCCGAACACGAGCACGTGATCGGGCGACTCGTCATGGATCAGGTTGAGGCTCTGGTGGATTGCGTCGGCCGACCCGGAGAACCAATGTGGGCCGAGACGTTGTTGAGCGGGGACGGGTGCGACGTAGTTGCCGAGCAGCGTCGACATCCGCCAGGTCTTGGCGATGTGGCGGTCGAGGGAGTGCGACTTGTACTGCGTCAGCACGACGAGCTTCAGGTAGCCGCCGTTGACCAGGTTGGACAGGACGAAGTCGATCATCCGGTACATGCCACCGAAGGGCACGGCCGGTTTGGCCCGGTCGGCGGTCAACGGCAGGAGACGTTTACCCTCGCCGCCCGCCATCACGATCCCCAGGACCTTGGTCGCCACGGACGGCAACCTAACGTCCCTGCACATGGTGCGAGTCGACCTGCTCACCCGCGAGTATCCCCCCGAGGTGTACGGCGGCGCCGGCGTCCACGTCGAGTACCTCGCACGAGAACTGCGAGCCGTCATCGACGACGTGCGTGTGCACTGCTTCGGGGCCCGCCGCGACGAGGCCGGCGTCACCGCGTTCGGCGATCCGCCGGGCCTCCTCGGGGCGAACGCCGCCCTGCGAACGATGGGCGTCGACCTGGAGATGGCGGCGGCGTGCGCCGGAACGGACATCGTCCACAGCCACACCTGGTACGCCAACCTGGCCGGCCACACGGCCAAGCTCCTCCACGGCGTGCCGCACGTCGTGACCACCCACAGCCTGGAGCCGTTGCGACCTTGGAAGGCCGAGCAGCTCGGCGGGGGCTACGCCCTCTCGTCGTGGTGCGAGCGTGTCGCCATCGAGTCGGCCGACGCCGTCATCGCCGTCTCCGCGGGCATGCGGGCCGACCTCCTCGCCGCCTATCCGTCGGTCGACCCGGATCGCGTCGTGGTCGTGCACAACGGGATCGACACCACCGAGTACCACCCTGACCGTGGCACGGTCGTCGTCGAACGCCTCGGCCTCGACCCGGCCCATCCCTCCGTCGTGTTCGTCGGGCGGATCACGCGACAGAAGGGGCTCTCTTATTTCCTCCGGGCCGCACAGTCGCTGGAACCCCAGGTGCAGATCGTGCTGCTGGCCGGCGCGCCCGACACGCCCGAGATCGAGGCCGAGGTGCGCGGGTTGATCGAGGAGCTGCGCGACAGCCGAGACGGGCTCGTGCTGTGGGAGTCGGAGATGTTGCCGAGGTCCGAGGTCGTGCAGGTGCTTTCCCATGCCTCGGTCTTCGTATGCCCCTCGATTTACGAGCCCATGGGCATCGTGAACCTCGAGGCCATGGCCTGCGAGACCCCAGTGGTCGCCACCGCAACCGGCGGCATCCCGGAGGTCGTCGTCGACGGAGCAACCGGGGTGCTCGTGCCGATCGAGCCGGCGGGCGACGGCGCGCCCATCGACCCCGCTCGCTTCGTGGCCGATCTCGCCGACGCCATCAACCGTGTGCTCGGCGACCCGGTGCGCGCCGCCGCGATGGGACTCGAGGGCCGTCGCGTCGCCGAGGAGCGCTTCGCCTGGTCGGCCATCGCCCATCGAACGGCGGCGGTGTACGAATCGGCCACGACCGGCCGGTTCGGTCTCGAGTACTGACGATCGAGCGGTAGACCTGTGGGATGAACCTCGATCTCCACGTGTGGCGCTTCGACTGGGCGGGAGGAGCCACGGGGATCGGCCCTGGCCTGAGCGACCTCGCCCAGCGAGGCGAGGCACTCGGCGTCCGCACCCTCTCGCTGATGGACCACTTCTTCCAGATGGAGGCGGCGGCGCCAGCCGATGACCCGATGCTCGAGGGCTACACCGGGCTCGGCTTCGTGGCTGGGCGCACCGACCGGCTCCGACTGCGTCTGTTGGTGACGGGCGTGACCTATCGCCACCCCGGGCTCCTGGCCAAGACGGTCACCACGCTCGATGTCGTCTCGAGTGGCCGGGCCGAGCTCGGCATCGGTGCGGCGTGGTACGAGCGAGAGCACCTCGGGCTCGGCGTTCCCTATCCCGCAGTTTCCGAACGGTTCGAGCGCCTCGAAGAGACACTGCAGATCTGCCTGCAGATGTGGAGTGACGACGACGGGCCCTACGAAGGGAAGCACTACCGCTTGGCCGAGACCCTTTGCCGGCCCGTGCCGGTCAGCCAGCCTCGTCCACGGATCCTCATCGGCGGCGGCGGGGAGCGAAAGACGCTGCGGATGGTCGCCCAGTACGCCGACGCCTGCAACCTCGTGGTCTCACCGGCCGACGTGAGCCACAAGCTCGACGTGCTCCGCCGGCATTGCGACGACGTGGGTCGAGACATCAACGACATCGAGGTCACGGTGTTGTTCCGCCCAAAGGACAACCGCCTCGAGAGCGTTCTGGCAGAGGCTGAGGCCTACGCCGCCCTCGGGGTGTCGACGCTCGTCACCGGCGCGGCCGGCGACCACCCTGCGAACACGCTGGAGTCCACGTTCGGGCCGGCCATGGATCACCTCGCCGCTCTCGAGCCGGCTCGCTTGTAGGCCTCACCAAGCGGCGGGTTCGTAGTCCTTCAGGAAACACCCACAGAGGTCCTCACCCTGCTCGCCGCGAACGATCGGGTCGTACACACGAGCGGCGCCGTCGACCAGGTCGAGCGGAGCGTGGAACCCCTCCTGGTGCAAGCGAGCCTTGAGAGGGTGCGGGCGCTCGTCGGTGATCCAGCCGGTGTCGACCGCCGTCATCAAGATGCGGTCGGTCTCGAACATCTCTTGCGCGCTCGTGCGGGTCAACATGTTGAGGGCGGCCTTGGCCATGTTCGTGTGGGGATGCCCAGGGCCCTTGTAGCCACGTCCGAACTGGCCCTCCATGGCCGAGACGTTCACGACGTAGGTGCGGCGAGCGGGCGACGCCGCCATCGAGGAACGCAAGCGGCTGATGAGGATGAAGGGGGCGACGCTGTTGCACAGCTGTACCTCCAACAGTTCGACGGCGTCGACCTGCTCGACCTGGCGTGTCCAGCTGTTGACGTCA
The DNA here is from genome assembly GCA_046597375.1 of Acidimicrobiales bacterium. Lineage (GTDB taxonomy): Bacteria > Actinomycetota > Acidimicrobiia > Acidimicrobiales > CADCTF01 > DATLED01. The sequence goes on along the minus strand of JBKJKM010000080.1, from coordinate 19,600 downwards.
TCGAGGTCGGGCACCAGTCCGCCGGCGTCGATCGCCGTCTGATCGGCGACGCGATCAAGAGACGCCGATCCGCTCATCAGGGCCAGGGCCGTCAGCGCATGGGCGGTAAAAGCGGGAGGCCGACCGGCCGACAGGGCGGGCGGGTGTACGGCCCTGGCATGTCCGAGCTCGACCACCTCGGGCCGTGGCCCCTCGGGAAGACCCGTCGACTCGGCGGCGATGAGGGCGGCATACGCGTCGGGGCTACGCCGCACCGTCTGCGCAGCATTGTTGATGAGAATGTCGAGATGGCCCTGTTCGGCCACGTTGTCGGCCAGGGCGATCACCTGCGCCGGATCGCGAAGGTCGACGCCGACGATTCGGAGGCGGTACAGCCAATCGTCCCGGTCGGGCATCGACGAGAACCGGCGTACGGCGTCGCCCGGGAAGCGGGTGGTGATGGTGGTCTCGGCGCCGTCACGGAGGAGCCGCAACGCCAAGTGCATACCGATCTTGGCCCGGCCACCGGTGAGCAGCGCCCGCCGTCCGGCGAGATCGGCCCGGGCGGTACGCCGCCCCCGGTTACGCGCCGCACAACGTGGACAGAGCTGGTGGTAGAACGCGTCGACGTCGGTGAAGCGCTGTTTGCAGGTGTAACACGACCGAGCGTTGCGGAGCGTTCCCGCCATCGGAGCGGTCGATGCCGTCACCAGGGGCCTTCCCTGGGTCTCGTCGTCGATGCGACCCGGCGCGCCCGTTGCCGTTGCGGCGGTGACGGCGGCATCGTGGGCCAGCACGGCGTCTCGCCTCTCTCGACGTCGACGCTCCTTGACCTGCTTGAACAACCGGCCCGTTGCGTCACGCACGACCACAGCATCCGGATGGTCGACGGGCAGGTCGTCGAGCTCTCGGATCACGCTCAGCGCGATGGCCAGGCGGTCGGGTTCGATCCCGGTCATGTCGGCAATCTAGGAGCCGTCAGAGCCGTTCGATCCCCAGTACCTCGACCACGACCTCACCCGCCGCATCGCTCGCCTGGAGGTCGACCGAGGCGGCGATCGCCCATTCGTGAAAGCCCTCAGGGTCCTCGAGGATCTGGCGCACCTGCCACCGTCCCGGCACCTCCGTCACGTCGAGCATGGCGGCCGATCGAGCCGAGGCGCCGCTACCGATGACGTCGTGCTCCGCGAAATACGGCGCCAGGGCTTCCTCCCAGCGCTCTGCCGTCCAGGAGGGATCGAGCTCGGCCAGCGACCAGTACTGGCGGAGGGCCGCTCGCTCGACCCGTCGGAACATTGCGTTGCGGACGAGCACCTGGAAGGCACGCCGGTTGGCTGTCACGGGGGGCGGAGCGCTGGCCTCCACCTCGCCGCCGGACGCGACTGCGGCGTCGAGTGCCTCCGGTCGTTGCAGCTGCTCCCACTCATCGAGCAACGAGCTGTCGACCTGACGAACGAGCGTGCCGAGCCACTCGATGAGGTCGTGGAGTTCCTCGGTCTTGGCGCTGTCGGGCACCGTTCGACGGAGCGCCTTGACCGCATCGCTGAGGTAGCGGAGGACCACGCCTTCGGACCGGGCCAACTGGTAGTGGCCGGTGTAGTCGTTGAAGGTCATGGCCCGTTCGTAGAGGTCGCGAGCCACCGACTTCGGCGAGAGCGCGTGGTCGGCGACCCAAGGATGACCCCGGCGGTAGGCGTCGAAGGCCACGCCGAGCAGCTCGGCGAGGGGCTTCGGGTGGGTGACCGACTCGAGGCGAGCCATCCGCTCGTCGTACTCGATGCCGGCCGCCTTCATGGCGTTGACGGCCTCGCCTCGCGCCTTGTTCTCCTGCGCTCGGAGCACTTGCAACGGGTCGTCGAGGGTCGCCTCCACGACTGACAACACATCAAGGGCGTAGGTGTCGGTTTCCCGGTCGAGCAACTCGACGGCTGCGAGGGCGAACGGGCTCAACGGCTGGTCGAGGGCGAAGTCGAACTGGAGATCCACGGTGAGGCGCGTGGTGCGCCCGCCCGGCTCGGCCGGCTCGACGCGCTCCACCACCCCGGTCGACAGGAGGGAGCGGTAGATGGCAATGGCGCGGCGGATGTGCCGGCGTTGCGCAGCACGGGGTTCGTGGTTGTCGACGAGGAGGTTACGGAGGGCCCCGCAGCCATCGTCCGATCGGTCGAGGAGGTTGAGGATCATCGAGTGTGAAACGGCAAAGCTCGAGGTCATCGTCTCCGGCTCGGCCGCGACCAGCCGTTCGAAGGTCGGCTCCCCCCAGGAGACGAAACCATCGGGGGGCTTCTTGCGGACCACCTTCCGACGGCTGCGCTCGTCGGCGCCGGCCTTGGCCAGCGCCCGCTCGTTGTCGACGACATGGTCGGGGGCTTGGACGATCACTGTGCCGGCGGTGTCGAATCCGGCACGGCCGGCCCGGCCGGCGATCTGGTGAAACTCCCGCGCGCTGAGGTGCCGGACCTTGGTGCCGTCGTACTTGGCCAGCGCCGTGAAGAGCACCGAACGGATCGGGACGTTGATCCCGACGCCGAGGGTGTCCGTGCCGCAGACCACCTTGAGGAGCCCGGCCTGCGCGAGGCGCTCCACCAGGCGGCGGTATTTCGGCAGCATGCCGGCGTGGTGCACGCCGATGCCGTGGCGGACGTAACGCGAGAGCGTACGGCCGAACGCCGTCGTGAAGCGGAAGTCGCCGATCAACTCGGCGATGGCATCCTTTTCCTCCCGGGTGCAGACGTTCACACTCATGAGCGACTGCGCCCGCTCGACGGCCGATGCCTGGGTGAAGTGCACCACGTACACGGGCGCCTGGTGGGTGCTGAGCAGCTCTTCCAACGTCTCGTGCAGCGGCGTGGTCCGCCATGCGTGGTGCAGCGGGATCGGCCGCACCGTGTTGGAGACGACGGCAGTGGGGCGTCCGGTGCGCCGGGTGAGGTCGTCCTGGAATCGGGTGACGTCGCCGAGCGTCGCCGACATGAGGAGGAACTGAGCACGAGGAAGGGTGAGGAGCGGCACCTGCCAGGCCCAGCCGCGATCCGGCTCGGCGTAGAAGTGGAACTCGTCCATGACGACCTGTTCCACGGCGCTGGCGCGACCCTCTCGGAGGGCGATGTTGGCGAGGATCTCGGCTGTGCAACAGATGATGGGAGCGCGCCCGTTGACGCTGGAGTCGCCCGTCATCATGCCGACGTGCTCCGTACCGAACACCTGGCAGAGGTCGAAGAACTTCTCGGACACGAGCGCCTTGATGGGGGCCGTGTAAAAGGTGCGGCGACCCGTCGCCAACGCCGCGAAGTGAGCGCCGAGGGCAACCAAGCTCTTGCCCGACCCCGTCGGCGTGCTCAAGATGACGTTCGCTCCCGTCAGCACCTCGAGCAACGCCTCTTCCTGGGCCGGATAGAGCTCGAGACCTCGACCCTCGGTCCACCCGGCAAAAGCGTCGAACAACGCGCCGGGGTCATCTCCGGTGACGAGGAGGTCGGAAAGAGACATCAGAGGCATCCTGCCCTGCGCGCGCCGTACGCTCCGTCGGGATGAACCCCGGCCCGCAGCCATCCCTCGTCGAATCGGTGCGCGCCGTGGGCGAGGAGGCCGACCGGCGGGCCTCCGAGACCGAGGGCCTGCGCCGGCTTCCCGACGACATCGCCGCCGCTCTCGTCTCCACCGGGCTGCTTCGGCAGTGGGTGCCCAAGGTCTACGGCGGCGCCGAGTCGGAGCTGTCGACGGTGCTCGACGCCATCGAGGAACTGGCATGGCATGACGGCGCGACGGGGTGGTGCGCCATGATCGGCGCGACGACATCGCTCAGCGCCGCCTACCTCGCGCCCGAGTGGGCCGAACGCATCTACGGCGACCCCACCGCCGCGACGGCCGGGTTCGCCATGCCGATCGGGACGGCGCGTCCCGTCGACGGCGGGCTCGTAGTGAACGGTCGCTGGGAATGGGGATCGTTCACACAGCACTGCACCTGGATCGGGGGCGGGTGTTGGATCGTCGACGATGAGGGGGCACGGACGGCGCGCGCCGATGGGCTCGTCGCCCCGTTCGTGTTCTTCGATCCCGATCAGGTCGACCTGCTCGACACCTGGCGGGTGGCCGGGCTGAAGGGCACCGGAAGCACCGACTACGCCGTGCGCGACGCCTTCGTGCCCGAAGGCCGGTGGGCCCAATTCTTCGACACGCCGCTGATCGACGGTCCGCTCTCCCGATTCCCACTGCTGGGTGCGCTGTCACTGGGCGTCTGCTCCGTCGCCCTCGGCCTGGCCCGCCGAGCCCAGTACGAACTGACCGCCATCGCCACAACCAAACGGCCATCGCAGAGTTCCCGCTCGCTGGCCGAGCGATCGGTTATCCAGGCCGAGGTGGCGAGGGCAGAAGCGGCCTGGCGGTCGTCGCGAGCGTTCGTGCGGGAGGTCGTCGACGAGGCGTGGCAGGCGGCATGCACCGGCGACGCCCTCACCGACGAACACAAGCGGAGAATCCGCCTGGCCGCCACCGACGCCACGTGGCGTTCGGCGGCGGCCGTCGACCTGCTGTACCACGCCGGGGGCGGCTCCTCGATCCATGAGTCGAGCGCGCTCCAGCGCGTCTTCCGCGACGTCCACGTGGCCACGCAGCACGGCATGGTGGCCGCCCGCACCTACGAGCCGCTGGGCCGAATGGCCCTCGGCTTGCCCACGGACGCGAGCCAGCTCTGATGGACCTCGAGGAAGCTCTGCTCACGACGCGAGCGATGCGGCGCTTCACCGATGAGGCGGTGACGGACGAACAGATCGAAGCGTGCCTCCGTGCCGCAGTGCAAGCACCGAGCGGCGGCAACATCCAGCCCTACCAGTTCCTCGTCGTCACCGAGACCGAGCTCAAAGCCGACATCGGGGCGCTGTACCTGCGGGCGTGGCAGCGCTATGCGCCGGCCGTCGCCGCGGTGACGCCGCCGGCCAAGGATGCCGCCGCCGGCGAACGCCACCGCCGCAACCTGGCGGCGAGTGACGATCTCGCCCACCGCATCGGGTCGGCCCCTGTGCTCGTCCTGGTACTCATGCCCAAGATCTCGATGGTGGTGCGCGACGACAGCGGCGAGATGGATGTCGGCCCGACGTACGCGTCGGTCTATCCGGCCGTGCAGAACTTCATCCTGGCTTGCCGATCCCAGGGTCTCGGCACCGTCCTCACCACGGTGTACCGCATCTACGAAAATGAGCTGCGCGAGCTGCTCGGCGTCCCGGATCGCTACGAGGTCGTGGCGCTGCTCCCCGTCGGCCACCCGACAGGGCGGTGGGGCGTCGCCCCGCGTCGGCCGGCCTCCTCGTTGACCAGCTGGAACCACTTCGGCACCAAGCGCTGAGGCCCTCCGGCCTCCTGGCGCTCAGCTCGCAGGGCCCACGGTGATGGCGTCGATGCGAGCCATCTCGTCGTCGCTGAGCTCGAAGTCGAAGACCTCGAAGTTGGCCGCGCGGTGCGCCGGGTTGCTCGACCGCGGGATCGGCGAGACCTTGTCCTGCTGCAGCAGCCAACGCAGGGCCACCTGCTGCGGTGTCTTGGCATGGGCGTCGGCGATCTCCTGCATGGCTGGCGCCTTTACCCCATCACCTCGCAGCGGGGAGTAGGCGGTGAGCATCACGTCGTGCTCGGCGGCCAGCGCGCGGAGGCTGTTCTGCGTCCGTCCCGGCTGGTACGGCACCTGGTCGGCGAGGATCGCCGTGTGGGCCAGCGCCTCCCGCAGCAGCGGCGCCTTGAAGTTGCTGACGCCGAGGTGGCGGACCTTGCCGGCCTGTTGGGCGACGATCATGGCGTCGAGCGTCTCGGCCAGAGGGATCTCCTCGTTGGGCCAGTGGATCAGCAGCAGGTCGACGTACTCGGTGCCGAGGCGGTGGAGGCTGGCATCGACCGCCGGACCGACCTTGTCGCCGGCAAGGGTGTCGCGCACGATCTTGGTGGTGAGGAAGATCTCGCGGCGAGGGATCCCGCTCTCGGCGATGCCCTTCCCGACCTCGTCCTCGTTCTCGTACGCCTGCGCCGTGTCGATCTGGCGGTAGCCGACCTCGAGAGCGTGGCGTGTCGCCTCCCTCGCCTCGGTTCCGCTGAGCTGCCACGTGCCGAACCCCAACGCCGGGATCTTCTCACCCTGCACCTCGACGAACATCAGGCCTCTTCCATCGTGAACATCGGTCGACCCTACCGTCGGTCCGTCCGTTCTTCCGTTCGAGAGCGCCGCCTCAACCCGTCGGGCCGGCCGCCCACAGGTGGACGGCGGCGAGCGCCCGCCACGGCCGCCAAGCCTCGGCCGCCTCGGGCAGCGGAACCGCCGATCGGGCGGCGAAAGCCTTGCGGAGGGCGAGGTCGCCGGCCGGGAAAGCGTCGCGCTCGCCAAGGCGAAGGGCGAGGTAATTCGCCGTCCAAGGTCCGATGCCGGGCAGGGCCGCCAGGCTGGCCACCAGCTCTTCGAGATCCACGCTCCCGTCGAGGCGGACCCCGTCGTCGTCGACGGCCTGGGCGAACGCCTGCACGGCCCGGACTCGGGCCGACGTGAGTCCGAGACCATCGAGGTCGGCACTGGCCACGGTCGCCGGCGAGGGGAACGTGGCCGACAATCCCATCGAGGCCAGCCCGGGGACCGACGTGCCGAGGCGGGCGACGAGCCGGCCGGCAAGGGTGCTGGCACCGGCCACCGAGACCTGCTGGCCGAGGATGGCGCGCACGCCCGTCTCGAAACCGTCCCAGGTGCCGGCGACCCGGAGGCCTGGTCGCGCCGCCAGCAGCGGCCCCACGACGGCGTCGTCACCGAGCGCGCCGGTGGCGGCCTCGAGTGCGGCATCGAGCCCGAAGATGCGACGGGCCCGCTCGGCCACGTGGATGAGTCCCTCCCAGTGCGGGAGGTGGGCCCGCAGCGTCAAGTGCTCATCGTTGCCTTGCGTGACCTCGAGCACGCCGGGATCACCATCGACGAGGACCGTGCGCCGGTAGACGGCGAGCTCGAAGTCGACGGCTTCGACCCCGGGGATGGCCCGAGCGGCGAAGTACTCGAGCAGCGCCGGCCAATCGAGCGGTCCGCGGAACGGGAGCCGAAGCGTCAAACCCCCGTCGGCCACGAGCCGGTCGGCGACGCGACGTCGGGCCCGGAGCGCGACCGGCGTCGAACGGAACAGGTCCTGGCAAGCGCGATTGAGCTGACGAACGCTGCCGAATCCGGCGGCGAAGGCAACCTCGGTCACCGACAATTCGGTGTCGTCGAGCAAGCGACGGGCGAAATGGGCCCGGCGGGAGCGGGCGACCTCGTCGGGCGTGGCGCCGACAGCGGTGGCGAAGAGACGACGGAGATGGCGGCCGGAGACGCCGAGACGGGCGCCGAGTTGCTCCTCGGTGCCCTCGTCGAGCGCGCCCTGCACGATCAGTTGGACGGCCCGACAGACGAGTTCAGGAGCGTCCGTCCCACCGGTTGACGCGGCCTCGCGATACGGCCGGCACCGGAGGCACGCCCGGAAGCCGGCGGCTTCGGCGGCAGCGGCCAGTTCGAAGCGACGGACGTTGCGGGGGTCGGGTCGCGCCGGGCAACCGGGCCGGCAGTAGATGCCCGTCGTGACCACGGCCGAGAGCGTCTGCATGCCACCGGTGTAGCGGGTTCCGGCCCGCTCGGTCAGACAGATTCGGACACGGTGTCGAGGCTGTCCGAATCCGTCCAGACGGACGGGTGTCGATGCGGCATGGTGGACGACATGGCCACTGCTCTCGCCACTGCACCGGACGTCCGCTTCACGTACATCGACTCACCGATGGGACCGCTTCTCCTCGTCGGTCGTCCGGGCGTGCTGTGCGGGCTCTACCTGGCCAGCCACGAACGGTGCCGCACGCCCGACCCGTCCTGGACCGAAGACGCCGAGACCTTCGGCGACGTCCGCCGCCAACTCGATGACTACTTCGCCGGCGCGCGGGTCGACTTCGAGCTCGAACTCGATCTCACCGACGGCACCACGTTCCAGACCGAGGTGTGGCAGGCGTTGCGGGGCATCCCCTTCGGCGAGACGATCAGCTATGGCGAGCTCGCCCGGCGCATCGGGCGGCCCGCCGCCGTCCGCGCCGTCGGCTCGGCCAACGGACGCAATCCGGTATCGATCATCGTGCCGTGCCACCGAGTGATCGGCGCCGACGGCAGCCTCACCGGGTACGGCTGGGGCACTGAGCGTAAGGCTTGGCTCCTCGACCACGAGCGAGGTCGCGTGCCCGTCGTGGCCGTGTAACACTCGCTGCATGGGCGTTGCCGATCGACTCGTTGGGCTGGCCGCCATCGCCCGCAGCGGCATCCTGCGACCCATCCGGCCCGACCGGTTCGTCAACATGGTGCGCGAGGCGGGCAAGTACGGGCAGACGGCGGCGGCGGCCTGTGGCGTGTCCGCCGCCCGCTACCCCGACGGCGGCGCCGTGATCGACGAGCACGGCACGCTGTCGTGGCGAGCCCTCGACCAGCTCACGAACGCCATTGCGGCCGAACTCGCCCTGGGGCCGGGCGACGTCGTGGGCATCCTGTGTCGGAACCACCGGGGCTTCGTCGAGGCCATGGTGACCGCAGCCAAGCTCGGTCTCGACGTCGTACTCCTCAACACGGGGTTCGCCGGACCGCAACTCGGTGAGGTGGCCCGGCGGGAGGGTGTCACGGTGCTGGTCCATGACCGCTCGTTCGCCACGATCGTGGAGGAGTCGGGGCTGGCCGGCGAGATCCGCACCATCCCCGGGTGGCCGGTCGACCTCCCGGGCGCCGAGCACGCTGGCGTTCACCCCCCTCCCCCGCCGCCCGAACGCCAGGGCGGCGTCGTCATCCTCAGCTCGGGCACCACGGGTACACCGAAAGGCGCCAAGCGGACCCTGGGCGCCGAGGGCGGTGGTGCCGCCCGGAGCGGCGTCGCCCAGTCGCTCGGGATGCTGACTCGCCTCCCCATCCGAGCGCTCGACACCACGCTCATCGCCGCGCCGCTCTTCCACAGCTGGGGCCTGAGCAACTTTCTGCTCTGCGCCACCTTCTCCTCTCCGATGGTGCTCCAGGAGCGTTTCGCGCCCGAGGACGTGCTGGCCGCCATCGCTCGACATGGCGTGGGCACGCTGGTCGCCGTGCCGGCCATGTTGGAGCGGATTCTCGCTCTGCCGTCCGACGTCCGGAAGCGCCACGACACCTCATCACTCCGGCTCGTCGCCCTCTCGGGGTCGGCCCTTCCCGGTGGGCTGTCCACGCGATGGATGGATGCGTTCGGCGACAACCTCCACAGCCTGTACGGCTCCACGGAGGTGGCCGCCGTGGCCATCGCCGGTCCGGCCGACCTCCGCGCCGCGCCCGACACGGCCGGCCCGATCGTGGCCGGCGTCGACGTCCGCCTGCTCGACGAGAACGGCGCAGAGGTGCGGCCTTCGATCGGCACGACGGGGCGCATTTTCGTCCGAAGTGATCTTCTCTTCGAGGGGTACACCGGCGGAGGAAACAAGGCGATGATCGACGGCTTCATGAGCAGTGGCGACGTCGGGCACTTCGACGCCGCCGGGCGCCTCTTCGTCGACGGACGTGAAGACGACATGATCGTCTCCGGTGGCGAGAACGTCTTCCCCCAGGAGGTCGAAGAGGTCATTCTCTCCATGGCCGGCGTGGCCGACGCGGCGGTCGTCGGTGTGGACGACCCACAGTTCGGCCAACGCCTCCGCGCCATCATCGTGCCGGCGGCGGCCGACGTCCCGACGGTGGATGCGGTGCGCGATCACGTGCGGTCACAGCTCGCCAACTTCAAGGTGCCGCGCGACGTGGTCTTCCGAGACGAGCTCCCCCGCAACACCACCGGCAAGGTGCTGCGCCGGGTGCTGATCGAAGAGGCCGGGGCCTAGGCCGGATCGGGCCGGCGGCGACTGCTGAGAGCCGACCAGAGTCCGAGGCCGCAAGCGGCCACGCCGAGCAGCAACCAGAGCCCCGCCCAGAACCACGGGGGAAACGGCGCAACGTCGGCCACGATGGTGGCGTCGGAGTGGCCCCCGGAGCGGCTCAGGCGGAACACGAGGCGAAGGTCTTCGACCGCCCCAAGGCAGAGGGCGGTGGCGATGGCGACGAGCACGATCCGTCGAAGCGCCACGTACGGCTGGACGGCCAGGCCGACGAGCACCGCGATGGTGACGAGACAGAACACGATCGTGAAGCGGCCATCGCCGGACGAGGAACCCGTGGCCGAGGCGTCCACCCCGCCCGGGTCGGTCGAGAACGGCACCCACGCCAGCGCGATGGCGGCCACCAACACGGCGAGCGATGCCAGCGCGATCCGGGCGCGGCCGAGGCGCGAGCACACCTCGAGCAGCACCCCGCCGACGATGGCCGTGCCCACGTAGCCAGCCGACCCGATGACCACGAGCTTCAAGGCGCTACGGCCGCCAGGCAGGGTGAAAAACGTCAGCCCACCCTCACTCGGGTTGATCGTGACGCTCTGCACGCTGGCGCCGGCGAGCATGGCCACGAGGGCGTGCCCGGCTTCGTGGACAAGCGTCACGAGAAGGCGCAGCGGAAGCATCGGCGCCGACGTCCAGAGCAACAGGCAGGCGACCGCAACCACCGCGACTGTGACGGCCAGCTGCCTCGTGCTGATCCGCCCGGGCGGCGGCGGCACCACCGTCGGGAGACCCACGATGGCAGCCTCGCAGAACGTGACCCGTAACCTGCTCGTGTGCCGAGTTCCCGGAAGCGGAGGGCGGCAGACACGGCCGGCCAAGCCGAGGACGTCGTCACCCTGTTGCACGATGGTGCCGACCTCATCGTTCCGCTGGCCAACGGTGAGCCCGTGGCCGTGCTCGACGCCGTCGAGGCGGCCGCCCCGCGCTTCACCGGGATGCGCGTGCACCAGATGCATGCCCTTCACGATCGCCCGTACCTGCACGGCTCGCTTCGCGAGCACTTGGTCCACATCTCGTACTTCCTCTCGCCGGTCACCCGTCCGGCGTTCCATGCCGGCGATTGCGAGCTGGTTCCCAACCACTTCAGTGAGGTGCCGCGCCTCTTGCGCGAGACCACCAGCGCGCCCGTCGTGCTGGCGGCAGCGGCGCCGATGGACCGGCACGGCTACTTCTCCCTCGGCACCAACTGCGACTACGTGTCGCCGTTCATCGGCTGGGCACCCTTCTTCCTCGAGGTCAACGCGCGCATGCCGCGCACCTTCGGGCGCAACCAGATCCACGTGTCGCAATTGGCCGGCTGGTGCGAGGTCGACCGCCCGCTCGTCGCCGTCGCGGCGCCGGTGCCGTCCGAAATCGACCTCCGGATCGCCGCCCTCGTGGCCGAGCGCATACCGGACGGCGCCACAATCCAGGCCGGGATCGGGTCGATCCCCAACGCCGTCCTGGCCGGGCTGCGCGACCACGAGAACCTCGGCGTGCACACCGAGCTGCTCTCGGACGGCTTCGTCGAGCTCATCGAGTCCGGCGTCGTGAATGGCAGTCGCAAACGGCTGAGCGCTGGCAAGGTCGTCACCACATTCGCCCTCGGCACACAAGCGCTCTACGACTTCCTGCACGAGAACCCGGCTATCGAGCTGCTCCCCGTCGACCACGTCAACGATCCACGGGTCATCGCCGAGGAGGACCGCTTCGTGTCGATCAACGCCACCGTCGAGGTCGACCTTGTCGGCCAGTGCGCGTCAGAGACCGTCGCTGGCCGCTACTGGTCGTCGAGCGGAGGCCAAGCCGACTTCGCGCGTGGTGCGATGTACGCCGAGCACGGCCAAGCCTTCATCGTGCTCCCGTCGACGGCGGCCGGCGGCACCGTGACACGCATCCGCAACTCGCTCACGCCGGGTTCGGTGGTGACGACACTGAAGAACACCGTCGATCACGTCGTGACGGAGTACGGCGTGGCCGACCTGCGCGGGCGCAGTCTCTCGCAGCGGGCTCATGCGCTCATCGCCATCGCCCACCCGGCGTTCCGGGACGAGCTCACGGCGGAGGCCAAGGCCACCGGCCACCTCCATTGACGCGTCAGCGTTCGCGGATCACCCACGCATCGGGATCGGCGGCCAGCTTGGCGATCGGTTTGGGCAACTTGCCGCTGGCGATGTCGGCCAGCGACACATGCTCGAGCACCGAGCGCAGCGCCGCGCGCGCGGCTACCCAGACGTCTTGGAGGTGCTCAGCCGGGCCCTCGTAGGAGGACTGGCCGGGCCGTTGACCTCGCACCTCGGCGAGCGGCCCGTCGACGAGGCGCAGGACGTCGGCGGCGCTGATCGACGACGCCGGACGGGCCAGCCGATATCCACCCTCGGCCCCGCGCTGGCTGCGGACGAGCTCCCCTCGCCGCAGGTCGACGAGGATGTTCTCGAGGAACTTCACGGGCAAGGACTGGGCGGATGCCAGCTTCTCAGCCGTCAACGAGCCGCCACCCGGTTCGGCCGCCAACGTGAGGAGCGCCCGCATGGCGTACTCCGCCTTGGCCGAGATGTGCACCCCGGCATTGTGGCCGCTGCCGTGCGCTCGAGCGCTAGTCCGTGGTGTCGCCGACCTTGCGATCGACCGCGGCGATGATGTCGACCGCCACCTCGTCGGGTGGCGGGCTGGCGTCGACGGTGACCAACACCCCGCGCTCTCGGTAGAAGTCGAGGAGCGGATAGGTCTGCTGATGGAAGACCTCGAGGCGGTGCCGGATCACCGACGCCGATGCGTCATCGTCGCGTCCCGAAGTGGCCGACCGCTCGACGAGGCGCTCCTCGGCGACGTCGTCGGGGACGTCGAGGAAGAGGACGGCGTGGGCCGTGAGGCTGCTCCGGCTGGCCAACTCGAAAGCCTTTTCGGCCTGGGCCAGCGTGCGCGGGAACCCGTCGAGGAGGTAGCCACCCGTTTCCATGGCGGCCGTCACCGCCCGTCCGACCACGGCGATCACGAGATCGTCGGGGACGAGCTCACCGGCCGATACGTGGGCCGCCACCCGCTGGCCGAGCGGCGTTCCCTCGGCCACGTGCTGGCGCAGGATGTCGCCACTCGAGACGTGGGCCACGCCATAGTGGTCGGCCAGTCGCACGCCCTGGGTGCCCTTCCCGGCGCCGGGTGCTCCCAGCAGGATCAGTCGCATCTGGGCCGAAAGTGTTGCAGGAAACCGTTCACCGGGCGGACGGGAGGCGGTGCCGCTCGAAGAACGACCAGAGCGACTCGGTCGCCTCCACGCTCGCCGTCGTGGTCCCCAGCCCGGCGCCGGCCAGGTCGATGGCGGCCCCGGGCCAGGTGTGGCCACCGCCCTCGATGACGTAGAAGTCCACCGCCGCACCCGGCGAACAGCCGCCGAAGCGGCGAAGCTCGACGTCGTTGCCGATGCGTTCGATGCTGGGCTCGGCCTCGCAGCCGGCGTGGCGGGCGAAGCTGTCCATCGTGGCTGCGGCGGCGGGGATGTTCGGGTTGCCGCAGCAGTTGACGCGCCCACCAGCGAAGGGCACGACCGGGTCGGCGGTGCCCATCATCGACAGGATCGGCACCGGACGCGGCCCGGGCGTGGCGTCGCACGCCGGGAGGTAGATCATCGCCGCCATGGCGGCGACGGCGGCGAAGCGTTCTGCTCCTCGGCACGCGAGGACCGAAGAGAGCGCTCCCCCGTTGGACATCCCCGTTGCGTAGACACGGGTCGGGTCGATGCAGAACCGCTCGGCGACTTCGTCGAGCAACTCGATCGTGAACTCCACGTCGTCGGCGTCGGTCGCGGTTGCACCCAGGAGGCTGAAGTGGCGGGGCGAGCCCTGACCGTTGGGGGCGACGACGAGGAAGCCCTCCCGGTCGGCGATCGGACGGATCTCGCTGTAGGCCATCTGCGCGGCGGCGCTCGACCCGTGGCCGTGGAAGTCGAACACGACCGGTACCCGGGTGGTGCCGGCGTACCCGAGCGGCACGTGAAGGAGGTAGGTGCGATCGACGCCGCCGAAGGCGAGCACGCCCTCGTCCGGCCCGGCCGGCGCCGGCTTCGCCGTCGCGCACGACGCCGGAGCGGGGGTCGTGGTGGTCGTCACCCCCGAGGAGGATGCGATGCCAGCCGCATCGCTCGTGGGGTTCGTATCGTCCCGATCGCGTGAGCAGCCGCCAAGCACGAGGGCGGAGGCGACGACGGTGACGACGACGACGAACCATCGTCGACTCATCCTTCGGCCTCCTCGGCGAGGGCCAGCCAACGTTCCTCAGCGGCAGCGAGCTCCTCTTGCACGCCGGCCATCACCGACCCGATCCTCGCCAACGCCAGGTGATCGGCGCCGGCCGCCGTCAGCTCGTCGGTCAGCGCGGCGTGCCGGCGATCGAGGGCGGCCACCTCTCGCTCGGCCGCCTTCAGGAGGCGCTGCGTCGTTCCGCCCGACCGTGCTCGCTCCGGCGCAGCAGTTGTCGCTGGCGCGCTCTTCGGACGCGCCGCCGCGCGTGGTGGTGACGCGGCAGGTGCCCCGTGCCGCAACCGGCGGGCAGCCTCCCACGCGGCATAGCCGCCTGGCGCACGAGCGACGCCGCCAGCGCCGTCGAGCACCAGGGCGTCTTCCACCGTTCGCTCCAGGAAGGCACGGTCGTGACTGACCGTCACCAGCGCGCCCGGCCAGTCTTCGAGGAAGTCCTCGAGCACTCGCAGGGTGTCGAGGTCGAGATCGTTGGTCGGCTCGTCGAGCAACAACACGTTGGGGCGACGAGCGAGCACCATCAAGAGTTGCAACCGGCGGCGCTCACCGCCGGAGAGCGTGGCGATGGGCGCGAACTGGGCGTCGCGGTCGAACCAGAACCGCTCGAGGAGCAGTGTGTCCTCGGTCGTCGGTGGGTGGGGCGCCGACACGGCGTCGCGGACCCGTTGCGTCGGGTCGAGATCGGCACCCGTCTGGTCGTAGTAGCCGAGGCGGATCGTCGTGCCCGGCTCGACCCGTCCCTCGGTGGGAGCGAGGCGCCCGGCGATGATGTCGAGCAGCGTCGACTTTCCGCTGCCGTTGGGTCCGACGATGCCCAGTCGCTCGCGAGGATCGAGGGCGAGATCGAGACCGGCGAAGAGTTGTGAACCACCGGCCCAGCGGTGCCCGACGCCATGGAGCTCCAGGACCTTGTCGCCCAAGCGGGGTGTCCCGAAGTGGAGATCGAGCTCGCCGAGGCGAGCGGCGGCCTGCGGGCGGCCAGACACGATGGCGGTCGCCGCCTCGATTCGGGCCTTGGGCTTGCGGGTGCGCGCCGGTGCTCCTCGCCGCAACCACGCCAGCTCGCGGGTGGCGAGGTTGCGCCGGACGGACTCGGCCGTTGCCGCCCGCTCCTCGCGCTCCGCCCGGGCCTCGAGGTAGGAGGCATAGCCGCCCTCGTGCACGTACCCGGCACCGCGGTCGAGCTCGAGCACTCGGGTCGTCACCCGGTCGAGCACGTGGCGGTCGTGGGTGACCAGCACGAGGCCGCCCCGGTGCCGCGCGAGCCGCTCCTCCAGCCAGGCGATGGCCTCGATGTCGAGGTGGTTGGTGGGCTCGTCGAGGATCAGGAGGTCGGACTCCTCCACCAGCAACCGAGCCAACGCCACCCGCTTGGCCTGTCCTCCGGAGAGGGTCGAGACATCGGCCTCCGTGAGGCGGCCCATGCCAAGGTGTTCAAGCACGGCGGCCGCCTCCCACTGCTCGCCCACGGCGGCCCTGACCGTGCCGGCCGGCAGCTCGGGACGCTGGTCGAGAAAGCTGATGCGTACGTCCCGACCGGTGCGCACGGCGCCCGACTCAGGCCGCCCGAGACCGGCCAGCACGCGGAGGAGGGTGGACTTGCCGGTGCCGTTGAGCCCGACGACCCCGATGCGGTCGCCACTCGAGAGCGTGAGCGAGAGGTCGACGAACAGCGGGCGCCCCGGACGGGCTGCGCCGACGCGCTCAAGGTCGACCAGGATCACCCCGCCATTCTCGCGGCCCGCTGGGCCATGCCCAGCTCGGGCCTTCAGCCCTCGGAAACGAACGGCGCCGGAGGCCGGCCTTCGACCAGTTGGCGGGACATCTCGGCCACGAACCAGCGCCGGAGCCGGCCGACGCCCTCGGGTGCCGGGCCGACCAGCAACTCGCCCCGGGCCGCCAGCTCCTCCGCTCGTTCGAAGAGGGCCACGAACTCGGCCGAGGGAACGAGGGCGCTCGGGTCCGAGAGGCCCTCGAGATCGATCGACGTCCTGCCTTTGGCCGCGGCCTGCAGGACTTCGCGCCGGAATCCCTCCCGGGCGAGGTTGAAGAACCGCCGCGCCCGCTCGGTCACCTCGACCAGGTCGGGGCTGGGATCGAGGTCGCCGTCGTGGTCTGCGGCGAACGCCAAGAGCTCGAGCTCCCGGAGGACGGCGTCGTTCTGCTCCTGGAGGCGCAGGTACAAGTGGACCGGCACTTCGAGGTACCGGGTGGGGACGGCTCCGGTGCCCGCAGGTGGCGGCGGCGATTGCATGACGGTCTCCTGGAGCGCCACCGCGTCCGATGGAGCGTCGGCCACGACCAGCTCCACCCACACCGCCTTGCCAGTGGACGAGGAGGGTTCGACACCCCAGCGGTCGGCCAGGCGCGAGACCAGGGCCAGCCCTCGCCCGGTCGAGGCCCCAGGCCCGTAGTGGCGCACTGCGGGGACGACCGGGCTGTCGTCGTGGACGTCCACGCGGATCCGGGCGGGCGGGCCCTCGTCGACCGTGACTTCGACGGTGATGGGACCACCGGCGTGGAGCACAGCGTTGGCCACGAGCTCGGACGTGACCAGGACGGCATCATCGATCAACGAGGTGATCGCCGCAACGGCTTCGACCACGCCCCGGACGAAGCGGCGGGAGGCCGAGACACTCGCCGGTTGCGCGGCCAACGTGATGGACAGGGGAGACGTCATCGACGGGCTACACCCAGGCTCGCATCACCGCTGCCATTGTCCTTCTTCCCCTGCGTCCGCGCGCGGACAGGCCGCAGGTACTGTCCGACTACCCATCACGGACCGGACGCAAACGGCCACCGTCATTCCCCCTACGGCAGCGAGTCCGACTCGATGAAGATGCACTCGCCTGGACAGTCCTCGGCGGCGTGGACGGTGGCCTGCAACAGCGGCGTCGGCACGAGGGCCAGGCTGGCGGAGCCGCCGGGATCGTTGAGCACACGGCCGTGCTGCTTGACGTAGGCGATCCCGTCCTCGAGGAGGGTGAACACGTCGGGGGCGTGGTCGGTGCACAGGCCGTCACCGGTGCAGAGGTCCTGATCGATCCACACCCGCATCCTCCGGCCATCGTCCCCGACACCGGCGCCTTTCGCCAAACTGCCCAGCCCTTCCGCCAAACTGCCGCGCATGAACGTCGTCATCGCCGCCGATCACGCCGGGTTCCCGCTCAAGGCCGCTCTCGTGCCGTGGCTGCAGGGCGAGGGCCACGAGGTGCTCGACCTGGGCACCGACTCGATCGCCTCCGTCGACTACCCGCCGCTGTGCGCCGCCGCCGGCCGAGCCGTGGTGGCCGGCGAGGCGGCGGTCGGAATCGTCCTGGGGGGCAGCGGCCAGGGCGAGCAGATCGCCGCCAACAAGGTCAACGGCGTGCGAGCGGCGCTCTGTCACGACGTGTGGTTGGCCCGCATGGCCCGGTCCCACAACGACGCCAACGTGTTGTCGATGGGCGCCCGGGTGGTGGCCGAGGCCATGGCCAAAGAGATCGTGACCGTCTTCCTCTCCACCCCGTTCGAAGGCGATCGCCACGTCGCCAGGATCCGTCAGCTGAGCGACATCGAGGCCGAGGAGGTGGCGCGCGCTCAGGTGGAAGGCAGGTGACCGTCGGCGACCGCCTGGAGCAACAGCTTCTCGACGTGGCCCCAGAGGACGGGTGAACCCTCAGCGATCCGGGCGTTGAGGGTCAACACCCGCTCCGCCGTGATGCCGTGCTCGCGCCACGACCGTCCGTGCGTCGTGAGGTTCAACAAGACGGGTTGGAGCCGGTCGATGGCACCGGCGAAGCGAGCCTCGGGTGTTTCCTTCGCCTCGAACTCGTCCCACAGGGCCCGGTACTCGGCTCCCTGGTCGGGCGGAAGAAGGCCGTACAGCCGTTCGGCCGCCGCCGTCTCGAGGCGAGCCTTCGACTGTCGGGCCACGTCGTCGTAGACGAACACGTCGCCGGCGTCGATCTCGACGATGTCGTGAATCAGGACCATCTGGAGCACCCGGGTGACGTCGATCGGCTCCCTGGCGTGCTCCGCCAGGACGAGGACGAACATCGCGAGGTGCCACATGTGCTCGGCGTCGTTCTCCTTCCGGGTGGCGTCGGCGAGATAGCTCTGACGGAAGATCGACTTGGCCTTGTCGATCTCGAGCAGGAACGCGAGCTGCGAGCGGAGTCGATCGCTCACGCCATCGCCTCATGGGCTTCGCTCACGAGGTCAGGGTGGCGACGGCCCAGACGGTCGCCACCAGTCCGACCGCCATCATCACGGCGCTGCGAGCCGCTGGTGCCCGGGCCAGTTCGCCGTCCTTGGCCTCGGGCGGCGGCCGCAGGAGGGCCAGCCCGTTACCGACGAGCAGGGCACCTCCCAGAGCGAGGACGAGGAAGGGCAGCAGGTCGTCACCCAGGAACACGACGTCCGAGCGTAGCGGCCGTACTCTTTCTCAAGGAACCACGGAGAGTGGTCGAAAGAGAAGGGCAGCCCGTCCTCCAGCGGGGTGCATCCGCCGGGTGTGGGTGGGGGTCGTGGACCCTCCAGCCCGAAGGGTCACGAGGCACTCCCGCAGGGTGCCTCCACCCCTTCCCCACGCCCCCCACCCGCCCGGCGGCAACTCCTCGGTGGCCGCAACGCTGGCCGGACCGTGCGCCGCCGATTTCGGCGGCGGCTAGACCCGGGCCATGTTGGCGAAGCGGGTATAGCGGTCGAGGAACGCCAGGCGCTCGGTGCCCGTCGGGCCCGAGCGGTGCTTGGCCACGATGACTTCGGCCACGCCGCGGTCGGGGCTCTCGGGGTTGTAGAGCTCGTCGCGGTAGATGAACATCACGACGTCGGCATCCTGTTCGAGGGAACCCGACTCGCGGAGGTCGGCCAGCATCGGGCGCTTGTCGGCCCGCATCTCGAGGCCACGGGAAAGCTGGCTGAGGGCGACGACGGGCACCTCGAGTTCGCGGGCCAGGATCTTCAGGCCGCGGCTGATCTCGGACACCTCGACCTGGCGGTTCTCGGCGCTGCGGCGCCCGGTCATCAGCTGGATGTAGTCGACCACGATGAGGCTGAGGCCGCCGAGGCGACTCTTGAGGCGGCGGGCCTTGGAGCGCATCTCCATGACGGTCAGGTTGGGGTTGTCGTCGATGTAGAGCGGGGCCTCGGACAGGCGACCGATGGCGTGGCTGATCTTGTTCCAGTCGGTGTCCTGGAGCTTGCCGTTGCGCAGCCGGGTGCCCTCGACCTTGGCCTCGGCCGACAGCAGGCGCTGGGTGACCTCGTCGTGGCTCATCTCGAGGCTGAAGAACAGCACCGGCATGCTCGACTCGACGGCCGCATGGGCCGCCATGCCCAGGGCGAACGAGGTCTTGCCGGCGCCCGGGCGGGCCCCGACGATGTAGAGCGCCGAGGGCTGGAGGCCCGACATGCGCTCGTCGAGGTCGTGGTAGCCGGTGGGCGTGCCGGTGATGGCGTCGCCCTTGTCGTAGAGCGCGGCGAGGCGGTCGAGGCTCGAC
>JBKJKM010000286.1:0-32206 GCA_046597375.1 Acidimicrobiales bacterium | reverse complement strand
ACCTCCTGGATGCGCCACCGGCGGCCGCGGCGGCCACTTCGCCCTCGACCACGGCAACGCCAACCGCAGCTGAAGACCTCGCTGCGCCGGCGGCGGCGACGTCCGTCAAGGAGCCGGCCCCCGACCCCGCCACGACAACCACCGCCCAGTCGGCACCGGCTCCGGTCATCTCGATCGTCGCCGAAGCGCCGGCGGGAGCCCGCCCGCCAACGGCGCGTGGCGGGCTTCCGGTCGGGAAGGGCATGTGGATCTGGATGGAGGAGCGGGCCGACGGTGGCGACCCCGCGGCCATCGTCGCCCGGGCTCGGGCCACCGGCCTCACCCACCTCTACGTCCGAACCGGCACCCTCAAAGGTGGATTCACCGGCGGGCCGTTCCTCGACCGTCTGCTCCCGGTCGCGCATGCCGCCGGCCTTCGCGTCTACGGCTGGGACTTCCCCTACCTCGACCGACCCGGTGACGACGTCAACCGCGCGCTGGCCGCCATCCGCCACACGACGCCGGACGGTCACCGCATCGACGGCTTCTCGGCCGACATCGAAAGCCCCCAAGAGGGCACCAACAACTCCCTCGAGCACGTCACGGCGTACAGCACCTGGCTCCGCCAGAACGTCGGGCCGGACTACCCGTTGATCGCCACCGTGCCCAACCCGACGCCCGCCCGTCTCAAGCGTGGGTTCCCCTACGCCGCCATCATCCCGTCGTTCGACGCCGTCGCCCCGATGGTCTATTGGATGAACCGCGACCCCGCGAGCGACGTCGCCAACGCCGTCGCTTACCTCTCGCAATGGGGCAAGCCGGTGTTCCCGATCGGCCAGGCCTTCGACGGCGGACCCGAGGGCGGTCCGCCCGGTGTGCCCGACCGGGCGGCCATCATCCGCTTCCTCCAGTACGCCGAGGCGGCGGGCGGTGTCGGCGTCTCCTTCTGGAGCTACCAGCACGCCACGCCCGAAGTGTGGGACGCCGTGCGCGACGCCGGCGAGTTCCGCCTCGACCTGGGCGGCGCCGGCGGTGAGGGGCTGAACCTCGGCATGGTGCGGGCGTACCAGACGGTCTTGACGGGCCACGGCTTCCCCGTGGCCGTCAACGGGCTTTGGGGGCAGACCACCGTCGATGCCGTTCGCGCCTACCAGGCGGCGGCGCGCCTTCCCGTCACGGGGCGCATCGACGAGGCCACCCGTGCCTTCCTCCTCGCCCCCGTGGCTGCCCCCGTCGTCCCCCACTGATTCCCGGGACGGTGGCCGAGCTTCAGCTCGGTCGGTTCCACTCCGTCCAGCCATAGCCCGTCCGGCCGTCAGCGGCGTCGAAACGACACAGCCCACGCGGGAACCGGCCCATCCGACCCTCGGGTGAGTCCAGGCGGATCGGCGCCAGGAGCAACGGTGTGGCAACGAGCTCGAGATCGTGGATCGGCATGGCCGTCACGCCGGGCAGGCGGTGCTCCCCGACCTGCTCATAGATGGGCTTGAACTGCGACACGACGGTCAGGGTGCCGTCGGAGGCGAGATACCCCGGCTCGAAGTCGAAGCGGTCGGTCTCGACCTTGACGGCGTGGAAGGCCGTCCCGTCGTCGAGTCGGCCGGCCGTCCAGACCCAGCCCGTCCCCCACCAGTCCCGCACGCCCCACGAGTGATCCCGCTGACCCCACCCGTCGAAGTCCAGGGTCTCGTCACCGATCAGAATGTCGCCCGACACCCGGCACGACTGCTCATACCTGCTCACGCCCGGATAGTCGTAGACGGGTGCCGTCGCCTCCCACTCGAGGTCGAAGCCGAGCGGCACGCGCTCACCCCGCAGGTCGTCGGCGTAGGCGTCGCCCGGGTCGTCGAGCCCGACGGCGAACGCCTCGAGGCCGATGGTCCAGTGCTCGTGGGCGGACTCGCAGTGGAGGGCCGACCACAGCCCCTCCTCCCTGACCTCCAAGACCGATCCGGTCGGGAGCGCCGCAGTGTGGTGTTGCACGGCCAGCAGTTGCGACGCATCCCCCTCGTCGGCACCGGCCCGCACGAGGTAGCCCCAGTACCAGGCGACCCCGAGATTGGGGTAGAGGCCGAGGCGCACGTACCCGCCGACCGAACCATCCTCGCTGGCGAAGTCGAAGTACCACGACTCGTTCCAGAGCGGCTCCGCCCCCGGCTCGTGGCGACCTTCGTCCTCGGGTGTGGCCATCGGCGTTGCTTACCATGGCCGTGTGGGACGCGAGTACGACGCCATCGACGAACGGCTGGCCGCCTTTCTGTTGCGCCAGCCGATGTTCTTCGTCGCCACCGCCCCGCTGGCCGCCAACGGTCACGTCAACGTCTCGCCCAAGGGGCTCAACGGAACGTTCGCCGTGCTCGACGAACGAAGGGTGGCGTACCTCGACCTGACCGGGAGCGGTATCGAGACCGTCGCCCACCTCCGGGAGAACGGCCGCATCGCCCTCATGTGGAACGCGTTCGCAGGACCACCCCGGATCGTCCGTCTCCATGGGCGCGGAACGTCGCACCAGGTCGGGACGGCCGCCTTCGATGCGCTCAGCGGGCTGTTCCCCGATCTACCCGGTGCGCGAGCCATCGTCGACGTGGTCGTGCACCGCATCTCGGACTCCTGTGGCTACGGCGTGCCGGAGATGCGCCTCGAAGGCGAGCGGACCCGGCTCACCTACGGGCTGGCCGCGCGCGAGGAGAATGGCTCACTGGCCGGCTACCAGCGCGACAAGAACCGGCGCAGCCTCGACGGCCTCCCTGGCCTCGACCTGGTTGAGCCCGAGATCTAGAAGCTCGGCATCACGTCGCGGTCGGGGCTCGACGTCACGTGGGCGAGTCCCGTCTCATCGCCGCCGGCCGACCCGCCCTTCACGGCGTAGAGGTCACCTGACCCGCTGCGGTTGCTCCGGAACACCACCCAATCCCCGGACCCGGTCCAGGTGGCCTCGCCGTTCACCGTGCCCGAACTCGTCATCTGCTTGACGGCCCCACCTCCGACACCGACGTTGTAGACCTGGAAGTTGGCGGTGTAGACGAGCCGACCACCGTCGGGCGAGAAAGACGGCGCGTCGGGTGTCGGGGAGACATCGATCGTGACGCCGGGCGAACCGTCGACCGGTCGCAGCGCGAGCCGGCGACCCTCGGCGACGACGACCCGGGTGCCGTCGGGCGAGAGGGCGAAGGCCCCGCCGGGGACGGCGACGCCGGTGTCCGCTTCCTGACCGACCGTCTGAGCCGCCGTGTCGTAGCTCACCGAGTGAAGGACGCCACCACGACTGAAGTACAGCGAACCACCGTCGGGCGACCATGACACCGCCGCATCGGAGGTCGTATCGGCCACGCACACGGCTTCGCCACCGGTCGACGGGATGACACAGACCCGCCAGGCGCCCTCCCGCTCTCGGACGAAGGCGACGTACCCGGTGTCCCGCGACAGCCGCGGACGGGTCTCGAGGGCACCGTCGGAACGGAGCCGCAGTTCGCGGCCGCCGGACTCCCGCACGACCAGGTCGCGCTCGCTCGGGCCGTAGGTTCGGACGAAGACGAGGCGCGGCAACGGTGGAGGGCCGGCCACGGGTCGCGCCGTGACCGCCGGCGCCACGACCACCTCGACCGGTGCTTCCTCGACTGGCGCCGCCACCTCGGTCGTCGGGGGCGGCGGCGCGACCGACGGCAGCTGTGCGGCGACGCCGTCCCTCGTCACGGCCACGGTCCCCGACGTCGACTCCGATCGCAACAGCGCTATGCCTCCGAGGAACAGCAGGACCAACACGACGCCGAGCACCCGGGCCGAACGAAAGAGCTCGTGGGCGAGTGAGGGGTCTTCCGGGTAGTCGGTGCGCAGCGTCGCAAGGGCGCCTCCGTCGGAGACCACCGAGACGGTGAGACGGCGGTCCTCCCTCCGGGGCACGAGCCTTCGCGGCGGCCGCACCCGGACCGCCACGTCGGCCGGCTGTCCCGGATCGAGGGCGACTTCGCTCGGCTCGACCTCGAACACGACGCCATCGGCGGACGACTCCGCCGCCACCATCACCGTCACCCGACGGTTCCCGGTGTTGCGGACGACGACACCCAGTTCCGCCCACCGGGCGCCGACGGTCGCCACGTCGGAAAAGGCGGCCGAGACGGAGGAGTACGTCCCGATCTCGAGCTCGCCGGTCTCCACGGCGACAAATTCGGGGTCGCCACTGCACGCCACGGCGACCGCGAACGGGACGCGACCAGGAACCGTGTCCGGCGCCCGTGGAGGCCGGAAGTGGACCCATGCCGTCCCTTCCTCGCCCGATGCCAGCGGCAGGCTCGGCGGATCAACAACAGCCCAATGGGCCGCCGCGCCCTGCACGACGACGTGGAAGACGTCGGGATCGTTCCCGGTGTTTCGAACGAGCACCACGGTCTCGGCCGCAGCCCCCGGCTCGATCGAGCCCGTCTGGGCTGCGAGCACCACCAGCGCTCCCACGTGGCTGACCGTACACCGGGCTGCTACAAACAGCGGGTGGCTCCGCCGTCACACCCGCCCGCCTGGTACCCCGACCCCCGTCGCGCCGACCGAATCCGACGGTGGAACGGGCGCGCCTGGACCGAGGACGTGCGGCCGCTTCCGGCCTGGCTCCGCACGCTCCGGCTCTCGCCCGGACCTCCCGCCAAGGTGCCACCGACGGGGCGCCTCCTGTGGCTGACGAGCGTCGGCTTCCTCCTCCTCGGCGCCGTGCTGCTGGTCGTGCTCCAACGATCGGGTCCTGATCCGGACCGGATCGGCGACCGAGCGTTCGCCGCGGCCGCCGAGGCCCGCTGTGAGGTCACCGAACGCACTGTTGTGACACCCAACCTGGGCGCGCTCGAGGGCCCGGCCGAGGTGCGTCGAATCGAACGTCTCGCCGCCGGATGGGAGGAGATGGTCGTCGACATCCGGGGCCTTCCCTTGGCCTCGATCGACGCTCCGTCCGTCGATCGCTGGCTTCGAGCCTGGGACCAGTGGACGTCCTACGGCCACGACTACGCCGATGCGGTCGCGGCCGGCGACAACGACGAAGCCAAGCGCATCCTCGAGGCCAGCGAGACCCCCAACGCGGCCATGTCGCACTTCGCCCGCGTCAACGGGATGGACGGCTGCGTCTTTCGCTAGTTCTCGTCTGGCAACGCCCGCATGGTTGCGTGACTCCGACCCGGCTTTCCGTCGATCGGGGCGTCGGAGCAAGACTGTTCGACCGAGCGATCGAGGCCCAGCAGCCCACCCTCGGCGCCTACCTGAGCAACTGAAGTCGCTTCGGCTGTCCCCGCACGGGATTCGAGGCGCCTTCGACCGAGCCCTGGGGAACTACCCACTCGTGTGGCCCCACCTGCAGCTGCGACCCGTTCGAAGTCGGAGTCGTAACTCAGTCGAGCTCGAAGGTGCCGCCGGCCCGCCAATAGAACCCGTCTCGACGTTCGAGGAACTCCTCGTCGACCAGGTACCTCCGGAGGGCGGCGACGTCCTCGTGCACCATCCCCAACAGCAGGTTCACGTCCCGTTCCGGATACGTCTTGCCCGGCTCGAATCGAGCGGCCAGCCAGTCGAGCACCACCCGGCGTTTGCCTTGCGATGCCGGAATCTGTCGAAGCCGACCGTCGCTGACGAAGTTTCGCAGCACCGTCGCCGCCTCGGGGGACGCGCCGTCGAACGTGTCGGTTGGCTCGGCGGCCGCCCGCCGTCGAGCCTCGGTCTGGGCCGCCGTCTTGAAGGCGTCCGCGCGAAGGGACAGCCCCTTCCCGGATCCATCCGCGGACTCGACGAGCCCGCCGGCGGCCAGGCGCTCGAGTGCCGCCGTCACCGATCGCACATCGAGGCCCGTGCGGACGACGACGTCGTCCAGTGACGACGCACCCAACGCCAACGCGCCGACGACCTGCAGACGCGACTCCTCCGCCAAGAGACCGACGAGCGCCGCCGCCGACAGTTCGTCAGCTCCTGCTCCGGTCACCCGGGGTCCACGCCGATCTCCCGCAATGCCGTGGCCAGAGCCCGACGCAGACGCAGCGCCGTCGCCGGCGCCAGGTGGGCCACGACGCCCCGCCCCTGCTCACCCACCGGCTCGAGCGTCAGCACGATTCGCAGGTCATCACAGCCATCGCAGTCGTCGAGGAGGGCGACCGACCAGCTGGCCGGGGCCTTGTCCTCGTCACCGTCTGGATGGTCGTCGGTGGCATCGTCAACGAAGCGCCTCACGGGCGCCACGGTACGTCAGCCCAGCAGGGCCTTGACCTCGTCGCGTTCGGCGACAAGCTCCTCGGTGGTGATGCGGATCTTGTCCTTTGCGAATTCGCTGAGCTCGAAGTCCTCGGCCACCGACCAGGTGTCGCCGGCCGAGCGCACCGGGTAGCCGAAGACCAGGCCCTCGGGCACCCCGTACTCGCCGTGCGAGACGACGGCCAGGGATGCGCAGTCACCCGCGGCGGTCGGTTGCCATACCGAGACGACCGAGTCGATGGCGGCGTTGGCGGCGCTGGCCGCCGACGAGAGGCCGCGCGCCTCGATGATGGCCGCCCCTCGCTTCTGCACGGTGGAAATGAACTCACCCTCCAGCCAACCGTCGTCACCGATGGCCGCCGACGCCGCCTGGCCTCCGATGCGGGCGTTGCCGAAGTCGGGGTACTGCGTGGCCGAGTGGTTGCCCCAGATGGCGACGTTGGTGACGTTGGCAACCGGCACGCCGGCCTTCTTGGCCAGTTGGGCCTGCGCGCGGTTCTGGTCGAGGCGGGTCATCGCGAACCAGCGGTCGTCCGGGATGTCCGGTGCGTTGTTCTTGGCGATGAGGCAGTTGGTGTTGCACGGATTGCCGACGACGAGGATGCGCACGTCGCTGGCGGCATGGGCGTTGATCGCCTGACCGGCCGGCTTGAAGATGCCGCCGTTGATGTTCAACAGGTCGCCCCGCTCCATGCCGGCCTTGCGGGGAACCGAGCCGACCAGCATCGCCCATGAGGTGCCCTCGAAGGCCGTCCTGTCGTCGGAAGTGGTGACCACGTCGGCCAGCAGCGGGAAGGCGCAGTCATCGAGCTCCATCACGACGCCCTCGAGCGACTTCATGGCCGGCTCGATCTCCTTGAGCCGCAGGACGACCGGCTGGTCGTCCCCCAGCATCTGACCCGACGCGATGCGAAAGAGCAGGGCGTAGCCGATGTTGCCGGCGGCGCCGGTGACCGTGACGTGGACGGGCGTCTTCGAGGGAGCCATGGATGCGACAATACGCACGGGCTCCGAGCGCGGGCCAACAGAGGCGGAGGCGACATGCAGGGTGAAGCGACCATCCACATCGAAGCCGACCCAGAGAAGGTGTACGAATTGGTCTCCGACATCACCCGGATGGGTGAATGGAGCCCGGAGTGCGTGAAGGCGGAGTGGGTGGACGGAGCCACCGGGCCTGCCGTCGGGGCCAAGTTCAAGGGCCACAACCGCCTCGGCCGCTTCATGCGGTGGTCGACGACCCCCGAGGTCACGGAGGTCGAGTCTGGGCGCCTGTTCGCGTTCCGCACCAAGGAGACGATCTGGCGCTACCAGCTGACGCCGGTCAAGGGTGGCACCGAACTCACCGAGAGCTTCGAGACAACCAGCTACGGACGCGCCATGCAGCTGATGGCTCCCGAGCGCAAGCGCCAACCCCAGATGGTCGAAGGCATGCACCAGACGCTGCAGCGGTTGAAGGTCGCCGCCGAGGGCGCCTGAGCCTTTCGCCGAAAGGTAACCTCGGCCGCCATGGCTCCGAAGATCAAGGTCGCGAAACCCGTTGTCGAACTGGACGGCGATGAGATGACGCGGATCATCTGGCAGTTCATCAAGGACAAGCTCATCCTCCCGTACCTCGACGTCGAACTCCTTTACTACGACCTCGGCATCGAGAAGCGGGATGAGACCGACGACCAGATCACGATCGACGCCGCCGAGGCGATCAAGCAGCACGGCGTCGGCGTCAAGTGCGCGACGATCACGCCCGACGAGGATCGCGTCGAGGAATTCGGCCTGAAGAAGATGTGGCGATCGCCCAACGGGACGATCCGCAACATCCTCGGCGGTGTCGTCTTCCGGGAGCCGATCATCTGCTCGAACGTGCCGCGGCTGGTGCCGGGCTGGACGAAGCCGATCGTTATCGGCCGCCATGCCCACGGCGACCAGTACAAGGCCACCGACTTCGTGGTGCCGGGCCCGGGCACCGTGACGATGACCTACACGCCAACCGATGGCGGTGAGCCGATGCAGTTCGAGGTTGCGAAGTACACCGGTGGCGGCATCGCCATGGGAATGTACAACTACGACGACTCGATACGCGACTTCGCCCGGGCTTCATTCCGCTACGGCCTCGACCGCAAGTACCCCGTCTACCTGTCGACCAAGAACACGATCCTGAAGGCCTACGACGGTCGGTTCAAGGACCTCTTCCAGGAGATCTTCGACGCCGAGTTCGCCGCTGACTTCACCGCCGCCGGCCTCACCTACGAGCACCGCCTGATCGACGACATGGTGGCCGCCGCCATGAAGTGGGAAGGCGGCTACGTCTGGGCCTGCAAGAACTATGACGGTGATGTGCAGTCCGACACGGTGGCCCAAGGCTTCGGTTCGCTTGGCCTCATGACGTCCGTGCTGTTGACCCCTGATGGCAAGACCTGCGAGGCCGAGGCGGCCCATGGCACGGTCACCCGCCATTTCCGCGAGCACCAGAAGGGCAACAAGACGTCGACCAACCCAATCGCATCGATCTTCGCGTGGACCCAGGGGTTGGACTTCCGGGGAAAACTCGACGACACGCCCGACGTCCGCCGCTTCGCCAAGACCCTCGAGCAGGTATGCGTCGAAACGGTCGAGAGCGGCGAGATGACCAAGGACCTCGCCCTCCTGATCCCCGGCGATGCGGCCTGGCTCAGCACCGAGGACTTTCTCGACGCCCTCGATCGCAACCTGCAGGAGAAGATGGCCTAGGTAGCTCCGGGCCGGCCCTCCGGCGCCATACGCCGCCGGCGCACGAGTTCCTCGTCCCGGCGGGCCGCCGGAGAAGCGAGGAGCACCGCCGCTTGCAGTTCCCGGAGCCGGCCGATGTCGCCGTCCTTGACCTGGGGGGTTCGGCCCTTGCCGGCGACATCTACGTACAAGGTGCCGAGTCCGGCCCGGCGCTGGAACGGCGTCGTCATCAGCCGGGTGCTCTGGGCCTTGGCCGCGGGCACGATCACGGTCTCGCGGGCCAGCCCACCGCTCCGGGCGATCAACAACTCGTGGTCCCACGCATGAGCAAGACCGCGGTAGGCGAGCTCGCCACTGGCTGCGGCGAGCGCGAGCAGAACCACGGCGACGGCCACCGCCGCCACGCGCGCCTCGAGGCCGACCACGAGTCCGGCCGCCACCAAGGCGGCTGGCGCCACGCGTCGCAGGATCGATCGTCGGCGGGCTGCGGGCGGTGCCGGCACGTAGCCGGACAGCCCCGGCGGAGGGGCCGGTAGCACCTCTCTCAACAGGCCCCCGACCCGATCAGCGGTCAGGATGGGAACGTCGATGCGGCTGAGGCCGCTCGTGTTGCTCGTCGCTTGGCCACCGCTTTGCAGCACGACCTCGGCCAAGCCCAGCATGCGGCGAACGAGCGACTGTTGCACCCGTACGGCCTGCAGTCGGTGGGCCGGCATCGACCCCTCTCGCCGGTCGAGCAGGCCGCGGACGACCCGCAGGTCGTCCCCGGCGCGCGACATCGTGAATCCGAAATTCTTGATGACGCCGGCCGCCGCTGCCAGTCCGAACCACACCGCCACCAGGGCGCCAAGGCCGAGCAGGAAGCCGCCGGCGCTCGATGGTGCCGTCACGTCGTCGAACAGATCCTCGATGGTCCCCTCGGGGAGGTCGTCGACCAGCTGCACCAGCCAGAACAGGATGGTCAACATGATGGCCAGTTCTGAGCCGGTCATCCCGCCGACGGCCAGCTGCCCGGCACCGAGGCGCACCAGGGGCCGAGTCGATGATGGGAGCTCGACCGATGTCGGGTCGTCGGTGGTCGGCGCGGCGCTGGGACCATCGGGCAACAGCACGGCCCGGAGCCGGGCCGCCTCCGCCACCGACACCACCGACAGGTTGACCTCGGCACTGCCACCGCCGCCGGCGGTGTCGACCCGCAACACCGTCACCCCGACAATTCGATGACGGAGCTTGGTGAACACCTCGACCTGCTGGATCCGGTCGAGGGGAATGATCCGTTGCTTGCGGGTGAGGACGCCCTCGTCGATGACGAGCCGAGCGCCGTCGAAGGTGTAGGTGAAGCGGAGCCACTGCACGAAGCCGACAAGGCTGCCGAGGACCAACGGAATGGCCGGCAAGAATTGTGAGCCATCGCCCCGGTTGGCCACCAGCAGCACGACGAGCGGCACGATGAACTGGCGGCCGAGGAGGATCAGGTTGAAGAAGGGTGAGAGCGGGTGGAGGCGCCGGACCTCGGCGCCCGCCGGCTCAGACGGCGTCGCCGTCACCGACCTGGGCCAGCATGCGGCGGCGGATCGACTCGGCGTCGTCGGCGGCCAGACCCGGCAGCGACGCGTCCGTCGCTGCCGATGCCGTATGCACCGTGAGGTTTGCGAGCCCGAGACGGCGCTCGATCGGGCCCTGGGAGGTGTCGACGTGCTGCACACGGAAGTACGGGATCACCGACTCGGTGCGGAACAGGGCGCCGTGGAAGAGCTCGAGGGCGTCCTCCCCCATCCGGTAGGTCCAATGCCGGTACCGGACGCCGGGCCACCACCACGCTACGGCCCCGGCGACCACGACGGCGCCTCCCACGACGGGGCCTACCACCAGCGGCGGGGCGGCGTCCGCCACGATGACCCCGACACCGCCGGCGATTGCGAGAAGGGAGACCACGCCGACGGCCACCAACGAGGCCACCCTCCAGACGGTGCGGATCCTCGGGTCGAGGTGCTGTGCCTCCGGGGTCGTGCGGTGCTCCGAGATCACGCGGTGGCGCGGCCGCCGAGGTGCGTGGCGAAGAAGCGCTCACCGCGCGCCGGGTTCTCGAAGAAGTGCCCGACCGCGATGAGCGGGAACTCGGCGTCAGGCACGCCGACCGAGTCCAAGGTTGGCGAACACGTCCTGGGTCCCGCGCGAGAAGTTCATCGTGTAGAGGTGCACGCCCGGGGCGCCACCCTCGAAGAGTTCTTGGATCAGCTTCGTCGAGACCTCCACGGCCAGCTTGCGCACCTCAGCAGGGTCACCTTCGACACGGGCCAGCCGATCTCGGAGCCCGTCGGGAACCGTGGTGTTGTTCGTGGCCGACATCTTGTGGACGCTCGGCACGTTGACGAAGAGGATCACACCTGGGATCACCGGCTTGTCGACGCCGAGGGCGGCCAGTTCCTCCATCATGCGGAAGTAGGGCTCGACGGAGAAGAAGAACTGGGTGATCCCGAAGTCAGCGACGCGCAGCTTGTCCGCGAGGTGGCGACGGTCGGTCTCGCGATCGGGCGACTTGGGGTGCACCTCGGGGAAGGCCGCGACCCCGATGCTGAAATCGCCGAGACCGCGGGCCAATTCGATGAGTTCGACGGCGTAGCGAAAGTCGCCCGCCGCTTGGCCGTCCTCGGGCGGATCTCCGGCCAGAGCCAGGAGGTTGTTGAGCCCCGCATCGCGATAGCCGCTGATGATCTCGGCCACCTGGTGGCGCGTGTGGCCGACGCAGGTGAGGTGCGGCATCGGTGTCATCGATGTGCGGTCGTGGATGTGATCGACGATCTCGCGCGTCTTGCCTCGTGTCGACCCGCCGGCGCCATAGGTGACGGAGACGAACGATGGCACGAGTGGCTCGAGCTCGACCAAGGTGCGGTCGAGACGAGCCTCGGCTTCCGGCGTGCGGGGCGGCCCGAACTCGAGGGAGATGGAACGGCCGGCCGCGATGATCTCGTGAACCTTCACGACGACAGCCGCTCGGCGCACTCGATGGCGTTCCGGAAGAGCATCGCGATGGTGGTCGGTCCGACACCGCCCACGCGAGGGGTGATGGCGCCGGCCACTTCCTCACACGACTCGTCGACATCGGGGAGCAGGGTGCGACCGCGATAGCGAACGCCACCACCGATGACGGTGGCGCCGGGACGCACGTGCTCGGGCTGAATGATGCCGGGCACGCCGGCGGCGGCGACGAGGATCTCCGCCTCCCTGGTGTAGTTGGCCCAGTCGGGCACCCCGGTGTGCACGACGGTCACGGCAGCGTTGGCCGTCAGGCGCTTCTGGCTCAGCAGGAGGGCCAGCGGCCGTCCGATGGTGGCACCGCGGCCGAGGATCACCACATGACGGCCCGAGACCGGGATGTCGTAATGGGCCAGGAGCGCTTCGATGCCCGCCGGCGTGCAGGGCACCGGACCCGGCATGCCGAGGGCCAGGCGACCCATGTTCTGTGGGTGGGCGGCGTCGACGTCCTTGTCGGGGTGCATGGCGGCGATGGCGGCGTCGTAGTCGAGGTGACCGGGGATCGGGTACTGCACCAACAGGGCGTGCACCGACGGGTCGTCGCCGTACCGACGGATCTCGTCCTCGACCTGCGACTGCGACGCGTCGGACGGGAGGTGGGTGTGCGGTGAGGCGAAGCCGAGCTCCGTAGCGGTGCGCTGCTTGAGACGGATGTAGCCCGCACTGGCGTCGTCGTCACCGACGAGCATGGTGGCGAGCGACGGGGTGATGCCCCGATCACGTAACTTCTCCACCCTCACCCGCACCTCGGCCAGCACCGCATCGGCGACGGGCTTCCCCGGCAACAGTCGTGCAGTCATACCCAGCTCCTCGTACTCAGTGGAAAAAGTGACGTTCGCCGGTGAAGACCATGGCCAAGCCAAGTTCGTCAGCCGCGGCGATGATCTCGTCGTCGTGCAACGCGCCCCCCGGCTGGATGACCACGGCGACTCCGGCTGAAGCGGCGGCCTCGATGCCGTCGCGGAAGGGATAGAAGGCGTCGCTGGCGCAGGCGCCGCCCTTGGCCCGCCCCGCAGCCTTCTTGGCGGCGATCTCGCCAGCGTCGACCCGACTCTGCTGGCCGGCGCCGATGCCCACGGCTTGGCCGTCAGCGACGAGGACGATCGAGTTCGACTTCACGTAGCCGCCGAGTCGCCAAGCGAGCTCGGCGTCGCGCCACTCACCGTCAGTCGGCTGACGCTTCGTGACCACCCGCCAGTCGTCACGCGAGGATCCGAAGTAATGGGGCTCCTGCACCAGGAATCCCCCTCCGATCTGGCGGAAATGGAAGGCTTCGGCTCCGGGCGCGTCGGCCCGAAGCAGCCGGGTCGCCTTGCGTCGTCCGATGAGCTTGTCGACGGTGCCCTCGTCGTAGCCTGGAGCGATGATCACGTCGGCCTGAGGCCCGGCCACGATGGCGTCGGCCAGCGCATCAGTGACCGCCCCGTTGACGGCCACGATGCCGCCGAAGGCCGACTTCTCGTCGGCTGCCAACGCGCGTGCGTATGCCGCCTCCAGTCCGCCGGACTCGGCGATGGCCGCACCGCAGGGATTGGCGTGCTTGATGATGGCGCAGGCGGCGAGACCGGCCGAGGGAGCGAGGTCGTGCACGAGTTGCCACGCAGCTTCGGTGTCGTAGAGGTTGAGATAGCTCAACGCCAGTCCGCTGAACTGCTCGACCGAGTCCCACCAGCTGTTGCGACCGACGTTGCGGTACCGGGCACCCTGCTGGTGGGGGTTCTCGCCGTATCGCAGCTTCTCGTCGGTGCGCTCGAGGGCCAGATGAATCGTGGCCGGGAGCGTGACAACGGAACCCACGTGCGGCGCCGTCTCGTCGAGCCAGGTGACGATGGCGGCGTCGTAGGCCGCCGTGTGAGCAAACGCATCCCGTGCGAGGCGACGCCGGGTCTCGTCGCTCAGGGCGCCCTCGCGTCGCAGCTCGTCGAGCACCGGCCCGTAATCGGACGGGTCGACGAGCACGGCGACGTGAGCATGGTTCTTGGCCGCCGCCCGCACCATGGTGGGCCCGCCGATGTCGATCATCTCGATGCCCGGCTCGGCGCGAAACGGGTAGAGGTTGCAGGCCACGAGGTCGATGCGCTCGATGCCGTTGGCTTCGAGGTCGGCGAGGTGTTCGGCCTTCGAGGCGTCAGCGAGGATGCCGCCATGAATCTTGGGGTGCAGCGTCTTGACCCGCCCGCCGAGCATCTCCGGAGCGCCGGTGACCGTGGCGACCTCGACATGCGCGATGTCATGTTCGCCCAGGAATCGGCTGGTGCCGCCACTCGAAACGAGGTCGTAGCCGAGGCCCACCAGTCCGCGAGCGAACGCCTCGAGGCCGGTCTTGTCCCACACCGAGAGCAACGCCCTCATGTCGACGACCCGGACGTCTGTTCCTTCATTCGATCTCCTTCAAGAAGCGCTTGATGGTCTCCGGGAAGAGCCGCCGCTCGACCGTTTTGATCCGCTCGTGCAACGCCGACTCCGTGTCGTCAGGAAGGATGTCGACCGGCTCCTGAGCCAGGATCGGGCCGACGTCCATCTCCTCGGTGACGACGTGCACCGTGCAGCCCGTCACCTTGACGCCATAGGCCAAGGCCTCGCGTACGGCGTGCCACCCCTTGAAGCTGGGCAGCAGCGACGGGTGTGTGTTGAGCATCCGACCCGGGAACGACGCCACGGCGTCGGGGATCACCGTGCCGAACCCCGCCATCAGGACGACGTCGATCTCGTTCGCTCGGAGGACGGCGACGACCGCATCTGAATACGCCGCACGATCGAAGGCCTGCCCGAAGCTGGTGCGCTCGACGAGCACCGTGGCGACGCCGTGCTCGGCGGCCAGCTCGAGCGAGCGGCATGGCCGGTCGGTGACCACCAGGTCGACGACGATCCCGGCGGCGAGGATGGCCTCGAGGACGGTGCCCGTCCCGGATGCCAGTGCCGCGACCCTCAGCCTCACTGGCGAGATCCTACCGGAGGGGTCGAACCCCCCCGATGGGGTTTTCGACGGCTACGCGAGCGCCGGGTCCTGGCAGTTGTCGGCGCCGCCGCCACCGCCGGCCGGTTGCTCGCGCGGGTAGGGCTCGACGAAGCCGGACCCCGGATCGGCCGAACGCAGGAAACGCAGGATGCCGTTGGCGACCGCCTGACCGGCGACCTGTTGGACGTCGGCGCGGGCGTAGAGCTCCGCCTCCGGGGGATTGGAGATGAACCCGATCTCGGCGAGCGTTGCCGGCGTCCCCTGGGTGCGACGGAGGATGCCGTAGTAGTCGTTGCCGCTGCTCGACGTCCGGTATTTCGCACCAGCGTCCCGATCGGCGACCCAGGCGATGCCCTGGTACTGGCTCATCGCCTTGACGACCTCCTCGTAGACCAAGCCGGTGAGCCGCTTCGAGGCGGCGGCGCTCGACCCGACCGTCTGGTAGTAGGTCTCCGCACCGGGACCTTCGCGTGGCCCGTCCGGCTCGGCGTTGAAGTGGATCGAGACGAAGGCCTTCGGCTTGATGGCGTCGACGATCTTGGCCCGAGATTCGAGGGTGATGCGGTAGCTCCCGCTGCGGGTGAGCACGACGGGGACGGCGTTGGCCTCGAGGTGCGCCCGTGCGGCCAGCGTGACGGCCAAGTTGAGGCCGCGCTCCTCGAGGCCGTTGGGCCCCACGGCTCCGGGCTCCGCCCCACCGTGGCCGGCGTCCAGCACGACCACGCCGTCGAGCGGCGTGCCGGAACGGACCGGCGCCGACCGCCCACAGGGCGTGCCGACCAACAAGGCGTCGCCCTCGCGCCCGAGGACCGGCGCCGTCACACCGGTGGAGGTCAGCACCGCCTTCGGCTGCGGGCCCGTTGTCAACGGCCGGGGCGCGACCGTCGTCGAGGGGGGCGGCGCGGTCGTCGTGGTCGGTGCCTCGGTAGTGGTGGGTGCCTCCGTCGAAGTGGGTGCGTCGATCGAGGTGGAGGTCGTCGGCTCGTCCGCCGGCGGTGTGGCCGATTCCGTCTCACCACCCGAGCACGCAGCCACAACCAGGAAGACGCTGGCCAGAACGGTCCCCAACAGGCGTCGCTTCACCGACCCCAGGCTACGGCTCCGATCTGGGCACTCGAACCGCACGATCACGTCATCGCGCTGGACGCCCTCGGCCACGCGCTCGTACTGCCGCATCACGCCGGCCTGCCAGTGCCCGAATCCGGACCGTGTCCTCCCGAGAATGGCCGATGACCCTGTCGGCCTCGTGCGCCAGCGGCGAGCACGGATGGGGCGTATCGTGCAGCTGAGGGCGACTCGCGCGGGCGGGTCACGGGAGGTGCGGGGTGACGGGGAAGGCTCACCAGGCGACACGCCCTGTGGCTTCTGCGCGCGTCGGCACGGCCGTCCTCGATCGGCCCAAAGGACCGGCGGGCGCGGCCTCGCAACACGACCATCTCTTGCAACTCCAGCGAGATGCCGGCAACGGGGCCGTATGCCAGTTGCTGGCTGTCCAACGCAAGGGTGCACCGAAGAAGCCGAAGCAGCCCAAGAACGAGTTCGACGACGTCGCCCAGTTCCTCAATGGGTTCAGCGACCTTGCCGTCGCCGCCACCACGGGCGGCGCTCGGGCTGTCTACGGCCCGAAGTTCGGTCCCGACCTGAGCGACGACAGGCGGGCCGTGCTCGAACGGGTCCGGCGCGTGTTCATCAAGGCCCAGAGCAACAAGGCGGCCCGCAAGGCGGCCCAGGCCGAGTGGCCTCGACTCGTGACCCAGATCATGGTGGGCGTCGAGGTCGGCCGGCGCCTCGGCGTCCCGGCCCGGAGCCTGGCCGTCTTCGTCGACAACCTGGATGCGGTCGGCGACCGCTACGTGAAGGCCAAGGACAACGGCGCCGACGCCAAGACCGCCACTTCGTCCATCGACGAGTTCGGCGCCGGCGTGCAGGCCCTCACCGACGTGATCGACCAGTCTTGGTACGACCTCACCAGCGGCGTCGTCCCGAAGAACATCCAAGACGTCAACAAGCAGCAGCAGGCGGCACTGCGGGCGGTGAAGTTCGGCGACGGGATGAGCAAGCGCCACCGCGCCCTTCTCGACCAGTACCGCCAGGCGCTCCTCTCCGCCCGCGACCGCGGCTCGGCCAAGCTCGCCCACACCATCTGGAAGGGCATTCGCGAAGACATCGCGGTCACGCTCGACCCGAAGACCCAGGCGCACCTGAAGGACAAGGTCTCCGACATCGGGAAGAAGCTGATCGAGGGCGGCCTCTACAACGAGAAGCACAACGCCGTGCGCGAGAAGGTGACGTTGGCGGATCCCCGGGAGGGGATTGCGGCGCGTCAGCTCGAGGTCGTCGCCAAGGACCTCGTCGTCGCCAAGGACGTCGCCGACAAGGCCATCGCCCTGGGCGCAGGTGCCTCCATGGGCGCCTTCTTCAAGGCGGCCGGCATGAGCGAGGACCTCGGCGGCGCCATCTGGGACCTGGCCAAGAACCCGGGCGAAGCGGCCGGCAAACTGGACGAGTTCAAGAAGATGGGCTTGCTCTCGAGGACGGCGACAACGGCCGACCTCCTGGACAAGGTGCTCGGCCTCCGTCAGGCCATCTACTCGGTCAGCCTCAACTCCGTGAAGCACATCGCCGAGCGCGAGGGCAAGAAGGCGCTGGCCAAGGGCGCAGCCGACATGGTGGCCAAGTGGGAGGGCGTCGGAAAGTGGGCCACCAAGCACCTCGAGGTGCTCGACAAGGTCGGCCGGGCGGCGATCGTGGTCGGCATCGTCGTGAGCGTCGTCAAGGTCATCGACGCCATTGACCGGGGGGACTACGCAGCGGCCTTCCAGGAGGCGATCAACGCCGGTCTGCAGGCGGGTGCGGCTGTGGCGGGCGGCATGGCCGGCGGCGCCCTCTTCGCCGGCATCGGCGTCATCATTGCGGCCGAGATGGAGGGCATCGCCGGTGCTGCGGCGATGATCCGCTACGCCCGGGAGCAGAACGTCAAGGAGGCGGCCCTCGACTTCATCCACGTGTGCGAGAAGGCGGCCAACATCGAGGTCAAATCCATGCTGGCGGACATGAAGCTGCTCGGCGACCCCGACCTGCCGACCAACAAGACGAGATCCAAAAGCGGCTGGAGAGCCACTTCCTGTATTGGAGTCGCCACGTGGGCGAGCTCCAGACGCTCTACCAGAAGGACCGCGTCAACGCCCTCGGCGGCCAAGCGGCCCTCCGCGAGGCCTTCGGGCCCCTGGCCGGGGCCGCGCTGTTCGCCGACACCCCGAAGACGTGGGAGGGCCTCGGACACCACATCAAGCTGGTCTTCCAGGGCGCCAACTCCATGTCGAAGTACGTCGGCAAGCAGTAGGCCTGAGAACTCGTCCGCACATCAACTCGAACGGCTGGGTTCCGTTTTTGCGGGGTACAACGCTCCTGCGGCGCCTCCACCAGGAGGGCGGGAGCGTTGCCGACCGAAGGATCCCCATGGCAGAAGAGAAGAGCGGCGGCGTCGTCAAGGTCATCGAGCTGGTGGGCAGTTCGCCCTCGTCGTTCAGCGATGCCGTCAAGAGCGCCGTGTCGACGGCGTCGCAGACGATCCGCAACATCACCGGCGTTGACGTCATCTCGAGCAACGCCTCCGTCGAGAACGGCGCTATCAGCTTGTACAAGGTGCAGGTGAAAATCGCCTTCGTGATCGACGCCGCGTCCGTCGCCGACTGACGTTGCCGGATGTCGTCGAGGCCTGTGGCCCCGAGGGATCCTCGGGAGCTACAGGCCCTTGACGATGTCGGCGATGAGGTCGCCGACTTCGGTCGGGTTGAGGCCGACGGCGACGCCGGCGGCTCGGAGCGCGTCCATCTTTCCTTGCGCCGTGCCCTTGCCGCCGGAGACGATGGCACCGGCGTGGCCCATCTTCTTTCCAGGAGGCGCGGTGACGCCGGCAACGTAGGCGGCGACCGGCTTCGACATGTTGGCCTTGATGTAGTCGGCCGCCTCTTCTTCCGCCGTCCCGCCGATCTCGCCGAACATGATTACGGCCTTGGTGTCGGGATCCGCTTCGAAGGCCTCGAGGCAATCGATGAACGAGGTGCCAGGCACGGGGTCGCCACCGATACCGACGCAGGTCGTCACGCCGATGCCCTTCTCACCCAGCTCGGCGAGTGCCTGGTAGGTGAGCGTGCCGGATCGCGAGACGATGCCGACCGGCCCCCCAGGCAGGGCCACCTCCGCCGGGATGAAGCCGATGTTGCACTCGCCGACCGTCACGAGGCCGGGGCAGTTGGGCCCGAGTAGCCGGACGTTGGGGTGATTGCGCTTGACCTCGTTGAAGTAGGCGGCTTCGTCCTGGGCGGGAACGCCCTCGGTGAGGCAGATGACCAGTTCCATCTCGGCGGCAGCAGCCTCGCGTACCGCTGCGGCTGCACCGGGTGCGGGAACGAGGATCATCGAACAGGTGGCGCCGGTCGCTTCCTTGGCTTCCGCCACGGTGGCGAATACGGGGAGGCCCTCGACGTCGGTGCCGGCCTTCTTCGGCGAGGTCCCGCCGACGACCTGCGTGCCGTAGTCGCGATTGCGCAGCGCGTAGAAGCGGCCCTGCGAACCCGTGATGCCCTGGACGATGACCTTGGTGTCCTTGTTGACGAAGATCGACATCAGTTGCCCTTCCCGGCGGCCGCAGCCAGCTCGACGGCCTTCTTGGCCGCACCCAACATGGTCGGCTGCGAGATGAGCGTCGCCGATTCGTGTGACTTCAGGATCTCCCGACCCTCGGTGGCGTTGGTGCCGTCGAGGCGGATCACGATCGGCGCCTTGATGTCGACGCGTCCGAGAGCTTGGACGATGCCGTTGGCCACGTCCTCGCCCTTGGTGATGCCGCCGAAGATGTTGATGAAGATCGACTTCACCTTGTCGTCGGCGTTGATGACCTCGAGGGCGTTGGCCATCACCTCGGCCGAGGCGCCGCCGCCGATGTCGAGGAAGTTGGCCGGCTCGCCGCCGACCTGGTTCACGACGTCGCACGTCGACATGGCGAGGCCGGCACCGTTGGCGATGATGCCGACATCTCCATCGAGCCCGACGTACTGCAAACCCTTCGAAGCGGCGAGCTCTTCCCTCGGGTCCATCACGGCGATGCCGCGATACTCGTCCCACTCGGGGTGCCGGTACGACGCGTTCTCGTCGAGCGTCACCTTGGCATCGAGGGCGTGGACCTTGCCTTCGGGCGTCAGGATGAGCGGGTTGATCTCGGCCAGGTCGCAGTCGCCCTCGGTGTAGCAGCGGTAGAGCTTGATGAGGATGTCGACGGCGCCATCCGTGGCCAGGGGGTTGAGCCCCGCCGCCTCGACCCAGGCGCGAGCCGCCTCGGGTGTGAGTCCGTCGACGGGGTCGATGTGGATCTTGGCGATGGCGTCGGGGTTGTTCTCGGCCACGACCTCGATCTCGACTCCACCTTCGGCCGACAGCATGCCGAGGTGCTTCTTGGCCGAGCGGTCGAGGGTGAACGAGGCGTAGTACTCCTCGGCGATGTCGGAGGCGTGTTCGACCCAAAGGATCTTCACGACGTGGCCCTTGATGTCCATGCCGAGGATGTTGCCGGCGTGCTGGCGGACCTCCCCGGCGTCATTCGCCAGCTTGATCCCACCGGCCTTGCCTCGGCCGCCCACCTGCACCTGCGCCTTGACGACGACTGGGTAGCCGGCTTTGTCGGCTTCGGTCACCGCTTCGTCGACCGTGCGGGCCACGCCGCCGGCCGACACCGGGATGTCGAAGCGGGCGAAGTACTGCTTGCCCTGGTACTCGAACAGGTCCACTAGGAGGGTGCTCCTTCGCGCTCGTCCAGGGCCGCTTCGAGCCACTCCGTGATGGAGGCGATCGAGGCACCCGGGGTGAAGATCTTGGCGACACCGAGCTCGGAGAGCTTCGGGATGTCGGCGTCGGGGATGATGCCACCGCCGAAAACGAGGACGTCGTCGGCGCCGCGCTCTCGCAGCGCGTCGATGATGCGGGGGAACAGCGTCATGTGGGCGCCCGAGAGGAGCGACAGCCCGACGGCGTCGGCGTCCTCCTGGATGACGGCCTCACAGACCTGTTCTGGGGTCTGGTGCAAGCCGGTGTAGATGACCTCGAAGCCCGCATCGCGGAGGGCCATCGAGATGACCTTGGCCCCCCGATCGTGGCCGTCGAGACCGGGCTTGGCCACCACCACGCGATACGGCCTGTTCACGGGCGTGAATACTACGCAGGTGGTTCTCTGCCCGTTCTCGCTGCAGCTCTGGCAGTCCGCGTGACGGCGAACTTCCCTCGGGTCGCCAATCGCCGGCGCACCAGGTCGATCCTCATCGCCTCGGTCATCGGCGTCGCCATCACCGCGCTGCTGCTCCTGCTCACCGTTCGCTTCGCCTCCGACCGGCCCGACGAGGTCAACCTCGGTGACAAGCGCTTCGTCGTCGGGCGCGCCGACCGGTTCGCCGAACGGATCGCGTCCCAAGGCTCGCCCATCCTTTTCAAGGACCCCCTCACCTCCAAGCCGGGTCGCGAGCTCTTCGTGCAGCACCTCGGCGACGACGTGACCGAGGGCTGGTCGG
The DNA here is from genome assembly GCA_046597375.1 of Acidimicrobiales bacterium. Lineage (GTDB taxonomy): Bacteria > Actinomycetota > Acidimicrobiia > Acidimicrobiales > CADCTF01 > DATLED01. The sequence goes on along the minus strand of JBKJKM010000286.1, from coordinate 10,753 downwards.
CCATCGGGGCCTACGCCCCGGGTACGAGCGATCTCGACTGCCTGCTCGAGTGGGTGCGGACCGACGAGGAGTTCCGCGATCCCTGCACGGGCACGACCTACCCAGCCGACGGCGCCGGGTTGACGACCTACCCGGGCGAAGTGGACGAGCGCACCGCTGTGGTCATCGACCTCCGCACGAGTCCGGAATCGTCGTCGTCGAACTAGCCCGTCAGGGCCATTGTGCAAATGGCCCCACCCGAGAACTTCACCGTTCCGGGGAAGGAATCGATGATGTTGAGGATGGGCATCGTGACGACAGCGCTTCGGCGACCCGAGACCTACGTGGGCTGTGCGAAAGAGATGTGGAACGCCGCCCGCTGCGCGGCCCGGTACCCGCTCGGGGTTGCCGAGGCCGCCCTCAGCACCGGAGCGCCCCGAGGCGATCGCACCCACGACACGCCCGTCCTGCTCGTCCACGGCTACGGCCACAATCGCTCGGGTTGGTTCCTCCTGGAGCGCACCCTGCGGGCCGCCGGCTTCTCGAGCGTCCACACCATGAACTACCTGGCCTTCGGGCGGGAAGGGATCCCGGAGCTGTCGGCCCGCCTGGCCGACCGGGTCGGTGAGATTCGGCGGGTCACCGGGGCCGAGAAGGTGCACGTCATCGGCCACAGCATGGGCGGCGTCTTGCTTCGGTACTTCGTGCAGGAGCTCGGGGGCCATCGCTTCGTCGATACGGCGGTGACGATCGCCTCACCCCACGAGGGCACCCTGATGGCCAAGGCGGGCGTCGGAGCTAGTGCACGCGATATGCGACCGGGGTCGAAGGTCATGCGCCGCCTCGCCGCCAGCATCCACCGAGCCGCCGGCGTGCGCTGGGTCGCCTTCTACTCCAACCTCGACGTCCTCATTCAGCCGGCGGCGTCAGCCATGCTCCGCCACCCGGCGCTGCACGCAACCAACATCCTCGTCAAGGATCAGGGCCACCTCACGATCATGATGGCGCCCATCGTCGCCCGATCGGTCGTGGCCCAGCTCGAGGCGGCCGAGACCGGCGCCGGCCGGATCCTCCCTTTGCGCCCGCCGGCCATTCCCCCCGCCGCCGCTTCGGCGGCCGACGGGATCCTCCTGGCCGACGTCGCCTTCTAGGCCCCGCCCACCACGGGCCGGTTCAGCTGCTTGTCACCCTGGCTGCCGGCGAAGTCGGCGTCGCCGAAGGTGAAGACGCCGCCGTCACTGGCAAAGAGCCAGTAGCCACCGCCGGATTGGGTGACCGCCGACGACACGATCGGGCGGTTCAGCACAACGGCACCGGTGCTCCCCTGGAACGAGGCGTCGCCGAAGGCGAACACCCCGCCGTCCTTGGCCACGAGGAGATATCCGAGTCCGGTCGGCGTCGCTTCCGCCGAAACGATGGGCTGATTGAGCGTGGTGCCACCCATGCTCCCGACGAAGGGCGCGTCGCCGAAAGCGAACACGCCGCCATCTGCGGCGACCAACCAGTAGCCGGCGCCTGACGGCGTCGACATGGTGGCGACGATCGGCTTGTTGAGCGGGCCGCCACCGAGGCTCCCGAGGAACGGCGCATCTCCGAAGGCGAACACGCCGCCGTCTGCCGCGGCCAGCCAATAGCCGGCGCCCGGCGAACCACCGGTGGCGGCCACCACGCCGCAGGCGAGTCGACCGCCGGCGTCGCCGGTCGACTTTGTGGTGGTGTCGGCACCAGGAGTCCCGGCAGCCGTGTACCGGTCGGGGATGTTGGCGGTGTTGTCACGGCCGGCATGGACGATCACGGCGACGCCACCATCATCCGCCAGGAGTTGAGCGACGGTGAACCCGTCGAGCAGGTTGCTGGCCCTCGCAGTGCCCTGGGCATCCGCGTACAGCGACGGGAGGTCGCCGGAGTGGTCACCGTGCGTCGCACCGCCCGGGTTCCAGTGCCCGCCCGCCGACGTCACGAAGTCGCCCGTGCAGGCGCCGTTCGTGTGGACGTGCGTGCCATGGAACTCCGAGAGGGGTGACAGACCGGTGACGTAGCTGTCGACGCGCACACCCGAGGCCGTCTGGGTGAAGGTCGACCAGCCGACCGTCGTCCCGGCCTGGTTGCGCAGTGGTGCAACGGCATCGGATGGTGGGACGGCGAGCCCGACGACGGGGCTGTTGAGTTGCAACCCTCCGGTGCTCCCGGCAAAGGGCGCATCGCCATGGGTGAACACACCGCCGTCGGAGGCTGCGAGGTAGTAGCCATCGCGGCCGGGCGCGGCCTCGATGCCCACGACGGGACGGACGAGGCTGGTGCCGCCTTGGCTGCCGAAGAAGGCAGAGTCGCCATGGGCGAAGACGCCGCCGTCGGAACCCGCCATCCAATAGCCCGACCCGCCGCCGCCTGGGCCGAAGTCGGGCGAGCCGGCGTTGACCACGCCGCAGGCGAAGCGACCACCGGCGTCGCCTGTGGCCTTCGAGATGGCATCGGGTCCGGGGACGCCGCCGGAGGTGTAGCGATCCGGGATGTTGGCGAAGTTGTCGCGCCCCACGTGGACGATGACCGCCACGCCCCCCGGATCGGCCGACAACTGGGCCACCGAGAACGCATCCGTCGAGAAGCTGGCCGTGGCACGGCCGTCCGTTCCCGCGTAGATCGACGGCATGTCGCCGGCGTGATCTCCGTGGGTGGAGGCGGACGGGTTCCAGTGCCCGCCGGCAGACGCCACGAAGTCACCGGCACAGTCGCCGTTCGTGTGCACGTGGAAGCCGTGGAACTCGACCGAGGGACTCAGTCCGGAGACCGTCGCTCGAACGTGCACCCGATCGGGAGCCACCTGTTGGAACGAGATGCGGCCGACCACCGCGCCGGCCTGATTGCTCAGCACTGCAGAGGCTGTCGGCCCGTCAAAGGGCGCGCTACTGGCGCGGTCTCCTCCGGCGACGATCCACACGCCGATCAGTCCGATGACCGTCCCCATTGCTGCAATGCGTCGACTGCGTTGTCCCACGGCCCGCTCCGTTCGTTTTCCGGACAGACGCCTTTGGAGCCGTTCCGGGTGACAAGTCCCACAGTAAAACTTCTGCGGCGCCCTGTCACCCGCGTCGCGTTGGTCAGTCGTCGGTCTGGGCATGCCCGTCGTCATCGAGCTCGTTGCCCTGGAGAAGTCGTACCGGCGCTTCCGGCGTCCGCCGACCGTGGCGGTCGCCTCCCTCGATCTCTCCGTCCCCGAAGGTGGCGTCTTCGGGTTCCTCGGGCCCAACGGATCCGGCAAGACGACGACGATCCGCTGCCTCCTCGGGCTCGTGCGACCCACTGGCGGTGTCGTGCGGTTGCTCGGCCGCCCCGTCCCGGAAGGCCTCGGTGAGACGATGCGATCGGTCGGCGCAGTGGTCGAGAGCGCCAATCTGCTGCCCAACATGACCGGACGGGAGCAGATCCGGTTGCTCGCCAAGATCGACGGCATCCCGATCGCCAGAGCCGACGAGTCGCTGGCGTCGGTCGGCCTCGAGGACCGGGGGGGCGAGCGGGTACGCGGGTACTCCCTCGGCATGCGGCAGCGCCTGGGCCTGGCGGCGGCATTGCTCAAAGATCCGGCGCTGCTCGTGCTCGACGAGCCCGCCAACGGACTCGATCCCGCTGGCATGCGCGACATCCGGGAGCTCCTGCGTCGACTCGGAGCGGAGGGACGCACGGTGTTTCTCTCGAGCCACCTGCTGTCGGAGGTGGAGCAGACCTGCGATCGGGTGGCCATTCTCGACCGGGGCCGCTGCGTCATCACATCAACGGTGACCGACCTCCTCGACAGGTCGGCCAATGCCGGATGGCTGGTCGAGGTCGACGACGCTCCGAATGCGGCGTCGGTCCTGGTCGGCGCAGGATTAGCGGCGGAGGTCGTGGGCCGGACGGTACGCGTCAGCGGCGAGAACGTCGAGGGCGCGACCATCAGTCGGCGACTCGGTGAGCGGGGGCATTGGGTGCAAGGACTCCGCCGACAAGAGGTCCACCTCGAAGACCTCTTCCTCGAACTCACCGACCCGGCGCTGGTCGGAGCCGGTAACCGATGAGCCTGCTCGCCGTCGAGATCGAGAGGTCGCTTCGCCGCCGTATGGTCTGGGCGCTCGTCGCCATCGCCGCCGGAGGAATTTTGGCGCTGGCCATCATCGCCTTTGTCAGCAGCGCAGGTCTCGACCCGGTCGTGATGCAAGCCAAAGGCGAGCGCCATCCCGCAGTACTCGCCCACTGGTGGGATGCCGGGGGCGGCGACAGCCCCTTGGCCGTCGCGGCCGTCTTCCTGCTCCTCGGAGGGTTGATCGGTGGCGCCGGCGTGGTCGGTGGTGAGTGGCGGGCTGGAAACGTCGCCACCCTTCTCACGTGGGAACCAAGGCGCAGTCGACTCCTGGCCGCTCGCCTCGGGGCAATCGCCGTCTGTTCGTTCCTCATCGCGGCGATCCTCCAGGGCGTCCTGCTGGCCGCCCTGCTGCCCGCGGTCGTGGCCCATGGCACGACGGCCGGCGCCGACCGTGCGCTCGCGATCTCGATCGCAGCTGCCATCCTCCGCATCAGTGCGCTGACGGCAGTGTCGGCGCTCCTCGCCGGCTGCCTCGCTTCCGTCAGTCGCAGCACGGCGATCGCCATCGTCGGTGCCGGCAGCTGGCTGGCGATAGGAGAAGGAGTGGTGCGGGCGCGCCGACCATCGTGGACGGGCTATCTGGTGGGCGAGAACCTCTCGCGAACGCTCACCTGGAATCGCCTCGAAGGCACCGGGAACGCCACCGGACCCGAGCAGGCCGCACTCGTGCTGGGTATCTACCTCGCCCTCGCCATCCTTGCGGCGTGGTGGGTGTTCCGTCGGGCCGATGCCACCGTCGCTTGACGCCGAGCCTCCGAGTGACAGGCTTCGGCCGTGGTGACAATCGTCGCGGCGCCGATGCGCTGGAGCGCCTCTCGGTGGTGGGCCTGGCGACGGCGCTCGCTGCTCCGCGTCATCTTGATGGTGGATGCGGTCATGCCCGGTACGGCGGCGTCCCAGGCTGCGGCGGTGGCCATCGAAGCCGACTCGGATCTTCTGGTCCAGCGGCTCTTCGCCGAGGAGGGACGTTCACTCGTCCGACTCGCCCGGCTCTTCGTCGACGATCGCAACGCCGCCGAGGACCTCGTGCAGGAGGCCTTCATCCGGTTGGCTCGTTCGGCCCACCGCATCCACGAGCCGGCGAAGGCGGCGGCCTACCTCCGCTCGATCGTGTTGAACTTGGCGCGCGACCACAACCGGCGTGGTCTCGTCTCACTGCGCCATCAGCTCCCCTTCGATCACGTCGAAGCGTCGACCGAGGATCGCATCGACCTCGAGTTCGAACAACGGCGGGTGCTCGAGGCGCTGCGCGACCTCCCCGTTCGTCAGCGCGACTGCCTCGTCCTCCGCTACTTCCAGGAGCTCGGGATCGACGACATCGCATCCACGCTCGGACTCTCCCGCAACTCCGTCAAGACCCATCTCCAGCGGGGTCTTGCGGCCATGGAGCGTCGCCTCGATACTCCGGTTGACGAGGACCTGTGAGCGCCGTCGAGGCCCGACTCCGAGAGGCCCTCGTGCTGGGCGCGGCGGCGTTCCACGAGAGCGTGGACCTCTTCGCGCGTGTGCAGGTCAGCATCAACGAGGACCGTCGTCTTCGGCGCCAACGGCGCCGCCGGCTCGGCGTCGTCACTTGCCTCAGCGGCTCGCTCGTAGCGCTCGTCGCCGCCGTCACCGATCTCGAACAAGGAAGGTTGCTCATGGACTGGTGGGTCCTCGAACTCATTGCCACGGGAGTGCTCATCGCCATCGCCCTGTGGCTCGGCCCGCTCATCAAGCGATTCGGTCGCAGCTATGCGGCCGACGTGTTCCGCGCCAACCCGCGTACTGGCAAGAGCTTCATCGTGCTGACCGATGTGGCGTACTACCTGATCTTCTTCGCCTACATCCTCTTCACCGTGAGCTACGAACCGAAGGGCGGATGGGGCGACCTGGTGACGCCATCCCAGCTCCAGCACGAAACGGCCCGCCTCGGCGGGATCCTGCTGATCATCGGTCTTCTCCACGGGCTCAACCTGCTGGCGCTCCCCGTGATGGGACGCTTGCTCACGTTGAACCGGCGCCTCGACGAGGAGTCACCCCACCGGGATCCCGACCCTCGACCGTGATTCTCGTCGTCCTTGCCTTCGTGGTCGTCGCCGCCGCCGGTGTCTCCGTCCTTGCGGTCGCCGGCATGGGCGGGCGCAGCTGGGGGTGGACGGCGGCGATCGTCGCCGGAGCCGGCGGCGCGCTCCTCATCGTGGTGGTCCTGCTCTTCGTGGTCGTCGGGCGACCCGCCGTCGGCGACCAGGAACCGGCGGCGAAGGAGTCGGCGACCATCCCCACTCGGGCGAATGCGGAGGTCAAGCCGCGAAGGGTGACCGGGCCACCGGCAGAACTCGATGGCGTCGTCGAGCTCACCGCTGACCGATCGCCGCTGCGGCCATCGCCGATGATCGGAGGGTTGACGGCCGGACAGGTCATCGAGGTGCGGGCGTCCGGCTTCCTGGGCGACGCCGACGGAGTGATCGCCCAGTGCGACGCCGCCGTGCGGTGCACGAACTCCTCTCCCGTGCGCACCGACAGCGCCGGTCGGGCGTCGCTGCAATATCGGCTCGCTCCGGGAAAGGACTCCTCCCGTTCCATCGAGTTGGTGATGGAGGTCGACCTGCAGCGTGCCAGTGCGATTCTCGTCGGCGAGAGCACGCCGAGCCGAGCCCAGCTGCGGGCGATCGAATCACCCTCGATCGACGACGGCCCCGTCGGTGTCCGAGTCGAAGACGCACGCCCCAACGCCATTCTCCGGGCCGTACGCTGCCCGGTCGACGCTGAGGTTCTCGCCACGTGTGATCGTCGGAAGGAGACCGCGGCTCGCGTTGCCGCCGACGGGTCGGCGGAGTTCGTATTCGAGGACCTCCAGCGCTCCGAGCGGATCGTCGTGCTCGACGGCGCCTCGGTGATCGGGGAGCCCCTCGACCTCGTCGGTGGCACCGGCCCGGAGGCGTCGCTCGAGTTGAACGCCCGCCGAGTGATCGGCGGATTCGCCCTCGCCGTGCTCTTGTTGATCGCCGCCATCCTCCTCATCCGTTCCACCGACTGGAGAGCGCCGGCCGAAGCGGGAACGCCCTTCCTCGACGCTGCGTCGTGGGACGGCCCGTGAGGCGGCGAGCGGTACTCGTCTACCTCGCCGCCGTCCTCTTGGCGGTGACGCTGCCGGCGTGCGGCTCCGACGACGCCACCGTCATACGCGTCGACAACTCCCACGACGCGTTCGCGGCGTCGATGATCGGGTTCTTCCCGGACAACGTGGCGGCTCACCCCGGCCAGACCGTTCACTTCCGGCAGCGCTGGACGGGCGAACCCCACAGCGTCACCTTCGGGGCGTTGTTCAACGAGGAACTGGGGCGAATTCGAGAGCGGCTGGCCCAACCGCTGCCGCCGACGGTCGACGACCTCCCCGACCTCGCCGTGATCGACCGCCTCCCGGTGATGCTCGGTCGGGACGACGAAGAGTTCGTCGTCAACCAGAACGGCGCCCAACCCTGCTACCTCGACGAGGGATCGCCACCCACCGACCCCGACGAGCCGTGCCCGGCGCGACCACAGCCACGCTTCAACGGACGCCAGAGCTACTACAGCAGCGGCTTCATCCCCTACGGCGGCAAGGACGGCAACCGCTTCGACGTGCGCCTGGCCGACGACATCGAGCCTGGGACGTACAACTTCTACTGCAACCTGCACGGGGTCGGGCAGTCCGGTGCCCTCGTGGTCGTCCCGTCGGACGTGCCCCTTCCGGGTCGCGGGGCCACAGATCGCGCCACCGCGCAGGCGATCGCACGCGATTTCAGCGGCCCGCTGGGCGAAGCCCTCACCAGCGGCCAGGCCGGTCGGTTGCGCATCGACAGCGTGGCCTATGAGAACCCACTGGCGGGCGCAGCCACGACGGGCGTGCGGCCTTGGGGTGGCGCATCCCATCGACACCACTTCGGCCACCGTCACGGATCGGTCGACGAGTTCCTACCCGGAGTGGTGAAAGCGACGGTGGGTCAGCCGGTTACGTGGACGTTCATCGGCCGACACACGGTGAGCTTCAACGTGCCCGAGTATCTGCCGGTGTTCGCCATCGCCGACAACGGAAACGTTCGTATCGACCGACGGGTCTACGAGCCGGTGGGATGGTCAGTCCCGGCCCGAATGCCTGGACCGGCGCCGACGCTGGTCGACGTGGGCGAGTGGGACGGCGCCGGGTTCCGGTCGAGCGGGCTCGATTGGCGCACCGGCGACCGGTTCCGACTCACCTTCACCCGGCCCGGCTCGTACCCGCTGGCGTGCCTGATTCATCCGTCGATGGTCGGAAAAGTCGTCGTCGAAACCGCGAACTAGCCCTTCTTGAGCGGCGCCCAAGCGAGCAGCAAGCGCTTCTCCCCGACGCTGGGGAATCGCACGACCGCCTCGGCCTTGTCGCCGGCTCCGATGATGTCGAGAATCACGCCCTCGCCGAACTTGCCGTGCACGACGTCGTCGCCGGTCTTGAGCCCGAGTTGCTCGGCGCCCTTGGTCTTGGCTGGCGTGGTCTGGCCGCTCCGGTAAGCAGCCTCGGCAATGGCTTCGCGTCCGCCCCCCCAGCCGGCACCGGTGCCGCTCGACGACGATCCGGCGCCGCCACCACCGAACCCGAACGTCCGTGAGCGCTCGCGTGTCGACGTGCGTCGCCCGCCCTCGACCATCGTCATCAACTCCTCGGGGATCTCCTTGAGGAACCGGCTCGGCGGGTTGTACTGCGTCGATCCCCACAGCGTGCGGCACCAGGCATTGGTGAGGTAGAGCCGCTCACGGGCTCGGGTGATGCCGACGTAACAAAGCCGCCGCTCTTCCTCGAGTTCGTCAGGTTCGCCGAGGCTGCGAAGGTGCGGGAACACCCCATCCTCCAGCCCGATCAGGAAGACCGCCGGGTACTCGAGCCCTTTGGCCGTGTGCAACGTCATCAAGATCACGGATGAGGCGTCAGGGTCGACCTCGTCGGTGTCGGCCACCAGCGACACGTCTTCGAGGAACTGGTCGATGGCTTCGTATTGGCGGGCGGCGCTGACGAGCTCGGCGATGTTCTCCAAGCGACCGGCCGACTCGACGGTGCGCTCCGACTCGAGCTCGGCCGTGTAGCCGGTGCGCTCGCAGATCAGTTCGAGCAGCGTGCCCGGCCCCGAGCCGTCGGCGGCCACCGCCCGCAGGTCGTCGAGCAGGTCGAGAACGGCCCGGATGCCGCCGAGGGCCTTGCCCGTCACCCCGGCCTCCGCCGCGCTTGTCATGGCGTCGGCATAGGGAGCACCGTGGCTGGCCGCCCAGTTGTCGAGACGCCCGAGGCTCGTGTCGCCGACGCCCCGCTTCGGGACATTGATGACCCGCTTGAGGCTCACCTCGTCGGCCGGATTGGTGACGGCCCGCAGGTAGGCCAGGAGGTCCTTGATCTCCTTGCGGTCGTAGAACCTCGTGCCGCCGATGACCTTGTAGGGCACGCCCCGCCGGGCCAGTTCCTCCTCGATGGCGCGGCTCTGGGCATTGGTCCGGTAGAAGACGGCCAGATCCGCCCAGCGGTAGTGCTCCTGGTCGTGGAGCTTGCCGATCTCGTGGACGACGAACAACGCCTCGTCCCGCTCGTCCTCGGCGTGGTAGCGGGTGATGAGCTCGCCACCGATCTGCTCGGTCCACAGCGCCTTGGGCTTGCGCATGGCGTTGTTGGCGATCACGGCGTTGGCGGCGTCGAGGATCGTCTGGGTGCTGCGATAGTTCTGCTCGAGCACGACGATGTGGGCGTCGGGGAAGGCATTCTCGAACTCGAGGATGTTGCGAAGGTCGGCGCCGCGAAACTTGTAGATGCTCTGGTCGTGGTCACCGACCACGCAGACGTTGCGGTGCTCCTTGGCCAGCAGGATCACCATCTCGTTCTGGGCCGCGTTGGTGTCCTGGTACTCGTCGACGAGGAGGTGCTTGAACCGCGTCTGGTAGTGCGTGAGTACCTCGGGGCAGGTGCGGAACAACTCGACGGTCTTCACCAGAAGGTCGTCGAAGTCCATGGCGTTGGCGGCCCGCAGGCGCAGTTGGTACTCGCGATAGACGTCGGCGATGCGCTTCTCGTAGATCGTCCGCGCTCGCTCGGCATACGCCTCGACGCCCACGAGATCGTTCTTGGCCTGGCTGATGATGGCGTGGACGGCTCGGGGCGGGAACTTCTTCGAGTCGACGTTCTGATCGCGCAGGACGTAGCCGGTGAGACGGACCGCATCGGCTTGGTCATAGATGGTGAAGCTCGACGAGTAGCCGAGGTGGTGGCCGTCGCGTCGCAAGATCCGGACACAGGCCGAGTGGAACGTGGACACCCACATCTTCATGGCGACGGGTCCGACCAGGGTGCCGACCCGATGCTTCATCTCGTCGGCGGCCTTGTTGGTGAACGTGATGGCCAGGATCTCGAACGGGCTGACGCCCCGGTCCTGGATCAGGTGGGCGATGCGGGTGGTCAGGACCTTGGTCTTGCCCGAGCCGGCACCAGCCACGATGAGCAGCGGCCCGTCGGCGTGGGTCGCCGCCTCCCGCTGTACGGGGTTGAGCCCGGCCAGGTGGCCCTCGTCGTGCGGGTCATCGAAAGGCGCGGGAAGCGGGATCATCTCGACGGCCACCTCTCCAAGTTACAGGGTGGGGATTTCCCCCGCCCCCGCCCTACCGCCCGCTCGACCAGTTGAT
>JBKJKM010000209.1:0-9808 GCA_046597375.1 Acidimicrobiales bacterium | reverse complement strand
GGGCCAGCCCTTCGGCACGCCGCTCTCGTTCGGTGGCCCGTACCTCGGGCTCTTCGCGTGCCGCACCGAGCACGTCCGCCGGTTGCCCGGCCGTCTCGTCGGCGAGACCGTGGATGTCCAAGGTCGGCGGGCGTATGTCACGACGCTGCGCACGCGCGAACAGGACATCCGCCGCGAGAAGGCGTCGTCCAACGTCTGCACCAACCAGACGTTGATCGCCGTCGTCTGCGCCATTCAGCTGTCGTGGCTGGGGACGACCGGACTGCGGGAGCTGGCCCTTCGCTGTGCCCGCGGCACCCGCTACACACGCGAATCGTTACTGGCCGTGGACGGGATCGAGCCGCTAACCGGCACCACGCCGACGTTCCGCGAGTTCGCCATCCGCACACCCGTGGATGCAGCCGTCGTCGTCGAGCGCCTGGCCGAAGAGGGTTTCCTCGCCGGCGTGCCGCTCGATGAGTCGTACGGCGAGCGGGGGCTGCTGGTCGCCGTCACCGAACGTCGCACGCGCGCCGAGATCGACCGATACGTGCAGACGATGGAGAAGGTGGTCCGATGACGAAGGTGGACAGCGCGGCGATCCGGCCAGGAGGCAAGGCCACGAGCGCCCCCCTGATGGGCCACGACGAGGAGCCGACCGTCTTCGAGTTGTCGTCGCCGGGACGCAAGGCGTGGTCGTTCCGCACCACCGGTGTTCCGGAGTGGGATGCAGCCGAGCTGATCCCCGACGACCACCGAAACGACGAGCCACTGCCGCTGGCCGAGGTCAGCGAGCGCGACCTCGTAGCTCACATCACCCGCCTCACTCATCGCCAGTACTCCGTCGATCTTGGCGCCTACCCGCTGGGCAGCTGCACGATGAAGTACAACCCCAAGCTCTGCGACGACACGGCCTCGCTGCCGGGGCTGGGCAACATCCATCCAGCCACGCCGCCGGCCCAGAGCCAGGGCTGGATCGAGCTGCTCGACGAGCTCGGCTCGTGGCTCTGCACGGTCACCGGCATGGATGCGGTCACCCTGCAACCACCGGCCGGAGCCGCCGGTGAGCTGACCGGGTTGTTGTTGATGCGGGCGTGGCACGAGTCCCAGGGCCGGCAGCGCACGAAGATCGTCATCCCGGACTCGGCCCACGGCACCAACCCGGCGTCCGTCACCCTCGGCGGCTACGAGACGGTCACGGTGCGCTCCGACGAACGGGGCTGCGTCGACGTCGCCGCGTTGCGCGAGGTTCTCGACGAGGACGTCGCCGGGATCATGCTGACGAACCCGAACACCCTCGGACTGTTCGAGGAGGACATTGCGGAGATCGCCGCCGCCGTCCACGAGGTGGGCGGGTTGCTCTACTACGACGGCGCCAACCTCAACGCCATCATGGGCGTCGTCCGCCCCGGCGACATGGGCTTCGACATCGTCCACATGAACCTGCACAAGACCTTCGCCGTGCCCCACGGCGGCGGCGGCCCCGGCGCCGGTCCCGTCGCCGTGAAGTCGCGCTTGGCCGAGTTCCTCCCGGGTCCGATCCCGATGCGCGGCGAAGACGGCGTGTACGGCTGGATGACGCCGGCCAACTCGATCGGACGGGTGCATGGCTGGTTCGGCAACGCGCTCGCCTTGGCACGCGCCTACAGCTACATCCTCGTAAACGGTGGTGACGGTCTCCGTCGGGTCTCCGAGGCCGCCGTGCTCAACGCCAACTGGCTGCGCCACCGGCTGCGAGGTGTGTTCGACATCCCGTACGACCGCCCCAACATGCACGAGTTCGTGGCGTCGACGACCGGGCTCAAGAAGACGACGGGCCTCAAGGCCCTCGACGTCGCCAAGCGCTTCCTCGAGGAGGGCTTCCACGCGCCGACGGTCTATTTTCCGCTCATCGTCGACGAGGCGCTGATGTTCGAGCCCACGGAGACCGAATCGCTGCAGACCCTCGAGGCCATGGCCGAGGCGCTCGAGGCCATCGCCTCCGAGGCGGCGACCGCCGGCCACGCCGAGTCGGCCAAGGCGGCACCCCGTACCGCCCCGGTGCGTCGCGTCGACGAGGCGCGCGCCGCCCGCCAGCTCATCCCCACGTTCGATGCCCGCCCACCCGTTCTGTGAAGGTCTACGGACCCCCAGGGTCGGTAGACCTTCACAGAACGATCAGGGGGTGGTGGCCTTCTCGGCTTGGTGGTCCTGGAACGCCTTCATGACGGCGCCGGTGGCGGCGCCGATGAAGGTGGGGCGGTTCTCGGCCGCCCAGTCGCGACTGCTGACCAGAGAGGTCGTCGAGTTCTGAAAGCGGGGCATGACCTCGCGGGCGAAGAGCTCGTAGGACCGCAGCATGGCCTCGCGATCGGCCCAGTCGTTGGCCATGAAGAGGAACGTGCCGTAGCCCCCGGACTGATCGATGAGGCGCTGGATCTGGGCGGCCGCCTGATCGGGCGTGCCGATGACGGCGAGCCCGGAGTTGTTCATGGCATCGACCATGGCGTCGGGATCGTCCGTGTCGGGGGCCAGCGGCAACGCCGCCACCTTGGTGAAGTACCCGATCCAGTCGGGAAGCCCGAAGACGACGTCCTTGCGGGCCTGCTCCTCGGTCTCGGCGATGTGCATCGGGCCGACGAGCCGCCACGACTTCCGATCCGGCGCCGGCTGGCCGAACTCGGCGGCCCGCTCCTCGAGCACCGACCAGTGCGAGCCGAGGACGTCGAAGCCGCCGCTGCTCGTGGCGCCGATGGAGAGCAGACCACACCCGAAGCGACCGGCTGCACGCGGCCCCGCCGGTGAGACCTGGGCCGCCACGCAGACCTCGAAGCGGGGATGGCTGTAGGGCCGCAACTGCAGGCGGGCATCGTTGAGGGTGAACCAGTCGGTCTTGCGGGTGACCGCCTCGCTGCCATCGAGGAGGGCGAGGATTGCCTCGAGCGACTCCTCCATCATCTCGCGCTGGCGATTGGGATCGATGCCCATCATGAAGGCGTCGGAGGGCAGGGCGCCGGGTCCGCAACCGAGCATGATGCGGCCGCGGGTGAGGTGGTCGAGGAGCACCATGCGGTCGGCCAGCATCAGCGGGTGGTGGTAGGGGAGCGAGCTCACGCCCGTACCGAGACGGATGTGCTTGGTGCGTTGGGCCGCGGCGGCGATGAAGACCTCCGGGGAGGCGATGATCTCGAAGCCGGCCGAGTGGTGCTCGCCGATCCAGGCCTCGTCGTACCCGAGTTCGTCGAGCCGCTCGATCAGTTCGAGATCACGCTCGAGGGCGAGCGTCGGATTGCGGTCGGGGACGTGGAACGGGGCGAGGAAGATACCGAAGCGGAGGGGCCAATCCATTGCGGATGCCTAGCGTCGAGACGCAGGAAGCGTCAACCGCCGATCATGACCATGGGGAACCCCACCGTGATCGAGCCGCCGTGGGCGGTCGAGTCACCCATCCGCGCCGCCGGTTGGCCGCCAATCAGGACGGTCGTACTCCCGATGATGATCGAGTCGGGCGGTCCGACGCACACGCACATTCCGCCCATTACCGCGGCTGGCATGCCGCCGATGAGCACCAAAGGGGCACCGGGGGGCAGGATCGGCCCGCCGACGTGAGGGATGGGCGGTGTCCCCGGTGTCGCCATCGGACAGACGTGGAGATCACCGACGCGCGCCGCAGGAGGCATGCCTCCCAGGATCCGGGTGGCCGGCCTGCCCGAACGGGAAGAGTTTTACTCCAGCAGGTCGGGCTGTTCGCGAACGATGCGCTCGTAGAGCGGCTGGAAGCTGAACCAGCCGGCGAAGTGGGAGCCGACCTGGCCGCTCGTCATCTTGGCCATCTCCGGGTCGATGAGCACCGGCGTGCCCGCCGCGTCGGCCAGCAGCTGCACTTGGCACGAACGCTCCATCGTGATGAACCACCAGACGGCCTCGTCGACCGAGTGCCCGACGGTCAGAAGGCCGTGGTTGCGAAGGATGGCCGCCTTGTTGTCGCCGAGGGCATGGGCGATGCGCTTGCCCTCCTCGGTGTCGAGCACGACGCCGGTGTAGTCGTCGAACACGGCGTGGTCGTCGTAGAACGCGCACACGTCCTGGGTGATGGGGGAGAGCGCCTTGCCCAACGTCGAGAAGGCCCGCCCGTAGGTGGAGTGGGAGTGGGCGGCGGCGACGGCGTCAGGTCGGGCCGCATGCACCTGGGAGTGGATGGCGAAGGCCGCACCATTGACCGGACGATCACCCTGCACCACGTCACCCTGGTGGTTCACGAGGATGAGGTCGGAGGCCTTGATGTGGCCGAAGTGCATCCCGAACGGGTTGACCCAGAAGTGGTCGTCGAGCTCGGGGTCGCGCGCCGTGATGTGTCCCGCCACCCCCTCGTCGAACCCGAAGCGGCTGAAGAGTCGGAAACCGGCGGCGAGGCGCTGCTTGCGATGCTGCCGCTCCTCCTCGACGGACGTGAACTGCGGCGGCATCGGGATCTTGAGCTCGGCCATACGTCCATCGTACCGGCGAGCCCTTGGCCCGGCTCGCCTCACGGCGGTGAACTATCCGCCCGACGAAGCGGATCGGGAGCTACCGTGCGAATGCGCCGACCCTGGCGGATCGAAAGGACTCCTGGCGTGAGCGACCTCCCTCCTCCCCCTCCTCCCCCCCCCCCCCCACCACCTCCGGGTGGCTATGGCGCCGGCATGGGTGGCGGTATGGGTGGGGCACCACAAGCATCGACGGCTGAAGTCGGACCGCGCGTCATCGCCGGCCTGATCGACCTCGTCGCCATTCCCATCGGCATCTACATCGCCGGCGCCATCCTCGGGCGCGTCTCCGGCATCTTCGGGCTCATCGCCTTCTTGGCCCAGCTCGGCTACACCTGGGCCTACCTGCCCTACATGGTCGGCACCACCGGCCAGTCGATCGGCAAGAAGTCCCAGAAGATCAAGACCGTCAGCGCCGAGACCGGGCAACCCCTCGGCTTCGGCATGGCGTGGGTCCGCTACTTCATCAACGGGATCGTCTGTGGCCTCGGTTGGCTGCTGCCGTTCGTCGACTCCCAGAAGCAGACGCTGGGCGACAAGATCGCCAAGGGCGTGACCGTTCCGGCCTAGACCGTCGGCTGCACCAGAATTCCGTCCGGCGCCGGCGGGGAGCGATCCCCCCGGCGCCGGTTCGCGTTCTGACAACACCGTGGGTTGTTCTCCTTACAGAATCAACGTTTTGTAGGGAGAGCCTGGAGAGCGGCGAGGGGGCGGGCGGCCTGGAGCAACCAGGCCACGGCGTCGGCGTAGTCCTGCTTCGACGGGCTCGGGTCGGCCAGGTCACGGTCGACGTCCTCGACGGCGGCCTCCAGGACGTAGAGCTGATCGCGCAGGGCGTCGAGCTCGCTGCGGGCGATGACCAGATCGGATTCGGTGAGGCCGACCTCGGCTGCCCGCTGGCGGGCTTCGAAGTCGCGTTGGCGACAGACGGCCCGGCAGTACCGCCTGGGGCGCCCCGTCGCCGCCGGAGACGGCAAAGGCCGGTGACACCACTGACACATCCCGCCGTCCGCACTCGACCCGACTTTCGTCACAAACGAAACTCTACCGAGTCATCCACCCGGACCGACGGTTGAACGGTCAACCTGGGACGGTGGCGACCTCGGCGACCTACGCCCCGACTCTCGAGCGGTGGCTACAGCGGCTGGCCAACGCCGGCCGGTCGAGTCGCACCCTCGCGGCCTACCGCAGCGACCTCGACGACACGATGACCACGGTCGCCGGCCTCCACCAGCTCCTCCCCGACCGCCGCGCCCTCGAGTCGCTCGACCCGTCGCTGCGCGAGGGGAAGGTCTTGGCGGCGTTCGACGACCTCGACCTGGCTCTCGTCACGTTCGACGAGCTCGACGAGGCCATCGCCGAATTCCGAACCCGTCCCGATCCTCGCTTCACGACCCACCCACAGCGGGCGCCCGAAGAGCGGGCGCCGGCCACCGTCGCCCGGCGCACGGCCGCCATCCGCACCTTCTTCTCGTGGTGCTACGCCACTGATCGCATCCCGGCCGATCCTGCCGCCAAGCTCGAAGCGCCCAAGCGCCGCAAACGCCTGCCCAAGGCGCTCGACCAGGCCATGGCCACCAACATCCTCGAGCAGTCGGGCCAGGGCTCGCGCTGGCCCGAACGTGACGAGCTGATCATCGCGCTGGCACTGGCGTGCGGGCTGCGGCTCGAGGAGATCGCCAGCCTCCGCCTCGACCAACTCCAAGGCGACCCGCCCGAGGCCCTCGTGGTGCGGGGCAAAGGCGACAAGGAACGGCGTCTCGGCGTCCCGCCGGTGGTGCGCGAAGCGCTGGCCGCCTATCTGCCCACTCGCGCCGAACGCTTGTCCGAGCTTCGACTCGAAGCGCGCACGGTGGTCATCTCGTCGCGCGCCCGCCCCGTCAAGAACCGCGTCGGGGAGGTCGTGGGGACGACGGTGGAGTCGAGCCGCGAATCGGTCGCCTACGTCGTCGACCGGCTCTTGCGGCGGGTCGGCGCCCGCCAGGCCCAGATCCGGGTGCACGCCCTCCGTCACACGTTCGCCACCCTCGGGCTGCGCGAAGGGGCGTTCAGCCTGCGCCAGCTCCAGGTGGCCCTCGGCCACGCCAGCCTGGCCACCACCCAGATCTACACGGAGGTGGCCGACGAGGAGATCGCCGCGGCGATGCAACTGCACCCGCTCAGCGGAGGAAGAGGTCGCTCGTAGACGTTGTAAGTTGTCTCCCCTATGCCGCGCCGCCTCGACGTCGAACTCACCAGTGCGCGCGATGACGGCACATGGACGTGGCGGGCCGCCGGCGCCAAGCAGCCCAAGGGCGTCGTGCCGACCGCGGTCCTCTACGACGGAGCCAAGGTCGGCGATGTCGTCTCGGCCGAAGCCGACTTCGACGTCGAGGGGATCACCATCACCTCCGTCATCCCGCCGAAGCGCAAAGCCGGCCGTGAGGGTCGCCTCGAGCTGACCGGGCCGGACGAGGAATTCAAGCCGGTCATCACCAACTGGAGTGAGAAGAAGGGCGGTCGCGACCGCGACCCGTACGGCGAGAAGGCGCCTCGCGGCGACCGACCCGGCGGTGGCGGTGGCGGCGGTGGCGGCGGAGGTCGAGGTGGGCCCGGAGGTCCCGGTGGGAGCCGTGGTGCACGTCCGACGGCCGACTGGCGGGCGCGTGTCGCGCCGCCGGCACCCGCAGGTGGTGAGCGCAACGAGCGTGGCGGCGAACGCGGGCGCGGCGCCGAGCGTGGCGGTCCGCGTCGTGATGGACGCGACCGTGGTGGCGACCACGCACGCCCGGCCGAAAGTGCTGAGGCCGGCGTCGGCACCGGTGGTCCGCCCAACGATCGGCGGGGAGGCTCCCGGCCTGATGCCGGTGCCAACCGTGGACGACCGGGCCGCGCATCGGTGGGCGAGCGCTCCGGTGGCGATCGTGGTGAGCGGGGCGCCGAGGGCAAGCCGCGTCCCAAGAAGATCACGCCGGCCAGCGTTCACCGCGCCGCCGTGCTCGAGAGCCTCGCCCCCGAGCAGCGACCCGTGGCCGAGCAGGTGCTGCGAGGTGGCATCCCCGCCGTTCGCCGGGCCATCGAGGAGCAGAACGTCACGGCCAAGGCCGAGGGACAGCCGGAGATCAAGCCAGGTCCCCTTGTCGCTCTGGCCGAGGAACTCCTCCCCCGGCTCAAGACGGCGGAATGGCACGACCGGGCCGAGGCGGCCATGGCCGATGTCGACGAGATCGGCCTCCGCGACCTGCGCTCGGTCGTGAGCGGTGCCGAAGCGGCCGCGCGCGACGACGAGACCCGTACGCTGGCGGTTTCGCTGCGCGAGGCGCTCGAGCGCCGACTCAAGAAGCAGAGCGACGACTGGGTCGCCGAGATCACCTCGGCGCTCGACGAAGGACGTCTCGTACGGGCCCTGCGGGTGTCGTCCCGCCCGCCTGATCCCTCGATGCGCTTCCCGTCCGACGTGGCCATGAAGCTCTCCGGTGCCGCATCCGAAGCCATGGCGAGCGACACGCCACCCGAGCGCTGGGCCGCGCTCCTCGAGGCCGTAGCGGCGTCGCCGGTGCGTACGACGGTGAAGCCGGCCGGGTTGCCCGACCAACCGGGCGAGCCGCTGTTGCAGGCCGCTCGGCAACAAGCTGGCCGCATCCCCGCCCTCACGACGCTGCTCGGCATCACCATGCCCCCGCCGCCCGGCCCACCGCGCCGAATTCCGCCCAAGCCCACCCAGGGTCAGGGGGGCAATCGCCCACCCCGCCCGCCGGCGCCTCCGAGCGCGCCACCCGTTGCGGTCGAGGCCAGCAGCGCCCCCAGCGAGGCGAGCACGGCGCCCGCCAGTCCGGCCGTCACCGAGGAGCAGCCAGCCCCGCCGACGCCGGTGCACGACGAGGCGCCGACCCCGGCGGCCACACCGCCCGAGGCCAGCGAGGCCGTCGCCCCGGTGGAGCCGACGGTCGCTCCGGCCGACACCGATGTGGAGGCTCCGGCTGATGCGTCGGTCACCGCCGACGGCGCCGGCCCGGGAGCGGGCGAGTCCTAGCACGGCGCGTTGTGGTTGCCCTTCGGGATGCCGGAACGCCCGAAAACCGGCCGATCCACTACCGCAAGGGCAACATCAACGCGTTTGGGCGTCACGGCTGACGAGCGAGAGCACGTCGGTCGGTCGGTGCAGGATGAGGTCGCTGGCGAGGGCGAGACCGGCGGTCCTCGGATTCCAGGCCGCCAAGGCGAACCGGACACCCGCCTCGTGCGCGCAGGCGCGGTCGTGCGCGGTATCGCCCACGTACACCACGTCGTCCGGCGCCGGCCGGCCGAGCGCGTCGAGCACGGGCGCCAGACGCTTGGGCCCGCCGCCGAACTCCTCGGCGAAGTGCGCGGCCTCGGGCTGCCAGCCGAGGCGGTCGAGCTCGACACGACCGAAGCGGCCAACCTTGTTCGAGCAGACGGCCCAACGCGCCAGCGCCCCGACCACCTTGTCGACCCCGGGGTATGCCGGCGCCGCCGTGACGTCGTAGCGATCGAGGTAGTCGTCGACGGACAGTCCGAGGCGCTCGCACTCTTCGGCGACCACGTGCCCGAAGGTGACGTCCTCCGGCGCCACCCCGAGGGCAACGTAGGGCGCCGCCAATGCGGCGTCGGAGTCGAGCAGCGTGCCGTCGAGGTCGAAGACGACGACGGTGAAACGGCCGGCGCTCAGGAGGGCTGCGTGCGGGGCAACAAAACCGACGACCGGTTGGCCCGCCCCTTGTACTCCCCGCTGCGGGCGTCCTCGTCCCACCGGGCGCCGCAGGAATCGCACTCGCAACTGTCCATCTTCATCGAGGCGATGAAGAGCCGGGTCACGTCGTAGGAGTTGCAGAACGGACACGCCAGGTGCCCTTGCTGGTCAGCCACCGCCGTTAACCGTACCGTCAACTTCGCGCCGCGCGTTGGATCTCGGTAGGTTCCCCACATGGCAATTGTCGAGTACGAGCAGCGAGGGCACGTCGCGGTCCTCACCATCAACCGTCCGGAAGCCCGCAACGCCGTCAATGGCGAAGTTGCCTCGGGGATCGAGGAGGCCATCGACAAGATCGAGGCCGACGACGAGACCTGGGTCAGCGTCCTCACTGGGGCCGGCACCGTCTTCTGCGCCGGCGCCGACCTCAAGGCCATCAGCAGTGGCCAGGCCGGCGGGCTCAACACCCAACGCGGCGGGTTCGCCGGGCTCGTCCGGCGTGATCGCTCGAAGCCGATGATCGCCGCCGTCGACGGCCGCGCCTTCGCCGGCGGTTGTGAAATCGCTCTCGCCTGTGACCTCATCGTGGCTTCCACGGCCGCCGAGTTCGGCATCCCCGAGGTCAAGCGCAGCC
>JBKJKM010000201.1:0-7386 GCA_046597375.1 Acidimicrobiales bacterium | reverse complement strand
GTGAGGAGCGCGCTCCGCCCGTCGTAGAGGGAGGATTGCGTCCATGGACGAGCTCGAGGCCTCCGCACCGTCGCGGCGCCCCGCCCTCGTCCTCATCGTTCCGCTGGTCGTCGTCTTCGCCACCGCGGCCCTCGGCAACGCGCTGTTCCCCGCTCTCGTCAACACCCACCCGCTTCTGTTGTTGGCGCTGAACTCCACCACGCGCCATCTCGTGGCGACGTCGACGAGCGTCGATGTCGTCCCCTATGTCGCCGTCGCGCTGGCCCGACGCTTGGTGGAGGACCCGCTGCTCTACCTGCTCGGGCGGCGCTACGGCGACGGCGCCGTCGAGTGGATGGCTCGTCATCTCGGCGCCGGTCGGGTGCTGCGAGCGGGACGGAGCAACTTCCGTCGATGGGGCGCCGTGCTCGTATTCTTCTTCCCCGGCGGCGTCGTGTGTGTGCTCGCCGGCGCATCGGGCATGGCCCCCTGGCTGTTCCTGCTGCTCAACGTCGTAGGGACGCTGGTGACCATCGCCCTCCTGCGCTCGGCCGGCGAAGAGGTCTCCGGGCCCCTGACCTACGTCCTCGACTTCGTGGGCGCGAACGTGGTGCCCCTCACCGTCATCTCCGTGGTGGCGACGGCCGTTGCACTGCTCCGACGACGCCAGCAGGCGAAACGAAGCTCAGGCGACGGCGTCGGGGCTGCGGCGCACCTTCCGCACGACGAGCACGACGGCGGCGATGGCCAGGAGTCCCACCACGACGTAGCTCAGCGGGCCGACGACGCCTTCGACCGAGTCCCACCGGTCGCCGAGGGCACGCCCGGCGGCGATGAAGCCGGCGTTCCAGATGGCGCTGCCGACGAACGTGAGCACGGCGAAGCGGACGATTGGCATGCGGTCGAGCCCGGCCGGCACCGAGACCACACTCCGCACCAGGGGCACGAAGCGGGCGAAGAACACGACCTTGGCGCCGTGGCGCTCGAAGAAGGCGAGGCCCCGGTCGAGGTCCTTCTCGCCGAAGAACACGAACCAACGCTTCCGGGAGAGCTCGCGGAGGCGTTCCTCGCCGATGAAGGCGCCGATGGCATACAGCAGGAGGGCGCCGGCGAGCGACCCGATGCTGGCCGCCAGCCACGCAGCGACGGCGTTGATGTCGCCACGCGAGGAGGCGAAGCCGGCGAACGGCAGGATCACCTCCGACGGGATCGGCGGAATGACGTTCTCGAGGAAGATCAGCAGGCCGACGCCAACCGCGCCGAGGCGCTCGATGACGTCGACGACCCAGTCGGACACGGCCCGGAGGCTAGAGGGGCCGAGCCCTCCGGTTGACATTTGGCGCTCCGTCCACGCACTTTGGAAAAGGCATGCCCAAGTCCCTCGTCATCGTCGAGTCCCCAAACAAGGTCAAGAGCATCAGTGCCTACCTCGGTAGCGACTATGTCGTGATGGCCTCGGTGGGCCACGTTCGCGACCTCGAGCCCAAGGGCCTCGCCGTCGACGTCGACAATCACTTCAAGCCGACGTACTCCGTCTACGACAACAAGAAGAAGGTCATCGCCGACCTCCGCTCCGCCCTCAAGGACGTCGACCAGTTGCTGCTCGCCACCGACGAGGATCGCGAAGGGGAAGCCATCTCCTGGCACCTCGTGGAGATCCTGAAGCCGCGGGTGCCGGTGCGTCGGATGGTGTTCCACGAGATCACCCGGTCCGCCATCGAGCGGGCGGTGCTCGAGTCGCGCGACATCGACTACCGCCTCGTCGACGCCCAGGAGAGTCGCCGCATCGTCGACCGGCTCTTCGGCTATCCGGTGTCGGAGGTCGTGTGGCGCAAGATCCGAACCGGCCTCTCCGCCGGCCGTGTGCAGAGCCCGGCCGTCCGCCTCGTGGTGCAGCGGGAGCGGGAGCGAATGGCGTTCGTTCCCTCGTCCTACTGGTCGCTCGAAGGCGTGTTCCCGGGAGAGACCGAGTTCACCGCCGCACTCAACGTCGTCGACGGCCGCAAGGTGGCCGCCGGCAAGGGCGACTTCGACGCACTGGGCGCTCCGGCCAAGGCCGACACGCTGGTGCTCGATGAAGAGGCGGCGCGAGGGCTTGCGTCACGGCTCGACCCTGCCGACTTCTCGGTGGCGGCGATCGAGACTTCGCCCTACCGCTCGAGACCCAAGCCGCCCTTCATCACCTCGACGTTGCAACAGGTCGGCGGCAGCCGGTTGCGGATGAGCGCGCAGCAAGTGATGCGGGTGGCCCAGGGTCTCTACGAGCGTGGCTTCATCACGTACATGCGCACCGACTCGACGACCTTGTCGGGGACGGCACTCTCCGCCGCTCGGTCCCAGATCAAAGACCTGTTCGGTCCACAGTTCGTGCCGGACGCTCCGCGCACCTACGCGTCGAAGTCGAAGAACGCCCAGGAGGCCCATGAGGCCATCCGCCCTGCCGGTGAGTCGTTCCGCTCACCCGAGTCGGTCACGGGCGAGCTGCGGGGCGCCGATCTCGAGCTCTACAAGCTGATCTGGCAGCGGACCCTCGCCTCGCAGATGCCCGATGCCACCGGCTCGACCGTGCGCGTCCGCATCGTCGCCACTTCGTCGGCCAGCGAAGCCACCGAGTGGTCGACGTCGGGCCGCACGATCGCCTTCGCCGGCCATCTCGCCGTCTATGGATTCGCCGGCGACGATGCCGATTCCGGCGACGACGACGAGAGTCGCCGGCTCCCGACGTTCGAGGAGGGCCAGGCACTGCCGCAGCCCGCCATCGGGGCCGAGGGCCACACCACGCAGCCGCCCGCTCGCTACACCGAGGCCCAGCTGGTGAAGGCCCTGGAAGAGAAGGGCATCGGCCGCCCGTCGACCTACGCCTCGATCATGGAGACGATCCAGAATCGGGGGTACGTCCGCAAGAAGGGACAGGCGCTGATTCCGACGGCCGATGCCTTCGCCGTCGTGAACCTGCTCGAGGGCCACTTCACCCAGCTCGTCGACTACGACTTCACGGCCCGGATGGAGACCGAGCTCGACGAGATTGCCGCCGGTCGGGCTGAGCGTGAGCCGTGGCTCAACAAGTTCTGGTTCGGCAACGGCTCGCCCGGCCTGCGGGGCCTGTGCGACAACGCACTGGCCGACGCCGACCCGGCGGCCGTCAATGCGATCCCGATCGGCCTCGACCCCGACGGCGAGCCGATCGTCGTGCGCAACGGCAAGTACGGCGCCTATGTGAAGCGGGGCGACGACACGGCCTCGTTGCCGGAGGACCTCGCCCTCGACGAGCTCACACCGGCGATGGCCCTCGAGTTGTTGGCGGCGCCCAAAGGCGACACGCCCATCGGACAAGACGCCGAGTCGGGCCTGCCGGTGTACGTCAAGGTCGGCCGCTTCGGCCCGTACGTGCAGCTCGGCGACCCCGACACGCTGCCCCCGAAGCAGAAGCCGAAGATGGCGTCGCTGTTCAAGGACATGGAGCCGACCTCGGTCACCGTCGACGACGCCCTGCGTTTGCTGTCGCTCCCTCGCGTCGTCGGCACCGACCCCGCGTCGGGTGAAGAGATCACCGCCCAGAACGGGCGGTACGGCCCCTACCTCGCCAAGGGCAAGGACAGCCGCTCCCTCGAGCGGGAAGAGCAGCTGTTCACCGTTACCTTCGATGAGGCCATGGCGATCTACGCCCAGCCCAAGACGTTCGGCCGAGCCCGCGCCACGGCCAAGCCACCGCTGCGCGACCTCGGCATCGACCCCGCCGTCGACAAACCCGTCGTGATCAAGGAGGGGCGCTTCGGGCCGTACATCACCGACGGCGAATACAACGCCACCGTCCCCCGCAGCGAGACGGTCGAGGAGATCACCGTCGAGCACGCCTTCGAGCTCCTGGCCGACAAGCGCGCCGCCGGCCCGCCGAAGAAGAAGGCCGCCGGCCGCAAGAAGGCGGCCGCGCCCAAGAAGGCGGCGGCCAAGAAGGCGGCGGCCAAGAAGGCGGGTGCGACCAAGAAAGCTGGCGCTTCCAAGAAGGCCGGCACCGCGAAGAAGGCAGCCGAGAAGGCGGCTCCGAAGTGAGCCTTCCTGAAGCTTTCCGGCCGCCAAAAGGCTTCGCGAAACGTTGGATAGCGACCACAACGCTTCACCAAACAGTGAGCGTGGCCGCTCCCGGACGGTCGACCCCCTAGCCTGGCGGCGGTGGCTGAGGCCTTCTTGTCCGACGACGAACGAGCAGGTGCTCCCGGGGAGGAACCCCCGACCATCCCCGTGATTGGGATGGCCGACGAACTGGTCGCGCCCGTCCACGACGGGTTCAGCACGGCGCGGCTCTTCGGGTCGCCCTCGTTCTTCCGTCTGTGGCTGGCCCAGGTCGCATCGTCGTTGGGCGACTGGATCGGTTTCGTCGCCATCACCGCCCTCGCCGCTCGCATCGCCGGCGGCGGATCGCCCGAGGCGGCCGTCGGCGTCGTGCTCTCGGCCCGCCTCATTCCCGGCTTCTTCCTCGCTCCCGTAGCCGGCGTGCTCGTCGACCGGTGGGACCGAAAAAAGGTCATGGTCGCCTGCGACATCGGGCGCGGCCTGGTGCTGGCCACCCTGCCGTGGGTCGACACGATCGCCGGCCTGGTCGTCGCCTCGCTCTTCCTCGAGATCCTGACGCTGCTCTGGTCGCCGGCGAAGGAGGCGTCGGTGCCGAGGCTCGTGCCCAAGGACTACCTGCCGACGGCCAACTCCCTCTCGCTCGTGGCCGCCTACGGCACCTTCCCGATCGGTTCGGCCCTCTTCGCCGCCCTGGCCGGTGTGGCCAAATTCCTCGGCAACTACGACGCGTTGAAGGGACTGAGCGTCGACCAGGAGTTCGTGGCCATCTACTTCGACGTCGCCACGTTCTTCGTCTCGGCCGTCCTGATCTCCACGCTGGTGCTTCCGAACCTGCAACGGACGGACGCCACGCCGCGCGAAGGTGTCGCCTTCGGCGGCGCCGTGCGCGACATGCGCGAGGGCTTGTCGGTCATCACCCACTCGCGGCTCATCCGGTCGGTGATGGTGGCGATCGCCACGGGCCTGATCGGCGGCGGCATGCTCGTGCCCCTCGGACCCCGCTTCGCCAAAGAGACGCTGGGCGGAGGGTCGGCCGCCTTCGGTCTGTTGTTGACAGCCCTCGGCGGCGGGATGGCGGCGGGCATCATCGGCCTGTCGATCTTGCAGCGGAAGCTGCCACACCAGCGGGTGTTCGTCTGGGCCGTGTTCGGCGCCGGCCTGTCGATCCTCGCCGGTGCCTCGATGTCCGACCTCCCGACGGCCCTCTTCTTCGTCACCCTGCTCGGCGTCTTCGCCGGCGCCATCTACGTGCTCGGTTTCACCATCCTGCAGACCAACGTGGAGGACGAGGTTCGCGGTCGCATCTTCGCCGTGCTCAACACCCTCGTGCGCTTCTGCCTGCTGCTCGCCTTCGCCATCGCTCCGTTCCTGTCCTCGCTCCTCGACTCGATCTCCAACCGCCTCGTCGATCGCCAGATCGATCTCTTCAACATCGGCATCTCCGTCCCCGGTACGCGCCTCACCCTTTGGCTCGGCGGGCTGATCATCTTGGGCGCCGGGGGCCTGGCCCTCGTGTCGGTGAAGGAGCGGCCGGCCGACGTGGCCGAGTGAGCGCGCTCTGGATCGCCTTCGAAGGTGGGGAGGGGAGTGGCAAGTCGACCCAGTCCCGCCTCCTGGCCGAGCGGCTGGGCGCCGTCCTGACCCGGGAACCCGGCGGTACCGCGGTTGGTGAACGAGTGCGAGAGCTGCTTCTCGACCCGTCGGTCGCCGGCCTCGACGCGAGGGCCGAGGCGTTGTTGATGGCGGCCGACCGCGCCCAACACGTGACCGAGCTCGTGCGCCCCGCACTGGTCGCGGGACGGACGGTCGTGAGCGATCGTTCGGCCTACTCGTCACTCGCCTACCAGGGCCATGGGCGCGAACTCGGGGTCGACGACGTGCGTCGCCTGTGCGACTGGGCCACGACCGGCCTGTGGCCCGACCTCGCGGTGTTGCTCGAGGTGCCGACGAACGAGCGTGCGGTGCGCATGACCGGCCCCCCAGACCGCATGGAGTCGGCCGGGGTGGACTTCCACGCCGTGGTGGCCGACGGCTTCCGCGCCCTCGCCGCCGCCGAGCCGGCGCGCTGGCTCGTCCTCGACGGCACGGGCTCGGTGGTCGACGTGGCCGAGCGAGTGGCCGGCGCCGTGGACGAATGGCGAGCGAGGACCTCGTGAGCACTGCCGACCTCTACGCCGGCGTGATCGGCCAGGCTCGAGGGGTGGCCACCCTGCGGGCCTCGGCTCGCACTCCGGTGCACGCCTATCTCTTCGTCGGTCCGGCCGGGGTGGGTGTGCGGCGGACGGCGGCGGCATTCGCCGCCGACATCCTCTGCGCGTCGGCCGGCTGCGGGGTCTGCGCGTCGTGCCTGAACGCCCTCGGCGAACGTCATCCCGACGCCATGGTGATCGAGCGCAAGGGAGCGTCGATAAGCACCGCCCAGATCGACGAGATCATCCAGCTCTCGGTACGACCTCCGATGGCCGGGCGCTTCAAGGTGATCACGCTCGTCGACTTCCACCTCATCAACGAGCAGTACGCCAAGCTCCTCAAGACGATCGAGGAGCCGCCGCCGAGCACCGTCTTCTTGGTGTTGGCCGAGAAGGTGCCGCCCGAGCTCGTGACGATCGCATCGCGCTGCGTCCGGGTCGATTTCGCGCCGGCGACCGACGCCGAGATCGCCCGCGCCCTCACCGCCGAAGGCATCGACACGGCGACGGCCGCCGACGTCGCGGCGGCCAGTGGTGGACGCATCGACCGGGCCCGCCTGCTCGTCGACGACGCCGGGTTCGCCGCCCGCCAAGCCGCTTGGCGGAGCGTCCCGGCTCGACTCGACGGCACGGGCGCCGTCATTGCGAATCTGGCTGACGAGCTGCTCGGCTCGATCGACTCGGTGCTCCAGCCGTTGCAGGCTCGCCACACCGCCGAAGCCGCCGCACTGGCCGAGCGCATCGAGCGCTACGGCGAGCGCGGTTCTGGTCGCAAGGAACTGGAGGAGCGCCACAAGCGGGAGTCCCGGCGCGTGCGGGCCGACGAGCTCCGCTTCGGGATGGCCGCGCTGGCCGGGGTCTATCGCGACGCCCTGGTGGCCGGCGGACCCGGCCGGGGCGGTCATCCCCACGCCGGCGCCGCCATCCGGGCTCTCGACTCCTCGGCCGAGGCGCTGGTGCGTAATCCCAACGAGACGCTGCTGCTGCAGGGCCTACTGGTCGCCCTCTCCGAAGCCGCTGGGGCCTGATCCGGCGCTCGGTTAACCTGACCCCTCCTCCCCGCCCGGGTAGCTCAGACGGCAGAGCAACGCACTCGTAATGCGTAGGTCAAGGGTTCGATTCCCTTCTCGGGCTCCAACCGCGTCAC
>JBKJKM010000182.1:0-9508 GCA_046597375.1 Acidimicrobiales bacterium | reverse complement strand
GCATACGGGCGCCGCCCATTTCTTCGAGCGTGGCGATCTCCCCGATCACCATCTCGGCCATGCGGGGCGACCCGAGGTACATCGAGGCGTTGCCCTCGACCATGATCACGATGTCGCAGAACGACGGGATGTAGGCGCCGCCGGCCGCCGACGGACCGAACAGGCAACAGATCTGCGGCACCTTCCCCGAAAGCCGGACCTGGTTGTAGAAGATGCGACCGGCGCCGCGGCGGCCCGGGAAGAGCTCGACCTGGTCGGTGATGCGGGCGCCGGCGGAGTCGACCAGCCAGAAGATCGGCAGCTCGTCGACCAGGGCTCGTTCGGTGAGGCGGATGATCTTCTCGACGGTGCGGGCACCCCATGACCCGGCCTTCACCGTCGGGTCGTTGGCGACGACACACACGGCCCGACCATCGACTCGTCCGATGCCGGTGACCACGCCATCGGCCGGGAGGTCGCCGCCCGGGGCGGCGGCGTTGGCCAACAGGCCGTCCTCGACGAAGGAGTCTTCGTCGAGCAGGAGCGCCAGCCGATCGCGGACGAAGAGCTTGCCCTGGCGCGCCAGCTTCTCGGCCTCCTTGTGAAGGTTGCCCTGCACAGCCCGCTCCCCCGCGGCGTGCAGCGATGCCAGGTCAGACATGCAGCCCCGCCGTCAGATCCGTCGGATGGCGAGAATGGCGACGTCGTCGCCGATGGGCGAGGCCGAGAAATCGCGAGCCGCCTCCAGCAGCGACTTGCAGAGCACGGCCGCTTGCTGGCCGGGATCGCGGCGGATGATCTGGGCGACGCGATCGTCACCGAAGAGCTGCTCCCCGGCCCGCGCCTCGATGAGGCCGTCGGTGTACATCACGATCAGATCGCCCGGCCTCATCTCGATCTCACGCGAGGTGTAGGTGCCTTTCGGATCAAGGGTGAGAAGGGGGCCGGTCGAGGTGAGCTTGCGGATCTCGCCGTCATGCCACAGGACCGCCGGCGGGTGCCCGGCGGAGGCGAAGCGCATGGTCCTGGCATCGGTGTCGAAGACCACGCAACACAGCGATACGAACTCCTCGGATGAACCTTGAGCCGACATCACCAGGTTGAGCTCTTCGAGGGCTTGGGCCGGATCGCGGTACTGCCGAAGGAACACGCGCAACAGGTACTTGGTCTGGAAGGCCGTGATCGACGGCTCGATGCCGTGCCCGCTGACGTCGCCGATCACTGCGGCCAACCGACCCGGCCCCGTCGGATAGACGTCGTAGAAGTCGCCAGCCATCAAGCCGGTGCCGGCCTCGTAGACCTGGCCGACCTCGAAGCCGCTGAAGTCCGGAAGATCCTGAGGGGCCAAGCGGGCCGCCCACGCCTTGGGCGCGACGGCCTCCTGCTCGATGACCTCCTCGGCGCGTCGCTCCAACAGGGACCGGGCCTCGACCTCTTGGGCCTGACGAAGGAAGCGGCGTCCGTAGATGAGCGTGCCGACCACGGGGATCAACAGAAGGGCGACGGGAAGATCGAAGACGACGTTGTCCGAAAGCGACGCAAAGCCGAGGGCGCCACCGAGGATCAGGTAGAGCAATCCGGTGTGCAGCTCCTTGCGGAACGCGAAGTGGGCCAGGTTGGCGGCGTCACGACCGACGCCGTCGTCGCCGACCATGCGGTCGATGCGGCGCCAGCTCCGCTCGAGACGAAAGCTCGATCGCAGCCACACGAAGGCGGCCAGGGCGCAGCCGAAGCCGACCGCCGTCAGGATGGGGCTGGAGATGGTCATGACGACGGCGGAACGCTACCCCGAGCGCTGGCGCACCCGGAGCTTGAGCGGCGTGGGGCCGAACTCGAAGTGCTCGCGGATCTTGCGCTCGAGGTACCGGAGGTAGGTGGCCGGCAGCGGGCGGTTGGTGAAGAGGGTGAAGGTAGGCGGATCGGTGGCGCCCTGGGTGGCGTAGAGGATCTTCCCTGCCGGCGCCGCATGCTGCGCCTGGGCCTGCTGCAGCAGCTGGTTGAGCGCTCGGGTGGGTACCCGCTTGTGGTACGCCTCGATGGCGGCCTGGATGGCCGGCATGAGCTTGTGCACGCCGAGTCCGGTCTGGGCCGACACCTTCAACACCGGGGCGTAGCCGAGGAACCCGAGGCGGTCGGCCATGTCGATCGACACCTGCTCACGCCGATCCGGGTCGGTCAGGAGGTCCCACTTGTTCAGGACGAGCACGACCGGTGAGCCGGCCACGTCGATCCGCTCAGCCAGTCGTTGGTCCTGATGCGTGACGCCTTCGGTGGCATCGATGACGAGCAGCGCGGCGTCGGCGAGATCGATGGCCTGCAGGGCCCGCACGAACGAGTAGTACTCCGTGCCGTCGTCGACCCGGCTCTTGCGACGCATCCCGGCCGTGTCGACGAAGCGGATGTCGCCCTCGTCGGTGGTCACGACCGTGTCGACGGTGTCGCGCGTCGTACCCGGCATGTCGTGGACGACCGACCGATCGTCCCCGATGAGCCGGTTGAACAAGGTCGACTTCCCGACGTTGGGACGACCGACGATGGCCACGGCGAAGGCCGCGGGGTCCTCCTCCGCGTTCATGCCGTCAAGGCCAGGTGAGGGATCAGTCGTCGGCTCGGGTAGGTGACTGACGACCTGGTCGAGAAGGTCACCGGTGCCGCGTCCGTGCAGCGCCGAAATCGGTACCGGGTCGCCCAGACCGAGGCGACCGAACTCCCACGCCTCCATCTCGCGTCGGTCGGAATCGGCCTTGTTGGCGACGACGATCACCGGCTGCTTGGCCCGCCGCAGAAGGCTGGCGACTTGCGCGTCCTCATCGGTGATGCCGACGGTCGTGTCGACCACGAAGAGGATGACGTCTGCGCCTTTCATGGCCTTCTCCGACTGTTTCGACACCTTGCCGTCGAGGCTCTTCTCGTCGGCCGCCAGCCACCCCCCGGTGTCGACCAGGGTGAACTCGTGGCCGATCCACTCGGCCTCCAACACCTTGCGATCGCGCGTGACGCCGGGGTTCTCCTGCACGATGGCTTCTCGCCGTCCGATGATGCGGTTCACGAGTGTGGACTTGCCGACGTTGGGGCGGCCGACGACGGCGACGACGGGCTTGGTCATGCCATCACCGGCGACCGTAGGTCGGTCAGGGCCGCCCGCAGGGCGTGGCCGTCCGTGGGCACGATCTCGACAGGACGGGGGAGGTCGGCCGGCGTCGTCCCGTCGAGGAACGTACCGTTCGAGAGGCAGACGTCGGGCAGCAGGTAGCGGTGGCCTTCGGGCTCGGTCGCCAGCACACGCGCCAGGTCGGCACCCACCAAGAGGCCGGCGACCCCGATGTTGCCGCCGAAGAACTCGTTGGCCACCTCGACCACGCGCACGTCGCTCCGCCCGAGGGAGGCCAGCATCGGGGCCAGCACGGCCGCACCGTAGGTGCCGGTGAGGACGCCGACCGGCGCTCCACGACGCGGCTGCAAGGTGACGGACCCTGGTGCGCGGGGTGCGCGGTAGCCCTCGGCGGGCGCGCCATCGACCCAGGCGAAGAAGCCGGGTTTCACTCCGGTGGCGACGTCCGATCCGCCGTGGAACTCGGCCTCGAACGTCCGCACGATGCCGACGCCGTTCTCGTGTTGGGGGAACCCTTCGTAGGCGGACGTTTCAGGGAACGGCCGCGCCGCTTGGACGTAGTACTCGTCCGCCGCGAACACCAGACGCCGGCCCAGCACGTCGAGGAACGTCGCCTGCCACCGTTCGACCACGTCGATCACGGCTGATGCCTCCTCGATGGTGTGGGGACGCATGGCCGGCTCGGTCGAGTAGCGGCTCACACCGAGCGGCACGGCGCACATCGTGGCCAGCTCCGGATACTCGTCGAGGACGCCGGCCAGGGTGTCGTCGAGGACGTCGCCGTCGTTCATGCCGGGGCACACGACGACCTGTCCGTGCACCTCGACGCCGTGGTCGAGGAGCGCACGCAGCCAGCGCAGCGACGTGGCGCCACGACGGTTGCGGAGCATCCGGGTGCGGACCTCGGGGTCGGTGGCGTGGATCGAGACGAAGAGCGGCGACAGCCCCTCGGTGACGACCCGCTCGAGGTCGCTCTCGGTGAAGCGGGTGAGCGTCGTGAAGTTCCCGTAGAGGAAGGACAGCCGGTAGTCGTCATCCTTCAGGTACAGGCTCTTCCGCATGCCCGGAGGGAGTTGGTAGATGAAACAGAACTCGCAGTGGTTGTCGCAGGTCCGCACCTGGTCGAAGAGGGCCGAGCTGACTTCGAGGCCCAGCAACTGACCCTCGTCCTTGACGACGCCGATCGTCTGCTCGAGACCGCCGCGCGACAGCACCAGTTCGAGGTCGGCCTCGTCGGCCAGGAGGCGGTACTGAATGACATCGCGGGGGACCTGGCCATTCATGGCCACCAGCTCATCGCCGGGCAGGACTCCCGCCCGAGCGGCCGGCGAGTCCGGCTCGACGGCCACTACCCGAGGCAGTGACATGCCCCCCAGTGTACGGCCAGGGCACCGATATCCTGTCTTCGTGCCCGTGACTCGAGTCCTGTTGGCGCAGCCGCGAGGCTTCTGTGCAGGCGTCGAGATGGCGATCAAGGCGCTGGCCTGGATGGTGCGTGTCCACGAGCCGCCGGTGTACTGCTACCACGAGATCGTCCACAACCAGCTCGTCGTCGACCGGTTTCGCGAGCTCGGCGTGGTGTTCGTCGACGACGTAGCCGAGGTGCCCGACGGCGCCCCGCTGATGCTCTCCGCCCACGGCACGGCACCCGATGTGGTGGCCGCCGCCCGGGCTCGCGGTGGCACGGTCGTCGATGCCGTCTGCCCGCTCGTCACCAAGGTGCATCACGAGGTAAAGGTGCGGGCCGGCAAGGGCTTCACCGTGCTCTACATCGGACACGAAGGCCACGATGAGGCCGTCGGCACGATGGCCGTGGCCCCCGACAACGTCCGTCTGGTGGAGCGGATCGACGACGTCGACGCCCTCGACCTCCCGACCGACACACCGGTCGCGTTGCTGGCGCAGACGACGCTGGCCATGCAGGACTGGGCCGGCGTCAAGGACCGGGCCCAGGAGCGATTCCCCGAGCTCTGGATGCCAGGTCGCAGCGACCTCTGTTTTGCCACGACCAACCGCCAAACAGCCCTGCGGGCCATCGCCGACAAGGCCGACGTCGTGATCGTCATCGGCAGCGAGAACTCCTCCAACACCGTGGCTCTGGAAAAGACGGCGAAGGCGGCGGGCTGTGCGCTCGTCTATCGCGTCAACAGCGCCGAGGAGGTGCCCGACGACCTCGACGGCGTCGTTGGCGTGACGGCCGGCGCGTCGGCCCCCGAAGAGCTGATCGACGCCGTCCTGGCCAAGTTGGCGCCGCTCGAAGGCGTCGATCTCGTCCAGGTGACGGAGGAGGACGAGTACTTCCCGCCGCCGCGCGAGCTCCGCTCGCTCCTGGCCGACAAGGGCCGGGCGGAGGCGCTGGCCGACGACCGGTCGATCTCGGCCAGCGACGTTCTCGCCGCCCTGCGTTCGACCTGACTCCGTACACTGCACGGATGGCCAAAACCTTCACCCGCATGGACGAATCGACCCCCGAGGAGTGGGCGGAGATCGGCAAGCAGACGGCGATGAACCAGACCCGCGTGGCCGACGCCATCTTGGGACTCTTGCGTTCGCTGAGCGCCATCACCGACGGGTTCGCCACCGATCAGCTCACGCACTGCCTGCAGACGGCGACCCGCGCCGAGGAGTCGGGCGCCGACACCGAAGTCATCGTGGCGTCGCTGTGCCACGACATCGGCAAGGCCATCTCCGTGCCGAACCATCCCGCCATTGCCGCCGAGATCCTCAAGCCCTATGTGCGTCCCGAGGTGTACTCGATGATCCTCGCCCACCAGGATTTCCAGGGCCGTCACTACTACGCCCACTTCGGTGGCGATCCCGACGCCCGCGAGAAGCACCGCGCCAACCTCGACGCCGAGGTCTTCACCCTCGCCGAGCGGTTCGCCGACGAGTGGGACCAGACGAGCTTCGATCCCGACTACCCCACCCAGCCCCTCGAGCACTTCGAACCAATGGTCCGCGAGGTCTTCGCCCGCGCCAAGATGCTCATCGGCAGCTAGCGCCCTCGCCTTCTGTGAAGGTCTACGAGTCCTAGAGGTGTGGAAACCTTCACAGAACGCAGGGGCCGCGTGACGGAGGTCATGTAGCCACGCGATACATCGCGTGTCATGGTGGGTCCCAGGGGGTGCACGTGCTGCACGTGAACGGGGTCCACAAGTCCTATGGCTCGGTCGAGGCGCTTCGGGGCGTCGACCTCGACGTGGCTCCGGGCGAGATCGTCGGCCTGGTCGGTCCGAACGGAGCCGGCAAGACCAGCCTGGTCTCGATCGTGGCCGGGCTGCGTCGGCCCGATGCCGGGGAGGTGACGGTCGGCGGCCTCGACGTCACCCGCCACCGTCAGGAGGTGGGACGACTGCTCGGCCTGGCTCCCCAGGAGCTGTCGATCTACCCGACCATCCGGGTGCGGGAGAATCTCGTCCTCTACGGCGAGCTCGCCGGCCTTCGCGGCGCCGCGCTGCGCACGCGCGTGTCCGAGACCGCCGAGGCCTTGGGCATCACCGACCTCCTCCAGCGCAAGGGTGCCGCCCTGTCCGGCGGCCAGAAGCGGCGGCTCCATACGGCGATGGCCCTCATCCACCGTCCTCCCCTGCTGCTGTTGGACGAACCGACCGTGGGCGCCGACGTCGAAAGCCGCCAGCAACTGCTCGCCCTCGTCCGTTCGTTGGCGGCCGAGGGCGCCGCCGTCTGCTACTCGACCCATTACCTGCCCGAGGTGGAGGTGCTCGGGGCCAGCGTCGCTGTGCTCGAGGCGGGACGCATCATCGCTCGCGGTCCGCTCGATGAGCTTCTCGCCCGTCATGCCGAAGCGGCCGTCGAGCTCGAATTCCACGGCCCGGCTCCGGCCCGCCTGGCTAGCCGTCCCGGCGCCGTGGTCGACGGCAATCGACTGCGGGTGCCGGCGGTCGACCCGGCGGCGACGGCAGCTGAGCTCCTGAGCGCCTTGCAGCCCGGCGACGTCGCGCTGGCGGGACTGGAGGTCGTCCACCCGACGCTCGAGGCGGTCTACCTCACCCTCACGGGCCGGCGCTACGACGCTGATGCCGCCGTGGACGCCGGCGTCGAAGTTGCCGCCGGGGACACCAGCGAGGGGACGGTCGATGTCACCATCGCGTAGCGCCGCACTGGCCCGTCACGAGTTCCGCACCATGCTCAGTGACAAGGCGTCCCTTCTCACCCTTACGCTCATGCCGCTGGTGATGATGGCGTTCTTCAAGCCGCTCGCCCGCCTGGCCCTGGCCAGGGAGAACCCCGGGGTGAACGGCTCGGAGTTCACCGTTCCGGCCATGACGACGATGTTCGCCTTCTTCCTCGTGGGCTTCGTCGGGTTCTCGTTCTTCGCCGAGCACCAGTGGAACACCTGGGAACGGCTGCGGGCGAGCCAGGCGTCGAACGTCGAGATCCTCGTCGGCAAGATCACGCCGGCGTTCATCCTCTGCCTCGTGCAACAGGCGGTGCTCTTCGCCGCCGGCTACGTCCTCTTCGGCATGCGCATCCGTGGGTCGGTGATCGGCGTCGTCCTCATCTGCGTCGCCCTGTCCCTGTGCCTGGTGTCGGTGGGCGTGCTGATGGCCGCAGTGATGCGCACGCAACAACAGCTCAACGCCATCTCCAACCTCGGCGCCATGGTGTTGGCCGGCGTCAGCGGCGCCCTCGTCCCGCTGAGCGTGCTGCCGGACTGGGCGCGGACCGTTGCCCCGGTGGCCCCCCAGTACTGGGCCATGCGCGGGTTCCAGTCGGCCATCCTCGGTGGCGACGGCCGCGGGATCTCGTCGGTGTTCCTTCCGGTCGCCGTGCTGTTGGCGTTCGCCCTGGTCCTCGGCGCCCTTGCCCTGTTCCGCTTCCGCTTCGACGACGTCAAGGTGATGAGCGCCGACTGAGCACTACGACGAGTTGGGAGTGCCCGCCTTGACCTGGGCCTCGTCGAAGAGCCGCTGCAGTTCGGCGTGCAACCGAGCGTTGAGTTCCCGCACGGCCCGACGTGGTGCCTTGCCGACCTCGCCCGGCTCCGGGTGGAGAGGCGGTCCGATGATCAAGTGGCACTTCACCGGCTTGATGAACTTGGCGCCCTTGGGCATCGCCGGCTCGGATCCCCCGATGCCGACCGGGATGATCGGTGCGCCCGTCTTGGTGGAGACGTAGGCCGCTCCCTCGAAGAACTCCTCGACGACCGGCCCGGATCGGCGGGTGCCCTCGGGGAAGATCACCAGCGGCTCACCGGCCTGGAGCACGTCGATCGACTTCCGCATGGCGTCGCGATCGGTGGCGCCCCGGTTGACGGGAATGCCGCCCATCGCTGTGAAGAAGGCGGCCGAGATCTTGAACTTCCACATCTCCTGCTTGCCCATGTAATGCACCCGACGCCGGGAACAGGCGGCCACCAGCGGCGTGTCGATGTTCGACCGATGGACGGGGCTCAGGATGAACGGGCCCGTCGCCGGGATGTGCTCGCGCCCATCGACCGTCACGCGCCACACGAGACGGCAGAAGATGACGATGGCGTTGCGGACCACGAAGTACAGGACCTTCTGCGGCAGGGTCGCCTTCACAGCTTGCTCAGCACCTCCTCGATGATGTCGCCGATGTCCCGGCCCGTCGTGTCGATGACGATGGCATCTGGGGCGGCGTAGAGCGGGGACGCCGCTCGCGACGAGTCGGCCTGGTCACGTCGAGCGATGTCCTGGGCCACCTCGACGCCGGCCTCGATGGCCCGTCGCCGAAGGCGCTCGGCCTCGTCAGCGGTGAGGTACACCTTCAGCAGGGCGTCGGGGAAGACGACGGTGCCGATGTCGCGACCCTCGAGCACACCGCCGCCCCGCTCGGCCGCCCACGCCCGCTGCTGGCGCACCATCTCGGTGCGCACGTCCGGGTTGGCCGCAACGGCGCTCACCGCTTTCGTCACCTCGGGTCCGCGGATGGCCACGGTGGCGTCGACACCGTCGACGGTCACGGCGCTAGCGATCACGATGGTGAGGGTGGCGGCGAGCGCGCCGACCGCCTCGACGTCGGTGGGATCGATCCCCCGACGCAGGGCGGCGAACGTGACCGACCGGTACATGGCGCCCGTGTCGAGATACTCGAGGCCGAGACGTTCCGCCAGTGCTCGTCCGATGGTGGACTTGCCGGAGCCAGCGGGACCGTCGATGGCGATGACTCGCATGTGGCCGGCGACCCTACTGGCGGAGTTGGTCGAGGTCGGCGAAGTAAGCGGGGTAGGTCTTGGCCACGCAACCGGCGTCGAGGATCTCGATGCCCGAAACCATGAGGCCGATGAGGGCGAAGCTCATCGCCATGCGGTGGTCGTCGTACGTGGCCACCGTCACGGGGGTGATGGGGGCGGGGGTGATGCGCAGGCCATCGGGAAATTCTTCGACGGTCTGACCCAGCCGGCGGAGCTCGGTCGCCACGGCCGCGACGCGG
>JBKJKM010000263.1:0-6886 GCA_046597375.1 Acidimicrobiales bacterium | reverse complement strand
CGGCGAGCGCCTCGTACGCATCACGACCAGCTTCGAAAACGCCTCCCGCGACCATCGGCTGCGTGCCTGGTTCCCTCTGGCCGAACAGGCCACCACGAGTCGGGCCGAGTGCGCCTTCGCCGTCATCGAGCGCGGTCTCGAGGCCGAAGGTGGACCGAGCGAGCCAGCGCTCCCGACCTTCCCCTCCCGTCGCTTCGTAGCCGCAGGAAACGTGACGCTCGTCCACGAGGGCCTTCTGGAGTACGAGCTGGTCGACGACGGGCGGGCGCTGGCCCTCACCCTGCTCCGCGCCAACGGCTGGTTGTCACGCGGTCCGATGCCGAGCCGACCCGAGCCGGCGGGACCGGTCAACCCTCTCGAAGGGCCCCAGCTGCAAGGACGGATCGAGGTTCGCTACGGCATCCAAGTCGGCGCCGCCGACCCGTACGTGCTGGTCGATGACGCCTTCCTCCCGCTGGCCGTGGTGACGGCCGCAGGCGGCGGTCACCGGCCGGCCGTCGGTCAGGAGCTGGACATCGATGGAGCTGAGGTCTCGGCCCTGCGCCGGGCGCCCGGCGGGCTCGAGGTTCGCGTCTTCAACCCGACGGCAGTGGCTTCCAGCGTGCAGGTGCCCGGTCGGAAGGGTTGGTTGGTCGATCTCCGCGGCCGCCCACTGCAACCGTTCGAAGGGCATTTCGACCTCCCGCCGTGGCGCATCGCCACCGCCCGCATCGACGACTGAACGAGACGGGCGCCGCCTGATCCGAGTCGGGCGTCGCTGCCTGTCCTTCAGCCAAGGGACGGATGTCCTCGACGGGCCCGCCACAGCCGCACTCGTCCGATGTCCTTCAGGGCGCGCGGCCGGAGGGCGTGGAACAGGTAGCGCCCATCGGTGCTCACCTCGGCGTGTACGGCCTCGGAGATGACTACGGCGCCGGGCAACGCAATATTGACCATGCGACTGGCGAGGTTGACCACGGGGCCGTAGTAGTCGCCCTCACGGGCCAGCACGTCGCCCCAAGCCAACCCCACACGCACATCGGAGAGCACGTCATCGTCGGCGTACGCATCGGCCAAGGCCAGAGCCGCTTCGAGTGCAGCCGCAGCATCTTCACCAACGAACATGACCTCGTCACCGATCATCTTGGCCACCCGTCCACCGTGGCGCGCGACCTCGTCGAAGGCCAGCGCCTCGAAACGATCGACGACCCGAGCCAGTTCGAGATCGGAGATTTGTTGGCTCAAGGCGGTGAAGCCGACGAGATCCGCAAAGCCGACAGCCAGGCGGACGGTTGGTCGGTCGCTCTGCCCGCTCTCGGACATGAGCCGGCGGCGGGTCGCCGCCTGCAGATGCCGGCGCCACACGTAGTCGAGAAGCCGGCTCTGCGTGTCGAGCGAGGAGCCGGCCGACAGCGCGAACAGGTCGGCTTCCACCGGTCGGGCCAACCGGCTGAGCTCGGCCGTCGATCCGAGCATGGCCTCGGCGATCCGAGCGAGCGAGGACCCGATGACCCTGGTCATCTGGATCGACGACTCGACGCTGGTGAAGCCCATCGAGATCATCGCCTGGACCGTCGACAGGGCTTCGGAATCGGCGTCGGTGAACACCCGCTCGTCGTCAGCCACGTCGGGGAACCCCATCGCCCGCCAGAACCGCTTGGAGAGGTCACGGTCGATGCCCACCTTGGCAGCCAGCTCGTCGCCGGTGTAGCGGACGTCCGCCGGAAGGGCGGCCGCCGACACGGCCAACAACGTCACGAGGCCGGCCTCACGTGCTCGACGGATCTCGTCGGGCGGGACCCCCCAGGCCAACAGCCGCGCGTCGACCTCGGCGCGCAGCACGCCCTCGTCGGACCCCGTGGTGGCGGTCTCGTCGCGCTCGTCGTCCCCGCTCAGCCGAAAGACCCTTCGGCGGCCGGCGTCGGCGTTGTCGGTGGCGGCGGCGATGGGCCCCCCGGCCTGGGAGCCGCCAGCAGCGCTTCGCCCTTCGTTGCCGTCGTCGACCACGCCGGGTCGAGGCCGGGAGCGGTCAGCCGCACGACATCGTCCTCGTGCCCGGCCCGCACCGAGCGATCCCACAGGAGCGCCGGCCGGTCGCCGTGCCAGCGCACCGCGAAGGACAAGGTGCCGTGGTGGGTCGGAGCGCCGTGGACCTCGATGTTCTGCCCCATCCAGTCATCGGGAAGCATCGAGCACAGCGCAAGCCCGCCCTCCACCTCGCGCACGAGCAGCTGGCGTACGAGCGTGAGAAAGTCGGCCGCCGCCCAGCCGTGGTGCCCATCGCCCATGCAGCCCCCGCCCAAGCCAGGATGGATCGCCTCCGGCCAAGTGAATGTCGGGGTGGCTGATGCCACCAGCCAAGCAAGGCGCTCGAGGCTGCGCCGATCGCCGGCGGCCAGTTCTACCGAAGCCAGCTGGAGTGTCAGATAGGTGCCGAGGCCGGTGTGGCTGATGCCCTGGTAGAACGCCGGCCCGATACAGAATCGCTCGCGGATGGCATCGGCCGTGGCGACGATCGTCGGGTGGTCGGCGCCGAAGAGCCCGAGCGGCGCGCAGGCGACGAGTGTCCCGATGATCCCGGGGTCGACTCGCCGTCGCGGACCGGCGGGAAGTACGTCATGTCCGAGGCGTTCGGCCACGAGCCGCATCGACCGTTCGAGATCTCCCCGAAGTCCCTCCGCCCAGCCGTCACAGTCCGCCGCAAGACCGTCGTGGCCGGTCGCGCGCAAGATGGCCGCGCCGTCGAGCAGACCGCGCAACGACCAGAAGTCGTCCCAGAAGAAATAGTCGAAGGGACCGAGATGCTCGGCCGAGATACTGGCGGGCAACAGCCCGCGAAGGGCGATGTCTTTTCGTCCTCGCTTGGTGTGACGCTTGCGTTCGATCCACCGCACCGCCTTGGCCACGGCATCGGGATCAATTGCCTCGAGCGAACCCGTGAGTCGCCAGTGTTCCGCCATGGCGTACAGGGCGGCGCCGTTGGCGTCCCACTCCTGTCGCTGGCTGAAGAAGAAGCCGTCGACCCGCTGGCGATCGGGGAAGGCGGCGATGACCTCGGCGCTCTCACGGTGGAACCCGAAGCGGTCGAGGGCGCCAAGCAGGTACGCCGCATCACGGAACCAGAACCGGTGGTAGGTGAAGGGGCCGGGCACGACGTCACGGCCTTCGTGGAAGAGCAGCAGGTAGCGCCGGTTGGCCTCGACCGCCGAAGCCAATCGACCCTCAGGGAGTACGAGCCGCAGGCCCCGGTTGGCCGTCTGCGCCTTCCAGCCCCGGACGACGGTCTCGCTGTCGGGCAGGTCAAGGACGGCCACACTGCGGGCGACCCGCCGGCGAGCCAGACGACGGCGCCGCGTGCGGCGCTCGGCATCCATCGGAACCGCCACCCGGAGCGTCGCCGTGTGGGCGAGGGGGAAGAGGAAGGCTGCAGTCGCGAGCCCGGCCTCGCAGCGCAGCTCGTTCGCCATCTCCGTGCCGGCTTCGCCCGCCGTGACGATGCCGGCGGCATCGCCGTCATGGAAGGTCGATGCAGCCAGACGTTGCGGGCGCTTCGGCAAGACCAGCGCCGGCCGTCCATCGACGGTGACCGTCCGGTCGAAGAGCCCGATGCGCTCGACCACGGCCAGGCCCTCGGGGTTGTAAGGGCGTACGGCCAGCGCCACGGCGAAAGGGGTCGGCGTCCGGTTGGTGATCTCCATCACGGCCAGCGGGCCGTCACGGCCGGAGACGGCGTACACGCGTTGCACGGCGTCGCCGCCAGGAATTCGCATCGCCGTCTCGACCACCGGAGTGTCGTCCACGAGTTGCTGGCGTACCGCCGATTCGCGGGACGGGAAGTGCCAGCGGTCTTCGGCACCGATCCACCAATCGAGCGACCAACCGTCATACCAGGGGGTCAGCAGTCCGCGCGGATCGACGATGCCCTTGGCGCTGGAGCTCACCGTGCCGACGGCGGTCCAGTTGCGCAGCGTCACATTGGTCAGCAGTGGCAGGTGGCCACGCGGCACGAAGGCCGGCGACCGCGGGTCGAGCTGGCGCTCGAGCCAATGGGGCCACACCCAGTCGACACCGAGTTGTGCAGCGGCCCGTGTCCTGACGGCGCGAAATACCGTCCGCGCACCCACCGGGAGGAGCTCGGCGGGCAGTTCGACCTCAACCGTCTCACCCAGGCGTTGGAACGTCGTCAGGTGCCGAACGGTCTCGTCGGTGATGCGCAAACGGCCCATGGCCCGCCGGAGCGCCCAGCTCTTGAAGCTCACCGAGCCGCGTCGGCGATGCCGTGCAGCTCCGCCCGCGATTCGCGCTGCATGAGTGAAGCGATGACATCGCTTGCTCGTTTGCCCTCGTAGAGCACGGCCACGACCTGCTCGGCGATCGGCATCTCGACGCCATGGGCGGCGGCCAGGTCGACGACCGCCCTCGAGGTCTTCACTCCTTCGGCGACCATGTTCATCTCCGTCGTGATGTCCTCGATCGTCCGGCCTTTGCCGAGCTCCTCGCCGACGTGTCGATTGCGGCTCTGCCGACTGATGCACGTAGCCACGAGGTCACCCATGCCGGCGAGGCCCGAAAAGGTGAGCGGTTGGCCTCCGAGGGCCACACCGAGCCTCGTCAGCTCGGCCAGACCCCGCGTGATGAGCGCCGCACGAGTGTTGTCGCCGAAGCCCATGCCGTCGGCCATTCCCGACGCGATCGCCATCACGTTCTTGAGGGCGCCAGCCACCTCGCAGCCGATGACATCCGGGTTCGTGTAGACCCGGAACACGTCGGTGCTGAAGAGCTTCTGCAGGTCGGCGCACGTGCCGGCCTCGGCGAGCGCCACCACGCTGGCTGCCGGGAATCCCGCGAGGATCTCCTTGGCCAGGTTGGGGCCGGTGAGGACGCCGGCCGGATGTCCCGGCAAGAGATCGGCCACGACCTCCGTCATCCGCTTCAGGGATCCTTGCTCGACCCCTTTGGTGAGGCTGATGATGGGCACGCCTGCGCCGATGAAAGGCGCGGCTTCGGCCAACACGTCACGGAAGCCGTGCGACGGCACTCCCATGACGACCACCTCGGCATCCCGCACTGCCTCCTCGAGTTCGGCGGTGCCGTGCAACGTGTCGGGGAGCGTGATCTCCGGCAGGTAGGTCCCATTGCGGTGCTCGACCTCGATCTGCTCGGCCAGGTCTCGCCGGCGGGCCCAGAGCCACGTCGGCGCGTTGCGGGCCGTGATGGAGGCGACGGCCGTGCCCCACGATCCGGCGCCGATCACTGCCACCTTCGTCATTTCGCTCACGTTAGTGAGCGGGACCGGCGATCGAACCATCCATTCCCCGCCGTACACTTTCGCCCGTGCTGGCCCGTGTGCTGATCCCGGTGAAGGCCTTCGCCGTCGCGAAGGTGCGCCTGGCCGACGCCCTGTCAGCCGCCGAGCGCGCTGACCTCGCCCGCACCATGGCCGAACGGGTCGTCGCCGCGGCTGCGCCCCTACCAGTGGCCGTCGCCTGCGACGATCCCGACGTCGCCGCCTGGGCCGAAGCTCTCGGGGCCAGCGTCGTGTGGACACCGGGACGGGGACTGAACGGTGCCGTCCAACAAGGCGTGATCGAGCTGTTCGAGGTGGGCGCCGAGATCGTGATCGTCGCTCACGGCGACCTCCCCCACGCCACAGGACTCGCCCGGCTGGCCGACTTCGACGGGGTCACGCTGGTGCCCGACCGCCGCGATGACGGTACCAACGTCGCCGCCATCGCGGCCTCGGCTGCGGCGTTCACTTTCAGCTACGGGGTGGGCTCATTCACACGCCATGTTGCGGAAGCAACACGCATCAATGCTTGTCTTCGGGTTGCGAGAATTCCGGAATTGCAGTGGGACGTCGACACGCCCGACGATCTCCGCGAGCCCATTGTTACCTGAGAGGAGCACGATGCCCATCACGACCGATCTGCCGACACCGATGCGCGCGCTGGCCATCGCAGCCCATCCGGATGACATCGAGTTCGGTGCCGGCGCCACCCTCGCGAAGTGGGCGGCGGCGGGATGCCAGCTCTTCCACCTCGTGTGCACCGACGGTTCGAAGGGGTCGTGGGATCCGACTGAAGATCAGGCGAAGCTGGTGGCGCTTCGCCAGGACGAGCAGCGCCACGCGTCCATCGCCCTCGGTGGCACCGGGGAGTGCATCTTCTTGGGCTGGCCCGACGGCGAGCTCGAGTCGGGGCTGCGGCAGCGCTGGGAAGTCGCCTATTGGATCCGGAAGTGCCGTCCCGATGTGGTG
Source organism: Acidimicrobiales bacterium (assembly GCA_046597375.1). GTDB lineage: Bacteria > Actinomycetota > Acidimicrobiia > Acidimicrobiales > CADCTF01 > DATLED01. Next base: position 651 of record JBKJKM010000263.1, on the reverse strand, counting down.
CTCGGCCACGACCCCTGGCGCCGGTATCGCCTGCACCCGGACCATCGAAACGCCGGCTTCCTGGCCACGGAAGGCATCGTCGCCGCTCGCGACCCCCACTTCTTTCCCGAGCAGAACCTTCCCCACCACCGCCCGACGACGCTCCTGCTCTGGGAGGCCGACGAGGTCGATCACGTCGAGGTCGTCGACGAGCGGAGCGCGGAGGCGAAGCTGTCCGCCCTGTTGGCCCATCAAAGCCAGTTCCGCTCGACCATGCACATCGACGACGCGTCGGCCGACGAACAGGTCCTGGCCTTCCGACAGCGCACCCACCAGCGCCTGGCCGAGCACGGCGCACTCGGCGGCGCCGCCCTCGGCGAGGCCTTCAAGGTCATGCACGACCTGTAGGACCATCCGTCGCCGACCGCGAAAGGAGGGGGCCGAGGCCCCCTCCTGACACCGACGTCCGGACGGACGCCTCGTTAGCGCTTGGTGGTCTTGCGAGCCGTCGCCTTGCGGGCCGTCGTCTTGCGGGCGGCGGTCGCCTTCCTGGCGGTCGCCTTCTTGGCCGTCGCCTTCTTGGCCGGGGCCTTCTTGGCCGCGGTCTTGCGGGCCGTGGTGGCGCGCTTGGCCGGAGCCTTCTTCCCCGCCGTCCACCGCTTGGCCGGGGCC
>JBKJKM010000260.1:0-4312 GCA_046597375.1 Acidimicrobiales bacterium | reverse complement strand
CCTCACCCGAATACAGGATCCGTTCCGGCGAGACCAGCTCCACCTGCAAACTCATGTCACGCGCTCACGCGCGACAGGCCTGCCGCCGGCGGCGTAGGGAGCGCCAGCGAGCAGCCGCCAACCGACCGGCAAGGCCTTGGCCCGCAGGGCGGCGCCGCAGAGGGAGGTCATGTCAAACGTTGAAGCGGATCTCGAGGACGTCGCCGTCGACGACCTCGTAATCCTTGCCCTCGATGCGGAGCTTGCCGACATCGCGGGCCTTCGACCACGAACCGAGCTCGAGGAGCTCGTCCCAATGGACGACCTCGGCCCGGATGAAGCCTCGCTGGAGGTCGGAGTGGATCACGCCGGCACACTCGGGGGCCTTGGCACCGGCGCGGAAGGTCCAGGCTCGGCTCTCCTTCTCCCCCGTCGTGAGGAAGGTCCGCAGGTCGAGCAGGTGGTAGGCGGCGTGCACGACGCGCGGCAGCGCGCCCTCCCCGAGCCCGAGGGCATCGAGCATCTCGGTGCGCTCGGACTCGTCGAGCATGGCCGCCTCGGCCTCCAGCTGCACGCACATGCCCAGCACGTCGGCGGCGCCGCCCATGACGTCGACCACCGGCTTGGCCAGCTCGTCGGCCCGGTCGAGGTCGTCCTCGGCCACGTTGACGACAGCCAGAACCGGCTTGTTGGTGAGCAGATAGGCGGGCTTGAGGGTCGCCTTCTCGTCTGCGCGCAGTGACGAGCGGTAGAGCGGGATTCCTTGGTCGAGTACGGCCCGGGCGGCCTGGAGCGCCGCCACCTCGACGAGCAGGGTCTTGTCGAGGCGGGAGAGCTTCTCCTTCTTCGGAAGTTGGCTGTCGACGGTATCGAGGTCGGCCAGGCACAGCTCGGTCTCGACGGTGGACAGGTGCTCGATGGGGTCGGACGGCCCCATGACGTCGTCGTCCTTGAAGGCCCGCAGCACGTAGACGATGGTGTCGACCTCGCGGATCCCGCCGAGGAACTTGTTGCCGAGACCCTCACCCTTGGAGGCGCCGGCGACCAATCCGCCGATGTCCATGAACTCGCATGCCGCGTGGACGACGTTCTTCGACTTCGACATCTCGGCCAGGGCGTCGAGCCGGGAATCGGGCACCCTCGCCCGCCCGACGTTGGGGTCTTTGGTCGCGAACGGGTAGGGCGCGGCGAGGGCGCCGCCACCCGCCAAGGCGTTGAACAGCGACGACTTGCCGGCGTTGGGGAGGCCGACGAACCCGAACTTTTCCATTTGGGCGCAGGCTACCGGGGGCCGGTATCCTCGACCCCCATGTCGAAGCGAACCGTCAAGGCCAAGAACCGCGCCCGCCGCAAGAAGGCCAACCACGGTGTGAAGCCCAACCGCGGCAACAAGAAGTAGAGGGCCGACTACCGCCCGAGGCGTTCCTTCAGGGCCGCCGTCGGGATCTGGTAGTCGCTGTAGGACTTCACGACCTCGAATCCCATAGCGATGTTGATGCCGAGCATCGGTTGGTTGGAGAAGGCGTTCCACGTGTCCACGTAGCGGATGTCGGGGCGCTCGTCGAGGAGACGGAGGGCGTTGACGGCCTTGAGCCATCGCCCGAGGCCCTTGTCGCGATGGGTCGGATCGACGGCCGTCGCCTCCTGCCAGGCGGCCTCCGGGTGGGCCGGTGAGAAGTAGAACTCGGTGTAGCCGGCGAGTTCGTCGGTCGCATCGAGGCGGACGACCAGCGTCCACCACGTGTAGCCGTGGGACGCGCTGCGCTGTTCGTATTCGCGCTGACGACGGGGTGTGTGGATCCAGTCCTCCATCTGGAGGTCGTCGCGCGGTGCGGTGTTCATGACCATCGAGAGGTTCACAAACCGCTCGAGGTACTCCTCGGGCACGGGCCCGTCCCACGCCAGCATCGAGTATCCCGCGGCCCGGTCCTTCGCCCTCGCCACCCAGTCCTCGAGCATCGGGCGATCGACATCGGCCAGCACCATGCGGCTCTTGCGCTCGACGATCTTGCAGACGGCCCCGACCGCGTCAGCGAAATCGGTGCCGGCCGTCCCCGTGGGTCCGCCGCCCCCGAGCATCGTGCGGCCCTCCGTCTCTGCGAGCTCGAGCGCCGGACGAGTCAGCGCCGCGCCGAGGCCGCGACGGCGGGATCCTTCGCGGACGTAGAGCGCAAGGCTCGCCTGATCCTGGTTCGTCTCGGTGTACTCGATCTTGAGCGTCGAGCTCCCGAGCAGGCGACCGGACTCCTCATCCCGCGTCACCCACCGGTGGTCCTTGCGCCAGGAGGGCCCGTCCAGTTCCTTGCGCCACTGCTCGAAGGGCTCCATCGGGTCCTCCCACCACAGCTCATCGTGCTCGGCCACCGAGAGGTCGTACAGGGACGCGAGCTCGGCGTCGGACGCATCGTGGACGTCGAGCGGACTGACGGTCTGGCTCATGACTTCTCCTCGAGGGCGGTGCGGACGATGTCGAGGTCGAGGTGTCGGAGCTCCACCGCGGCGCGCATCGGGCGAGTGTGGCGTCCGGCGGGCGTCCCGCAAAGCGAATTAGGTTCCGGCGGATGGCTGAGCTGGCAGCGCTGCTGGTGGGCGACCCGCCCGACCTCTGGACCGACCTCGGGTTCGTCGTGGCCGACGGGGACGCCCACGTGAGTGGCGTGCGCCACGTGCTCGGCGGAACGGCCAAAGGCGTCCGGGACTGGTCGCTCCGGGGCATCGCCGACGGCATCGACGGCATCGACGGCGCCGCCTTCGGGCTCCCGGTCCTGCCGGCCGAACCGACCCCGGACCATCCCAACGGGGTCGTCGCTCTCGATCACTTGGTCGTGGTGACGCCCGACCTCGGCCGCACCATCGAGCGACTCGAGGGGGCTGGGCTCGACCTGCGTCGGGTGCGCGACACGGGCACGGTGGAGCAGCCGCGCCAGCAGGCGTTCTTCAAGCTCGGGGAGGTGGTGCTCGAGGTGGTCGGTCCGGTGGAGCCGACGGGCGATGCGCCTCTGCGATTCTTCGGTCTGGCCTGGACGGTGCGCGATCTCGACGAGACCGCCGCCTACCTCGGTCCCCGACTGAAAGCGGTCAAGGACGCAGTGCAGCCGGGTCGGCGCATCGCCACCCTGGCGCGTACCGCCGGGTCGACGGTGGCCCAGGCCTTCATGTCGGCGGAACCGGACTGAGCGAAGCACTCGCCACCGTCACAGCCCGGGTGTGGAGTGGGGTGCGGCCGCATGGTCCGCCGTTTCTCGTCGGCGTCGGCGGCGCCGTCGCCGTCGGGAAGTCGACGTTCGCCCAGGCCCTGAAAACCGAGCTGCAACGCGAGCTCGGCGGGCGGGAGGGAACGACGGTGGAGGTCGTGGCCACCGACGGGTTCCTTCGGCCCAATGACGAATTGGCGGCCGAAGGGCTACTCGCCCAGAAGGGGTTCCCCGACACCTACGACCGACACGCCATCTCGAGCTTCCTGGACGCATTGCGCCAAGGCCGGACGGCGACGATGCCGGTGTACTCCCACATCACCTACGACCGTGAGCCGGGACGGGAACTGGTCGTGGAGCGTGGGTTCGACGTCGTCGTTCTCGAGGGTGTCAACGCGCTCCAACCCGAGATCGCCGAACACCTCGACCTCAAGATCTTCGTGGACGCCGACGAGCCACTCGTGCGCTCGTGGTTCGTGCGCCGCTTCCTCCAACTGGTGGACGCCGCCGAAACCGACACCTCATCGTTCTACGCCCGCTTCGCCGACCTCGACGACGTGCAGCGGCGACAGATCGCCGACTCCGTCTGGACGGGCGTCAACCTCGTGAACCTCACGGAGCACATCCTCCCGACGCGCATCGTCGCCGACCTCGTGCTCACGAAGACGGCAGGTCACGCCTTCTCGTAGGCCAGGCCCCTCGTCTGCAGCACGGCCTCGAGGGCCAAGGGCCGGTCGGTCATGATGCCGTCGACCCCGAGGTCGGCCAGCCCCGCCATCTCGTTCTCGTCGTCGATCGTCCAGACATGCACGGCGAGACCGGCGTTGTGGGCGGCGGCGACGAACGACTCGTCGACAACCACGACATCGCCGAAGGTGCGCGGCACCTGCAGGGCGACGGCGGGCGTCGGCGGCGGCACTTGCCCGCTCCGGAAGGCTCGGTAGAACTCGGCCGTGCCGTTGGTGCCGAGCGAGGTGTGGATGTCCGGGGCGAACTGGCGGAACCGGTCAGTCGCAAGGTCGTTGAATGAAGCCACCACCGTGGAGCCGACCCGGTCATGGCGCAACAGCGCCTCGGCCAGCGGACGCTCGTACGACGGCACGGCCGGTGCCGTCTGCTTGATGTCGAAGTTGAGGAAC
>JBKJKM010000247.1:0-5506 GCA_046597375.1 Acidimicrobiales bacterium | reverse complement strand
CGGACTTCCGAAGACGAACGCAAGGGTCGCGCCGGCCGCGTCTGGACGCCAACTTCCTGCGGCCGCAGAGATCTACCCGGGCTGTCGCGATTTGGACGGAGACGGAGTTCGCGTGAGAACCGCGAGTTCGAGGCGGGCGCGGTTGTTGTTGGCGGCGATGGTGTTGTGTGTCAGCGCGGCGGCGGGCGCCATCTTCTCGGCCGTCGGGCCAGATCGCTACACGCTCGGGCCGATCCAGCGGGCGCGGTCGGTCACCGGCGGCGAGGGCTACTGGCTCGTAGCCACCGACGGCGGCATCTTCTCCTACGGCGATGCCGCGTTCTTTGGGTCCACCGGCGCCATCGCCCTCAACAAGCCGATCGTGGGCATGTCACCCACGCCCACCGGTCGGGGGTACTGGCTCGTCGCCAGCGACGGCGGGATCTTCAGCTTCGGCGACGCCGCCTTCTACGGGTCCACCGGTGCCATTGCGCTGAACAAGCCCATCGTGGGCATGTCACCCACGCCCACCGGTCGGGGGTACTGGCTCGTCGCCACCGACGGCGGAATCTTCAGCTTCGGAGACGCCGCCTTCTACGGGTCGACCGGCGACATCATCCTGAACCGGCCCATCGCCGGCATGGCGTCAACCCCGACCGGCACGGGGTACTGGCTGGTGGCCAGTGACGGGGGCATCTTCACCTTCGGCGACGCGACCTTCTTCGGCTCCGGTGGGTCGACCAGCATCGGAGCCCCGGTGCTCGCGCTCACGACGTCGCCGACGGGCCAGGGCTATCGCATGGCGGCGGCCAACGGGCGGGTCCTCGCCTTCGGCGACTCGGCGTCGTTCGGTTCGGTCGGCGGGCCGCTCAACGCTCCCGTCGTCGGCATGGGATCGAGCCCGAGTGGCGCGGGCTACCGGCTCGTCTCGACTGATGGCGGCATCTTCGCCTTCGGTGATGCCCCGTTCCTCGGTTCGAGGGGTGGCGAACCGCTCAACAAGCCGATCGTCGGCATGGCCACCACGCCCCGCATCGTGTTGAACGTCGTGCCGCTGGCCGTCGACGACCAGACGACCACGAACGAGAACACGTCAGTGCGCATCGGCGAGCTTGACAACGATCTCGGCCTGGACGACGGCGGCATCACCGTCGACGTCGTGACCAACCCGGCGTCGGGTACCGCCGTCGTCAACGCCGACCGTTCGATCACCTACACGCCGACGGGTGACACCAACGGGATCGACCGGTTCCGGTACCGGGTCACCGACGTCGACGGCGACACGTCGACGGCCGAGATCGCCGTCACCGTCACGCCGGTCAACGATCCCCCGACCATCGGAAACGTCGCCGACTCGGCCACCCCCGAAGACACCACCACCACACCCGCCATCGACGTCACGATCGGCGACGTCGAAACGCCCGCCGCCGCCCTCACCCTGTCGGCCACCTCGTCGAACACCACCCTCGTGGCGAACAGCGCGCTCGTCGTCGGAGGCAGCGGCGCCAACCGCACCCTCACCGCCACACCCGCCGCCAACCAGACCGGCGCCACCACCATCACCCTCACCGTCACCGACGCCAACGGCGCCACCGCCACCGACACCTTCGTGTTGACCGTCGGCGCCGTCAACGATCCTCCCACCGACATCGCGCTGTCCAACTTGACGATCGCCGAGAACGCTGGCGCCAATGCGACCGTCGGCACCCTCACCACCACCGACCCCGACGCGGGCGCAACACACACCTACACACTCGTCGCCGGCGTCGGCGACACCGACAACGGTGCGTTCAACATGTTCGGTAACACCCTCCGGGCCAACGCTTCGTTCGACTTCGAGACCCAGGCCAGCTACACCATTCGGGTCCGCACCACCGATGTCGACGGGCTCTTCTTCGAAGAGTCGTTCACGATCACCGTCACCGACGTGGTCGAGCCGTGAGTGGCGACGGTCAGCTGCGCCAGACGCCGGGCCTCGGGGGGTCGAAGGCGACGGCGAGCGGCTCTCCCCTGATGGCGGCGAAGGCGGCGACCCCCCAGCGTTCGACCCCGGCGAGCGGCGTGGGCAGGGCGTCCTCGGCGAACCAGCCGACGTCGCGGCACTCGAGGGGATGGGCCTTGAGCTCGCCGCCCGTTCTGCGGCACTGGAAGACCAGCGAGTAGAGCGGGACGGTCGTGAAGTTGAGGCGTAGCCCGTCGAGAACGGCGACGAGGCGCACGGGTTCGACCTCGATGCCCGTCTCCTCGAGCACCTCCTTGACCGCCACCTCGGATGCCGAGTAACCGATGTCGGCCCAGCCGGTCGGGTAGAGCCACACGCCGGAGTCGGCCCGCTGCACGAGGAGGATCTCGCCGGCGTCGTTGCCCACGACGGCGCCAATGGCGATCTTCGGCGTGACGTAGCCGGCGACGCCGTCGCCGACCATCTTCATCCACTCCTCGGCCAGGACCTCGCTCTCGAGCTCGTGGCCGGCGGCCACGCCGATGTCGGCTGCCACCTTCAGGATCTCCTCGTAGCGCTCTCGCTCGTAGAGCGACTGCGTGAAACCGAGCCCGGTGCGGGCGATGCCGGCCAGCGACTCGCTCCAGCGCCGGAGGTGTTGCGCCGTGACGACGTCTTCCGGATCGCTCGCCATGGCCGTGAGGCTACCCAGCCCTACGATGACGGCCATGGCAGGTCGGGATCCTTCGGGCGTCGATTCCGAAGCCGTGATCTCCCTGCTCCGCCGCGCCGGCGCGAGCTTCGGCTTCCTGTTCGGGAGCGTGGTCGCCGGCACCGACGGTCCGCACTCCGACCTCGACGTTGCGGCGTGGTGGGCAGAGCCGCCGCCGGATCCCTGGGACGTCCCGGTGCCGGCAGGCGTCGACCTGCTCGTTCTCAACGGTGCGCCGCTCGAGCTGGCGGGGCGGGTCGCGCTGGCCGGCCGGTTGCTGTTCGACGACGACCCTCCGGCCCGCGTCCAGTGGCAAGCGACGACTCGCCTCGTCTATCTCGATGAGGAGGAGCGCCAGCGCCGGCTCGACGAAGTCTTCCTGCGTTCCCGTGGTTGATCGCCGTCGAGTCCGCCGGCTGCTCCAGGCGATCGCTGACGATCTCGCCTTCCTCCGCGAACGCGCGGGCCTCGACGCCGACCTGCTCCTTGGCGACCGGGAGAAGTTGGCGGCGCTCAAGTACGTCTTCATCACCGCCATCGAAGGTTGCCTCGACGTGGCCCAGCACTTCTGCGCCTCCGAAGGCTGGGGACCGCCCGCCAGCAACGCCGACGCCGTTCGTCTCATCGCCACGCGCGGGGTTCTTGACGGCCCCACCGGCGAGGCCATCGCTGCCGCCGTGGGGTTCCGCAACGTCTTGGTGCACGGCTACATCGATGTCGACGACGCTCGGGTCATCGCCTTCCTCGGCCGGCTCGGCGACTTTGGCGCCTTCGTGCAGCAGGCCGCCGATTGGACCGAAGCCGCCGGCGACTGACGCAACCGAAGCGCCCACTTCTGCCGAGTGAGCGCTCCGGTAACCCCGCCTGTACTCCCGCCTTCTGCTCGCAGTGTCGGCTCGCCGATTGAAGGAAGCCTGGTGTTTGCCTGAAGATGGGCTGAAGATGACCGATCAAACGGTGATGCCTGCACACCCGGCACGCATCCTCCTGGTGGAGGACGACCAGAGCCTGCGCGAGCTGTTGCAGGCGGCCCTCGAACGCGAGGGGTGGGAGGTCCGGTCCGCCGTCGACGCCCACACTGGTGAGCAGGCCATCGAGGCCTTCCAGCCCGACGTCGCCGTGCTCGACATCCATCTGGGAGACGGGCCCGACGGCCTGGCCCTGGCCCGTCGCATTCGCCAGCGCACCGACCTGCCGTTTCTGTTTCTGACCGAACGGTCTGGGGTGGAGGATCGGCTTGCCGGGTTCGAGTCGGGCGCTGACGACTACTTGGCCAAGCCCTTCGTCCTGGCCGAGCTGTTGGCACGCCTGCGGGTGGTCTTGCGTCGACGGGGGCCGATGGACAGCGACGTCATCGAGGTCGACCGGGTGAAGATCGACACGTCCGGCCGGCGAGTGTTCGTCGAGGGCGAGCTGATCGAGCTCACCCGCATCGAGTTCGAGCTCCTCACCAACCTGGCCAGCCAATCTGGACGAGTCGCGTCGAAGTCCGACCTGCTCACCCGCGTGTGGGGCTTCGAGGGCTACGACCAGAACCTCGTCGAGGTCCACATCTCGTCGCTGCGCCGCAAGCTCGGGACGGCGGGCTCGTTGATCCAGACGGTACGGGGCGTGGGCTACGTCCTGCGGGCCACGTAGGCCAACAGGTAGCAGTCGTCGATCTCGGCGAACAAGCCCTGGTTCCCGGCGACCTCGTCGGCGTCGTAGCGGCCGGCGGCGACGGCCCGCCCCATGTAGTTCAAGCCCTTGGCCTCGACGATCGGAAGTCCGGCCCCCTCGAGCAGCTCGACCATCTCGGCGTGGGTGTACTCGACGTCGTGATCGGGATCGATGAACTCGTCCTGCTGCAGTCGGCACACCTTGGCGTTGGGCGTGTCGATGGCGAGGTACCCACCGGGCACGAGGATGCGGCGGATCTCGGCGAGGAGCGAGCGTCCGTCGGCCGGCGGGATGTGCTCGATCGACTGGCCGCTGTAGACGAGGTCGAAGCTCTCGTCCTCGTAGCCGCTGAGGTCGGACATCGAGTGGTAGCGGTAGCGGACGGGGCCGAGGTGGCTGTCGATGGCGTCGTGGTGCTCGGGGCTGCGATAGAGCGGGTGGCGGTCGGCCGACGGCAGGTCGACGATGGTGAGCTCATCGAAGTCGTAGGGGTAGCCCATGGCCACGAGCGCCCCCTGCTTGGTGTTGTGGTGGGCGCCACCGACGTCGAGAATCCGGGCCGCCTTGGGCAGACTCTGGATGAACTCGCACCGGCTGATGTGGAGGCTGTGGGGGAGGGCCGGCCCCTGGAACTTCGTCCAGAGCCGAAACTCCTCGCTCCCCCGCAACCGCTGGGTCAGCTCGTCACGCGGAAGGGTGCCGGCCTCGAGCTGGTGGAGGTGCTCGGTGATCGTGCCGTGGTCGGGTGGGCGCCGCAGCATCACCTCGTAGGCGACGTGGAGGGCCTGGTCGGCGGGCATGTCGTAGAACGACGTCGCCGACACGAGCCGCTTGCGCAGCTTCGCCACCGCCGGTCGCAGCGGCGCCTTCCAGTCGAGGGGCACGGCTCCGGAGGCTAGCGGGGGCGCCTCACCCGAATCGTCGCCAACGCCAGCGCCACCACCGCCAACCCGGCGGCGAGCTCGACCGGCGCATGGTCATCGGTCGGCGACGTCGACGACACGGGCTGGGTCACCAGGGTGTGCGGCTGCGTCACCGGCACCGGTTCCGCGCTCGGCGTGGACGGCTCGGGCTCAGGGGCAGGCGCAGCTGCGGGTGCCGGCTCGGCGGGGACCGGCTCGGCGGGCGTCTCCTCCGGCTCGGGCTGGGGTGCAGGTGCGGGAAGCGATGGCCGTGCGGGCGGCGCCAGCGGCGTCGTTGGTGCGGGTGGCGGC
>JBKJKM010000155.1:0-5858 GCA_046597375.1 Acidimicrobiales bacterium | reverse complement strand
CCCGCCGGCGACCACGGCGCCGTCACCGGCGACATCATCCCCGCCGGCCCAGCCGGGCCCGTCGGCTCCTTCGACGGCGCGCCCGCTGGTCGCCGTGCCGTCGGGCAACGGCACGGTCGAGTTGCCCGTGCGGCAGCGGCGCTATCGCGGGGTCATCGAGGCGACGGCGGCGGCGGGAACGTTGCGCTTCGTCAACTCCGTCGACCTCGAGACCTACCTCAAGGGCATGGGCGAGGTGCGCGATCCGACGTGGCCGCCAGCGGCGTTGCGGGCCCAGGCCATCGCCGCTCGCACCTACGCCATGCGGGCGATGGCCGTCGGGGGCGAGGTGTGCGACACCCAGCGCTGCCAGGTCTACCTCGGCGCCCAGGCTGAGTACGCGGCGATGAACAAGGCCGTCGACGATTCCCGGGAGCAGGTGCTGGTGTTCGAGCGATCCCTGATCTCCGCCGTGTACTCGGCCAACGGTGGCGGCATCTCCGCCAGCCGCGAGGAGGGGTTCGGCGTGACCGATGGTTCGATCCCGTACCTCCGTGCCGCTCCCTATCTGACCAAGGACCCGTTGCCGTGGACGGTGACAGTGTCGTTGCGCGACGTCGCCGCTCGACTCGGCTACGGCGGCGACCTGACGGACGTGCGGGTGGCGCGCGCCGGTCCGAGTGGCCGGGCCATCGAAGTCGTGCTCGAGGGAACTACGGGTCCGAAGACCGTCACCGGCCTGGCCTTCGACGCATCGCTCGGGCTCCGTTCAACCCTCTTCACGTTGCGGATCGAGTCCGGCGTGGCGCCGCCTCCACCACCGTCGGAGGAGATGGTGTTGCAGGCACCACCGGAGGACGCGGCGGCGACGGCCGCCGACATCGCCGGACAGGACGACCTGGCGACAACGACACCGACGCGTCCCTTCGGCGGCACCGCCCGCACTCTCGGGCCGGTCGAGTCTGACCAGCTGCCGCAGGAGGCGATCCTGTTCGCCACGTGGGGGCTCCTGGCCGTGCTCGGCGCCGCCGCCGTCGGAATCAGGCCGTGGTCGACGTCGCTTTCCAGGCCTCGGCCATCGCCATCCGTTCCGCCATCGGGGGATGGCTCGCCTTGATCCGGCGGGCGCGCGATGGGCGCAGGTCCATCAGATTCTCGACGGAGATGTCGTGGAAGAAGTCCTTGAGCTCAGCGGGCGATCCCAACAGCTCGTAGGCGAACAGGTCGGCTTGACGTTCATGCACGCGGGTGAGCCACGCCGCCGCCAGTCCCGTCACTTTGCCGAGCAAGGTGAAGAGGAGCAAGAACAGCGGGAGGGCGCCCGGGTCGCCGGGGGTCTCGACGCCGGCGAGATCGAGGATCGTGTCGTTCTCCATGAGCACGCCGAGCGCGGCGAACGTTCCGAAGGTGGTGACGAGCGCCATGGGGATCGTCCGCAGGATGTGGCGCTGCTTCCAGTGCCCGATCTCGTGGGCGATGACGCTGACGATGGCGGGCGTCGGATAGCGCAGCATGTTGTCGAAGAGCACCACCCGGCGCACCTTGCCAATACCGGCGACGTAGGCGTTGGGTCGGGTGTCGCGCTTGGAGCTGTCCTCGACCAACACCTCGGTGATGTCGGCGTCGGCCTTGCGGGCGGTGGCGAGGATCTCGTCGCGGAGGTCGCCTTCCTCGAGCGGGGTGTACTTGTTGAAGAGGGGGAAGACGACGATCGGGAACAGGATGCCGATCGTCACCTGCACGACGGCGAACACCGCCCAGCCCAACAACCACCACAGATCGTTGCTTCGGATGACGGCGAAGAGCGGACCGAACAGCAGCAGGTAGAGCACGAGCACGAGCGGGAGCGACTTCACCTCGTCGAGGATGAAACCCGTGGTCGTCTGCTTGGAGAAGCCCCACCTCTTGTCGTAGATGAGCTCTCGCCAGACGCCGAAAGGGAGGCCGGCGACGCTGTTCGTCACGTGGACCACGGCGATGCCGACGACCAGCCCGAGGACCCAGTTGGCGACGCCGAGCGACTCGATGAGCTTCGGCGCGACGTCGAGGAGGACCACGGCCACGCTGATTGCGAAACCGACGACACCGCCGACGGCCAGCACCTTGCGCAGTGGCTTGCCGTACTCGTCGGCTTTCGCCATCTCCTCCGGCGAGTACCAGTCGTCGGGCTCGGCCGGGTAGGCCTTCCACGAACTGATCGTCGCCTGTCGTTGGGTCCCCGCCAAGGTCGTCACGGGGACGAATCGTACGACTCGCCCAACGGCAGCCGCACGACGAACCGAGCCCCGCCGCCGGCAGTGGCGTCGACGGTGACCGTCCCGCCGTGGGTCTCGACGAGCTCTCGGGTGATGGCGAGACCGAGGCCGGAGCCGCCGTCGGCGGCCGACCTGGCGTCGTCGAGACGGGTGAAGCGCTCGAAGACCCGCTCTCGATCGGCCGCGGGAATGCCCGGTCCGTCGTCGGCCACCGTGAGCACGGCCGAGCCGCCGGCGGCTTCCTCCACCAACGTCACCGTGACGGCGGAGGCGGCGTGACGGCCACCGTTGTCGAGGAGGTTCGTCACGATGCGGGCGAGCTGGTCGGGGTCGCCGTCGACCTGCGCGCCCGACACGGCGCTCACGTCGACCGAGACCGCGCCCGGCCAGACGGCGCAAAGACGACCGGCCTCCCGCAACACGATGTCGTCGAGATCGATGCGCTCGCGCCGTGGCACCGCGTTGGCGTCGCGGGCGAGGGCGAGCAGGTCGTCGACGAGGCGCTGCATGCCCACGACTTCGTCGAGGACGCTGCGGTGGGTGACCTCGCGCGTCGCCGCCGTATCGACCTCGAGTTCGGTGCGCATGCGGGTGAGTGGGCTCCGTAGTTCGTGGGAGGCGTCGCCCACGAAGCGGCGTTGTCGATCGGACGAGGACTCGAGCCGGCCGAGCATGGCGTTCATGGTTCGGGCCAGCTGATCGACCTCGTCACCCGTTCCCGGCTCGGGCACCCGGCGGGCCAGGTCGGCGCCGCCGATGCCGGCGACCTCGCTCCGAATGGCCTCGACGGGCCGAAGCGTGCGCCCGACCAACCACCACACGAGGGCGGCCAACAAGATGGCGGCGGCGGGGACGGCGACAGCGAGGGAGCGGGACAGGGTCCGCGTGCTCTCCTCGATGTCGTCGAGCCCCGAACCGACGTGGATGGTGGAGGTGCCGGCTCGGCGCGTCAGCACGCGGAACCTGGCTTCGTCGTGCGGGAGCCGTTCGACGGTCGTGATGAGCGAGCCGGTCGATGGCGCGGGGCCGGCGATGGGGCGCTCGCCTTCGAGGTTGGCCGTGGCGGCGATGACGCGGCCGGACCGGTCGACGATCTGCGCGACTGCGTCCCCATCGCCGAACCCGGTGAGGACGTCCGACAACGAGCCATCCTCGATCCCCTTCGCAAGGGTCGAGGCGCTGAGGGCCAGCGACTCGGTGAGGTTGTCGGTGAGCACACGGCGCTGTGCCAACACGAGGCCGATCCCGGTGACCCCCAGCACGACGAGCACCGCCACGGTCGCGGTGGCCGTGATGCGAAACCGGACGCTGCGACGGTCAAGCATCATCGACCAGCCGATAACCGGCGCCCCGAAGCGTCTCGATGCATCCATCACCGAACTTGCGCCGGAGCCGGCCGATGTAGACCTCGACGATGTTGGGATCGCCCTCGAACTCGGCGTCCCACACGCCGGCCAGGAGGTCGTCCTTGGACACGACCCGACCCGCGCGGCGCAGCAGGTATTCGAGGATGTCGAACTCGCGGGCCGTCAAGGCGACCACGTCGTCGAGTCGCCAGGCCCGGCGGCGCACCGGGTCGATGCGGACGGCGCCCGCCTGGACCGGGGCCGGGTCGCGTTCGGAGCAGCGGCGGATGAGGGCCCGTACCCGAGCGACGAGGACCGGGAACGAGAAGGGCTTGGTGAGGTAATCGTCGGCGCCGGTGTCGAGGGCCTCGGCCTCATCGAGGTCGCCGTCCTTGGCGGTGAGCATGAGGATTGGCGTCCAGTTGCCGGCGGCCCGGAGGTCGGCGCAGACCTGGAAACCGTTGCGGCCCGGCAGCATGAGGTCGAGGAGGATCACGTCGTAGTGGCCCTCGTTCGCCCGCCACACCCCTTCGTTCCCGTCGAAGGCGGCCTCGACCCGGAAGCCCTCGGCCTCGAGACCGCGCTGGACGGCGGCGGAGATCTTCCGGTCATCCTCCACCAGGAGCAGCTTCATGGTGACCGTCAGTGTCGCAGCGCCCGGCTGAACGGGGGCTGAAGAGGGTACGTTCGCGCTCAGGTGGGGTTCAGCCTCGATCTGGAGAATGGACGACATCCCCTTCCGAAAGCAGGAACCATGCGACGCAGGACCAGGATGATCGTCATCGGCGCACTCGTCGGATCGGCCGCCGTCGGCGCCGCCGGCGTGGCTGTGGCCGGCGGCGCCGGCGACGACGACGCCAGCGACACGCCGATCAGCGCCTCCGACATCCAGCGGGCCTCCGACGCTGCGCTGGCTCACACGGGCGGCGGGCGGGTCACCGAGACCGAGGTCGGTGACGAGGAAAGCCTCTACGAGGTCGAGGTCACCCTCGACAACGGTGACCAGGTCGACGTCCAACTCGACGAGAACTTCGCCGTCGTCGGCGACAAGACCGAGCGCGGCGGCGAAACCGAAGACTGACCCGACCCGCCCGTCCCGCCGTCCCGTGAAGCGTTCTGGTCGCCAAAACGCATCGCCAAGGCGACGGCGGCGACCAAAACGCTTCACGAAAGGCAGAAGGCCCGCCCCCCGATGGGGACGGGCCTTCGTGTCGTGAGGCGGGCGTCGGGAGCGCCAGCGAGCAGCCCGCACGTGAGCGGAGCCAGCTACGCCGGCGCTGCGAACCGACGACTTAGTAGTCGTCCATCCCGCCGCCCATGCCGCCGCCTGCGCCGGCCTCTTCGGGCTTGTCGACGATGACGGCTTCGGTGGTGAGGAACAGAGCGGCGATGGAAGCGGCTTTCTGCAGGGCCGACCGGGTGACCTTGGCGGCATCCGGCACCTTGTCGGTCAGGTCCTCGTACTCGCCGGTGGCGGCGTTGTAGCCGAAGCCACCCTTGAGGTCCTTGACCTTCTCGACGATGACGCCACCTTCGAGACCGGCGTTGACGGCGATCTGACGGAGGGGCTCCTCGACGGCCTTGGCCACGATGCGGGCACCGGTGGCTTCGTCGCCCTCGAGCTTCTCGATGCGGTCGAGGATGGCGGCCTGCGAACGGAGCAGGGCCACGCCTCCACCGGGGACGACGCCCTCTTCGACGGCGGCCTTGGCGGTGGAGACCGCATCCTCGATGCGGTGCTTCACTTCCTTGAGCTCGACCTCGGTGGCTGCGCCGACCTTGAGGACGGCGACGCCGCCGGAGAGCTTGGCCAGGCGCTCCTGGAGCTTCTCCTTGTCGTAATCGCTGTCGGTGTTCTCGATCTCGGCCTTGATCTGGTTGATGCGGCCCTTGATCTCGTCCTCTGCGCCGCCGCCTTCGACGATGGTGGTCTCGTCCTTGGTGACGACGATCTTGCGGGCGGAGCCGAGCAGGTCGAGGGTGACGTTCTCGAGCTTGAGACCGACCTCCTCGGTGACGACCTGGCCGCCGGAGAGGATGGCCAAGTCCTGCAGCATGGCCTTGCGGCGCTCGCCGAAGCCCGGCGCCTTCACCGCAACGCTCTTGAACGTGCCGCGAATCTTGTTGACGACGAGCGTGGCCAGGGCCTCGCCCTCGACGTCCTCGGCGATGATCAGCAGCGGCTTCGCCGACTGCATGACCTTCTCGAGGATCGGCAGCAGGTCGCGGACCGAGCTGATCTTCGAGCTGACGAGTAGGATGTACGGGTCTTCGAGGG
>JBKJKM010000079.1:0-14317 GCA_046597375.1 Acidimicrobiales bacterium | reverse complement strand
CGCGACGAAGACTGCGTTGCGGGTCCTGGGCCGTCGACTCCTGCACCTCGACACCGAGATGGTCGAGCTCGACGGCCAGCTCGCCGAGCTCGTCGCAACAACCGCTCCCGAACTGCTCACCCTCTACGGGGTCGGCACCGACACCGCCGCGTCGCTGTTGGTCGCCGCGGGCGACAACCCCGAACGCCTCCGCAGCGAG
The DNA here is from genome assembly GCA_046597375.1 of Acidimicrobiales bacterium. GTDB lineage: Bacteria > Actinomycetota > Acidimicrobiia > Acidimicrobiales > CADCTF01 > DATLED01. The sequence continues at coordinate 14,118 of JBKJKM010000079.1, read as the reverse complement.
GCCGCCTGGGCCCACCTCTGCGGCGTGTCGCCCATCGACGCGTCCTCAGGCAAGGTCGTCCGACGCCGCCTCAACCGCGGCGGCGACCGCCAAGCCAACCATGCCCTGTGGCGCATCGCCATCACCCGGATGGGCTCCGATGCCCGCACCCGCGACTACGTCGAACGCCGCACCGCAGAGGGCCGCTCCAAGCCCGAGATCATCCGCATGCTCAAGCGCTACATCGCACGAGAGGTCTACCGCCAGCTGCCCCGCAGCTGAACAGTTTCGAGCGGCGAGGCCGGCTCCCGACTACCGGCTGACGCGCTCCGGCGTTGTCTTGCGAATGATCTGCCGGCCCGCCGCTCGAGCAACACCTCCGCCTGGTCGGCGGACGACGCGCTATCGGCCTAAAACGAGACTGCCCGCCCAGCGACGTGGCCCATCCCTGTCCTGCCCAGCACCCGCCGCCGACCGCCACAACTTCCCTTGACATCCACAGGAGAATCAATCGGCGTGCGGCTGGACAAGTCGCGTGTTGGCGCGACGATTGCGATTCGGCGGTTAGGACGGCGGCGCTGGCTCCAGGAACTCCAGAAGGAGCCTGGTCACGTCATGTGGCTGTTCGCTTTGCATCCAATGGCCGGTGTCGAGCCGCTCGTAGCGAAATGGACCGGTACAACGTGGCTCCGATCGGAGGAAGGACTCCTCGCTCAGGAACTGATCGCGCTCGCCGTACACCAGCAACACCGGGATCGAGACTGGCAGCATGACTTCGGGTTGAGGAGTGAACATCGTCTCAGCGGTGATGTTCGCCCGATACCAATCGATGCGAGATTCAAGTTTGCCGGGCTCTGAGAGCTCTGCGATCTGGGTGTCTGTGTCTCCACCAGCCCAGGCTGCCCGGAAGTTCCTCCAGTTGTTCGCTCGCAGCCACTCCTCACCCACGCCCGGGTGCTGAAACAGCAGCATGTAGAACGACAGTCGGGCTTGCTCAACCGACGCAATCGGGAACAACTCCTCCGGGTGCGGAAATGACAGAGCCGCCATGCGGTCGACTCGGTCGGGCATGAAGCTGGCCATCGCCCACGCGAGTACCGCGCCCCAGTCGTGTCCGATGACGCTGAATCGCTCTATTCCGAGCGCATCGACGATCCCGATGATGTCACCCATCAGTGCTTCGTAGCCGTAGCTTTCGAGCCCGTCAGGTCGAGTCGATTGGCCGCACCCCCGTTGGTCAGGAGCGATTACGCGATAGCCCGCATCAGCGAGGGCCGGAACCTGGTGGCGCCACATATGTGCCGTATCAGGAAACCCATGAAGGAGAACCACGGGCTCGCCCTGGCCCTCGTCGATAACGCGGAAGTCCAGGCCGTTCGCGGTAACCGTCGCCGATTTCATCCGGCGAGACTATGGACGAAGCGCCGGGACGTTGCCGATGAAGGGCAATCGCTGTGGTTCTGCGACCACACATCCCATGCGACTCCATCCACAGTGGGGTACGTCGACGGCTGAGTCTCCCCCGTGAGTGGCCGATACACTCCCCGAAATTACGCTGGAAGGGCGGGTGAAGTGCGACGGATCTGGTTGCTGGCAGTGCTGGCATTGGTGGTTGGTGCGTGCGGTGGTGGGAGTGAGTCGTCGTCGTCGGGGAACGGCGGCGATGGCGAAGTGCGAACGGTGCTCGTCGACTACAAGCACGACGAGTTCACTTCCGCCTTTCTGAGCTATTACCCGAGGGCCGTGAAGATCCGACCCGGCGACTCGGTGAAGTTCCGCCAGGATTGGACGGGTGAACCCCACAGCGTGACGTTGGGCAAGATCGTCGACGATTTCATCGAGTCGTTCGAGACGTTCCGGGAGTATGACGGGCCCGAGGCGGCTCTGGCTGCGGGTGAGACGCAGGAAAGGGTCGATCAGGTTGAACAAACGTTTTCTAAGTTCCCGGCGATGACCGAGGGGTTCGAGATCGCCGCGGCGGGTGCCGAGCCGTGTTTCGTCGACGACGTCGCTGCCGCCCCGGTGGTCCGAGATCTGGAGAAAGATGCGGTCCTCCTGGATGCGGTGTGCCCGACGAAGGGCAGTCCCCAGCCCGAGTTCAACGGACGCCAAGCCCTATACAACAGCGGATTCATCCCGTACGAAGGTGAGCGGGCGAACGTATTCACCGTCGACATCGCCAAGGATGCGACCCCCGGCACGTACCAGTACTACTGCAACTACCACTTCATCTTCATGGGCGGATCGGTGGAGGTCGTAGAGCCCGGGACGAAGATTCCGTCGCAGTCCGAGGTGTCAAAGCAAGCTCGGAAGGAAATCGAGGCGGACGCCGCCGAACCCGCAGCCAAAGCGAAGCAGGCGCGCTCGGTCAAGCCGGGAGCGCAGGTCGAGGGGGTCACGCTTCCGCTGGCGGGCCGGGCAGTCGATCCGGAGAACATGTCGCAGGTGATCATCAATGAATTCCTGCCCAAGCAGCAGACGGCGAAGGTCGGAGAAAAGGTGACGTGGACCTTCGACGGTTTTGTTCACACCGTGAGCTTCAACGTGCCGAAGTACTTCCCGATCTTCCGAGTCAAGGAGAAGGATGGCTCGGTGGTGTGGGACCCGCAGTCTCACGAGCCGGTTGGGTTCGACGTACCGAAGCAGGATACGAATCGCCAGGAGGAGTCGCCTCCACCGATCGAAGCCGACGCAGGGAAATGGGACGGCAAAGGTGGATTCCACTCGTCGGGTGCCCTCAACCCTGGCGACACCTTCTCGGTGACGTTCACCAAGCCCGGCAAATATCCCTACGCCTGTGTACTCCACCCACAAATGGTCGGCACAGTCGTCGTCAAATAGGACCCAGCGCAGCGTGGTCTCGGGAAGCCGGCCATCCGGCGAAACAAGCGGCACCTTCCCGCCCTTCTCGTCCAAGGCACCAAACGGTGGTCGACGGAACCCGCGCCGAGTCCTTTCTCACGGCGTCTCTCGGGTTGGAGGAGACGTTGATCGAGGCGGTGAAAAAGGTCAATGCACGGACAATCTCACGACGGCCCTGAGGGATGTCAGAGAGGCCATCGCCCTCCTCGGCCACGCATGCGAGGGCCAGTCCGCAGAGCGCCCGGGGCCTCGTTGCAGCGGACTGAGCCTCGGGTCGACGAGGGTCACGCGCCGGTCATGGTGGTCACCGACGTCCAGGAGTTGCTCGATCTCATCGACGAGATCGTCGAGTACCGATAGTTATCTGAGTGGCTCGGTCAGCCTCCGGCAGGGCGGAGCATTGGCCACATCGGCGAGGAGTCCCCGACTTGGATCTCACCGACGACCTCGAACCCATGCCGCTCGTAAAGAGCACGGTTACGCGAGGTGCTGGCCTCTAGATACGCGGGGAGGCCATCTCGATCGGCGCGCGCCACCCCGACCTCGAGGAGGGCAGATCCGTGTCCCCGGCTTTGGTGGCTTGGGTCCACGCCGATGAAGGGGAGATACCACACCGGGTCCTGTCCTTCGGGTGGTGCTCGTCCATCAAGCCCAGGAAAGCGAACGCGGTCTCTTGGCGTTCGTCGTCGATGCTCTCCTGGAGCAGCGTCCCGACCGCTTCCTCGTCGAACTCCGAGCCGGGAGCGACCCAAAGGGCGGTGCCGGCGTAGCCCTCGGTGCAGTCGGCGCTATCCGTCGCGAGAGCCGATCCACCGAAAAGCTGGACCAGCTCGGGGAAGTGGGCGAGGTAGCGAGCAAAAAAACGATTCGGCGACCGCATTGTCCCAGCACTGGCCCTTGCGGCCCAGCGACAACGTCACGCCGAGCTCGGCCGCGAGAGCGTCGAACTCGCCGCTGGTGTACTGCCAGTTATCCGCTGTCGCAGCGGTGTGCATTTCATCGCTCCCCCTCTGACCTCTACGTTTTCCCTGGTCAGAGGGGGGAAGTGGGCCGTAGAGGACTTGAACCTCTGACCCCCTGCGTGTCGAGCAGGTGCTCTGCCAACTGAGCTAACGGCCCCGGCGGGCGCTCACTCTACCGAAGAACCGAGCCAGATCCCGGAGCCGCCGCCGTCCCGACCGCGAACCTCGGCGACCACCCAGAGGTGGACGTGATCGCAGACCGGGCAGGTGACCGTTCGACGGAGGCCGTCGGTGGCGACGAAGGCCAGCAGGATCGGCATGCGCACCCGACGCACTCGAGGTGCGGCCCCGCTCGCTTCGCCACCGCGCACTCCCCTCGCACGCCCACAATGGGCCATGAACCAGAGTTCGCCCGGCGACACCAATGATCCTTCCGGTCGGGAACAACCCGACATGGCCGGTCTGGTGTTGTGCGGTGGGGCCAGCCGTCGGATGGGGATCGACAAGGCCACGCTTTCGCATCCGGATGGGGGCACGGCACTCGACGGCGCCGCCCGCGCGCTGGACGCCTCGGGCGCTCGGCCGGTGCTGATCGCCACGGGGACGGACGGACGCCTCGGATCACTCGGGCGCGCCGAAGTCGACGATGGCGAGGTGCACCGCGGGGCCGGTCCGCTGGCGGGAATCCTCGCCGGACTTCGGCGGTCCGATGACGATGGGTGCCACCTCCTCGCCGTCCTGGCGGTCGACCTGCCGAACGCCTCACCCCCCCTCTTCCGCTGGCTGCGCCAGCAGTGGCGTCCATCCGACAAAGTTCTCGTCCCGCTCGACCGGACAGGCCGCCCCCAGCCGCTGCATGCGCTGTATGCCACCTCGCTCGTCGGCCAGATCGACGACCAGCTCCGCGCCGGGGAACGGCGGGTGCTCCGCCTGCTCGACGCCGTCGACGCACGGCTCCTCTCCACTCCCTTCGGCGATGGCTGGTCCTGGAACCGAAACACGTCTCGCGCCGACGGCTCCTAGGCTGATCCGCCGATCTATGGCGATACCGTTGACCCCCGATCCCGGCCTCGACGCCGGCCGCCTGGTCGTGCTGGCGCAAGCGGCGAAAGCCCTCCACGGCGAGCCCGATACGGAGCGGGCGCTGGCCTGGGCCGAGCAGGCCGCACGGGACCTCACCGGGCTCCCCGAAGCGGCGATCTGCCTCCTCCCCCGTCACGGATCGCCGACCTGGTCGTCGAGCGGCGACGGCTTCGACTTCTCCAAAGTGGCCGACCCCCGTACGTCAGTGGTGCTCCGGACGGGAATCGACACCGGCGTGCCGATCGTCCTTCCCGACTTGGCCGCGGCCGAGCGGAGCCTGCCGGTGGCCGACCACCTCCAACTTGTCTTGCCATTGGCTTCCCTGCTCGTCGTTCCCGTCATGTCCCGGGACGGTCTTGCGCAGGGTGCCCTGTTCGTCGGTGACCGACGTCCGACGACGCTCGACGACGCGCTGGTCGAGAGCCTCGTCGCCCTCGCCGCCCACCTCGGCGTCGCTCTCGACAACTCGGCCACGCTGGCGCGCATGGCCGAGGTCGAGGCCCGCGGCAAGGAGGTCGTGCACGCCCTCCAAGAAGCGGTCAGGCCGCCGGCACCGGTCGTGCCCTTCACGGAGCTCGGGGTCCACTACGTGGCCGCCGACCCCAGCGCGCCCACCGGCGGCGACCTGTACGACTGGATCACGCTCCCCGACGGCCAGCTGCACCTCGTAGTCGTCGACGTCATGGGAAAGGGTGTGGAAGCGACCAAGCACGCCCTGTCCGTGACCCACGCCCTCCGCCTCCTCGCCGTCGAGGGCTGCCCGCTCAGCGATCTCGTTCGGCGGGCCGACGTCCTCGTCACGGCCCAGAACCCGGAGCTCGTCGCCACGCTGGTCGTGGCCCACTACGACCCGAACACCGGCGACCTCCTGCTCGCCGGCGCCGGCCACCCGCCGGCGCTGCTCGTCAGTCGCGGAACGGTCCGGGAGATCGCCGCTCCCGGCATTCCCATCGGCTGGCCCGGCGCCGGCTCCTCCGAGGTCGTCCACGTCCGCCTCGAACGGTCGGACACCTTGATCGTCTACACCGATGGGCTCATCGAGGCGACCAAGGACATTCTCGAAGGACTGACGACACTGGCGGCGGCGGCCGCGGCGACGGCAACGTATCCAGCCACCTCGCTGGCCCGAGCACTCGTCGAGCGGCAGTTGGCCGACGCGGCCCGGCACGACGACTCGCTGGCCCTCGTTCTTCGACGGCGGTCGCCGGGGACGTTGCCCCTCCATGTGTTGGCCCCGTTCTCCCACCAGTTCTCACCGCAGGCCGCCGCCGTGCCGTTGGCGCGCCACCTTCTTCGTGACTGGCTCGAGCTGGTTCCGGTCGAAGCCGACGCCGTCGACGCGCTGTTGCTGGCGGTCTCCGAGTTGTGCAGCAACGCCGTGCGCCACGCGACCGGCGCGCCCGGTTCGGTTCATCTCTTGGCCTGGGTCGAGGAGGACGCCGTCTTCATCGAGGTGAGTGACGACGGTGGTTCGATCAGCTGGTCGGGCGCGCCGGGCCATGAGCTGCCCGACCCGGAGGCCGAGCAAGGACGGGGCCTATTTCTCGTCCAGGAGCTCGCCGACGACCTCACGACCCGCGTCGAGGACGGTCGGAGCATCATCCGGATCTCCAAGCGAGCGGTGGTCGGCGGCGATCCCGATGAACGGAGTGTGCCGGCCCGGCCTGTCGGGTAGATCGGGGCTGCACCGCCCGAACCGAGGAGTCGTCCGTGACCGAGCACGACCGCACCACCGTCAGTCAGGAGACACGCGAGGCCGAGCGGCGTGAGGCCCAGATGCCCGCCGACGCCGGCCCGATGCCGACGCTCGAAGAAGAGTCAGCTGCCAACGAGCTCGAGGTCGACCCCGCCGTTGCCGCCGCCGAAAAGGAAGCAACGGAACGCGGCGCCAACGTCAAGGGCGAAGGCCGGATCGCGTGAGTGCCAGATGCCTCGCCTGAAGCGGGTGGACTGCTCGGCCAGCGGCATCACGCGTCGCAAGGCGGGCAGGGGATTCCGATACCTCGACGAGAACGCCCACGTGGTCATCGATCCGCCGACGCTCGAGCGCATCAAGAGCCTCGTGATCCCGCCGGCGTGGTCGGACGTGTGGATCTGTGCCCATCCCATGGGCCACATCCAGGCCGTTGGCACTGATGCGAAGGGCCGCAAGCAATACCGCTACCACGATCTCTGGCGGCTTCGGCGTGACGGGGAGAAGTTCGACCACATGCTGGCCTTCGCCCAGGCCCTTCCTCGCATCCGCCAACAAGCGTCCGCCGACCTGGCGACCGAGGGCCTCACCCGTGCCCGGGTCCTCGCCTGCGCGGCCCGGTTGCTCGACCTGGGCTTCTTCCGCATCGGCACCGAGGGCTACGCCGAGGAGAACCAGACCTACGGACTGGCGACGATGCGCAAGTCCCACGTCAAGGTACAGGGCGACATCCTCGTCTTCGACTACATCGCCAAGAGCGGCAAGCGCCGCATCCAGTCCGTCGCCGACCCTGAGGTGGTCGCTGTCGTGTGCGAACTGAAGGCGCGGCGCGGCGGCGGCCCCGAGCTGCTGGCATACCGCACCGGCGGAAGCGGCTGGGTCGACGTGAAGTCGTCCGACATCAACGCCTACATCAAGGAGGCGACCGGCGGCGACTTCACGGCCAAGGACTTCCGCACCTGGAATGCGACCGTGCTGGCTGCGGTCGCCCTCGCCGTCTCGTCGGGAGTGGCGCGGTCGGAGTCCGGTCGCAAGCGGGCGATCGCCCGGGCCATGCAGGAGGTGTCGGCCTATCTCGGGAACACGCCCGCGGTCTGCCGCTCGTCCTACGTCGACCCGCGGATCATCGATCGCTACACGTCCAACGCCACGGTGATCGACGCGCTTTCCAGCCTCGACGGAGCGAGTGCCCAGGGAGGCCTCCACACCCACGGCGCCATCGAGGAGGCCGTGCTCGACCTCCTCGGCGACGGCGTCTCGAGGGCAGACGAGGCCGCTTAGCCCGGGTTGGGGGACGGCGCCATCTGCTGGCCATCCTCGAAGACCAGCATCGTGTGGTTGTCCGGGTGGGGCTGGACGTGGATCGACAGGAACTGATCGAGCGAGTCGAAAACGCTGATCGAGCCACGGGGCGGGGGCGTCAGCCAGTGCACCACCACGACACCCGTCGAGAAGAGCACACCCTCCAACACGAGCCCCGTGCCGGACACGCCGGACACGTCCCGCTCCCGGTGCATCACGAAGCGCCGCATCCCCTCGGGGGCTCGATCGGTCATCCCGTCTCCTCGTCCTCGGCCATCCCTGCGTCGTCTTCGTTCGGCGGCGTCCTCGGGCGCGCCTTGCGTCGGGTCAGGGTCCGACCTCGAGTTCGAGGACCTTCTTGCCCCGCCCCTCGAGCTCGACCTCGAACACGCCAGGGATCCGGGCCAAGAAGATCAGGTCGGCCGATTGTCCGGGCACCAAGTCGATCCGCTGGTCGTAGGTGTGGAGGTGCAGTTCGTCGGCCGTGTCGCTGACCGTCCGGATCGTCACCTGCGCGCCCTGCTTCACCTTCGCGCGACGCACGCCACCCTCGACGTTCCCACCCACGATATTGATCTCGATGACACCGGCGCCTTCCTCGGCCGTCGTCGACGTGACCGCTGGGGCCGTCGTCGAGACCCCACCCGATGAACCCGTCGTCGTGGTCAACTTGTCGTCCTCGGTGGTCCCGGTGCCAGAGCCGTCGGACGTCGTGGCGGTCGAGGCCGTGGTCGTGGCCTCGCCATCGTCGTCGTCACTGCAAGCCCCGAGCAGGAGGGCGGCGGCCAGGACGGCACCAAGGACTCGGAACCGCTTCTGATGCATGCCGGTGAGCCTACGGGCGGCCGGACCGACGTCTGCTCAACAACCTCCCGGTTCCGGAGCCGTGGTCGTCGTGGTCGGTTGTACCGGAGAGGTCTCGGGCACGCCCGGAATCGACGTCGGCGTTGCGACCGCGGTGGCCGGAACCGCACCGTTCTCGGTGACCCCCTGCCAGTCGCGACCGATGTCCAAGACCGCATCGACGCCCCGGATCGTCGGGTCGCCGACGATCTCGGGTCGGGACACCAGCCGCGCGGCGACGAGTTCGGCGGCCAGCTCCTGTCCGGTCCCGAAGCGGATGCGGGTGCGGTCGAGTCGCACGGGCAACGTCCCGATCCCCGGCACGTTGAAGCCGGCCGCCGAGAGCCGGAAGGCTGCCGCTCGCACCTCACCTGCCCGCCCGGAGGCGTTCAGCACCTGGAGGCGCACCATCGAGGCCAGCGGTTCGGCCGGCTCCGTCGAGAGGCCCCGAAACACGTCGAGGACGGTCTCGGCGGGCACCTCGTCGAGGAAGAGCACCTGGGCACCCGCCGGAGTCACCCCCGGGGTCGTCGGCAGGGCGTAGGCCTGGAGCGAGTCGGGTGACAGCGTCCGAAACTGGCGACCGAGGGCCAGCAGGTCGCCGACGCCCAGCGTGCGGTCGAGCGACACGTTGCCGATAGCCACATCCAGAAGTCGGTTCACGCGGCGCGGATCGAGAAGCCCCTTCGTCAGGGTCTGGTGGAAGGTACGCCGGATGAAGTCCTGTTGGCGCTGGATGCGATTGAGATCACCGGCCGGGTCGGGCTGCCACTCTCCGTCGACGAGCTGCTCGAAGTGCCGACTCCGGACATAGGCGAGGGCCTGGTCGCCGTCGAGGCGAGTACACCCCGGAACGGCGATGTCGAGGCCCGTCGGGTTCCGCATCGTCACGGGGTCGAAGTCGCGCACCGGCGCCGGGAAGTCGATCCGCACCCCGTCGATGGCATTCACCAGACCCCGGAACCCCCGAAAGTCGATCTGGGCGTAGTGGTGGATCGGGATCCCGTAATTCTCGGTGATGGTCTGCAGCAGACGCTCGGGTCCTCCCTGGACGGCGGCATTGATGCGGTCCTCCTTGCCCGTACCGGCCAGCGGGATATAGAGGTCGCGAGGAAACGAGACCATGGCCACCCGCCCGAGGTCGGGAAAGGTTCGGAGGAGCAGAATGGTGTCGGCATGGGGCGCACCCACGTCGGCTTCGGTGCCGAAGGCGTTCTCGTCGGCGGCGCCACTGACGAACGCCCTCGAGTCGCTGCCGACGAGTAGGAAGTTCTCCGGGCCTCGCTCCTCGTTGCTCGCCAGCACACCCTGAGGAATGACGGGTCGGTCGATCTGGGAATAGCGCCAGGCCAGATAGCCGCCGCCGACCGCAGACGTGGTGACGACGGTGATCACGACACCGGAGACCACCTTCACCCAGCGGTGTCGCCACGCGTTGCGTAGTCGACCTGGTCCGGACATCGGAGGCCGACGCTACGCGCCAGGCCGCAGCCGGTGACGTCGGTCAGTCGCCGTCGGTCGGGCGCTCTCGCCGGGACGCCCGACGCCGTCTACGGGCGGCGTCTCGAACGTCCGCGAGGCGCAGCGTTTCCTCCGACGACGGGGCCACGAGCAAGGCCGCTACCAGGTCGATCAAATGGCTGATGAAAAGCCGGTCGTCGTGCCGTGGGCCGTAGCTGGCCCGTCGGCCGATCTCCGCAGCCGAGAACCGGATGGCGGTGAACCTTCGGTGCAGGCGCTCGGCATCCTGGCCGAGGAAGGGTCCGACCAGGGCCCGCCACCGCTGGATGCTGTCGCTGGGATCGGCCACGGGTTCGGTCCGCGGCTCGTTCGACGTGCGGTTCATCAGCTCGGCGTGCACTTGCAGGTACTCGGGCCCGCCGTCGGGGTCGGCCAGCTTGGCGGCGAGCGGCCTCACGAGGCAGCCCGCCAGCGCCCAGAGGTCGGCGCCTCCAGCCGCCTCGTACTCGTGGAGGGCGCGGTGGCGAAGGGCCTCAACCGCTGGTCGGTGCTTGGCGATGACGGCCCGCACGACGCCGGCCCGGTCGTCGAAGTGGTACTGCACCGCCACGGCGTTCCTGGCGCCCGACGCCCGGTTGATCTCCCGCAGGCTCACCCCATCGATTCCGCGTTCGGCGAAGAGACGCTCCGCCGCCGTGATCAGCCGAGCGCGGGTGCCATCGGCGGCCGGGGCGGTCGAGTCCTGCGCTTGCATAATGCATGATGCACGCGCATCACCTGCGGCCGCAACGCTTCCTTGGCTGCGTCGCCGTCGGATTAGAGGGCGAGCAGCCGCCGGCTGAGCGGCGCCCAGAGTCGATCGGGTACGACTCGCGAGAGGTTGCCGGCAACCTTGGCGTCAGGCCCGACCAGGTAGCGGTGCTTCGGGCGCGCCGCCGACAGTGCGTGGGTCACGGCCTTGGCCACCTCGACCGCTTCCACCCCACGCCGATCGTTCTTCTCGATCGACGAGCGGACTCCGTCCATCTGGTCGCCATAGAGCCGCACGGCCTCGGCACCGAGCGCCTCATCCATCGCCTCGGCCGTCTCGCGGCCCTTGGCCCAGATCGGTGTCTTGATCACGCCCGGCTCGACCACGGCCACCCGAAGTCCCCACGGCCGCAGTTCCTGGCGCAGGGTGGCGCCGATCGCCTCGATGGCATGCTTCGACGCCGAGTACGGTCCGACGAGTGGCGCGGCGACGCGGCCCGAGATCGACCCGATGAAGACGATCCGGCCGCTGGCCATCCGCACCGAGGCGAGGGCCGCTCTGGTCACGGTCAGCTGGCCGATGACGTTTACTTCGAACTGGTTCCGCCACTCGTCCAGCGAGAGGAACTCGATGGGTCCGCCACGAGCCACCCCGGCGTTGTTCACGAGGCCGTGCAGTCCCTCGGCCCCGACGGCGTGCGTGATCTCGTCGAAGGCCGTGGCCACGCCGGCCTCGTCCGTGACGTCGATGTTGACCGGTGTGAGCCGATCGCTGCACCCCGCCCGGAGGCGCTCGCCGTCGGCATCGCGCCGCACGCCGGCGAACACCCGCCAACCCAGCCCGTCGAGATGACGGGCACAGGCTTCCCCGATGCCGGTCGACGCCCCCGTGACCACAACGTTGCGGATGCCAGGCATCTCAGGCGACCGAGAAGTGCGGGTTGCGAACAAAGCCCACAGAGGGGGAGATGACCGTCCGGAGTCCGGCGAGATGGAGCGACATGGACGGCAGCTTGGCACTCCGACGTCGGACGCGGCACCGCCCGCCGGCGAGGCCGGCGGGCGGTGGCAAGACACTTCGACCATCAGGACATCTCGACCGTCAGGTCAGGACGTCGTCGATCAGACGGCAGCCTTGTCGGTCTTCTGGAACGTGTCCGGCACGGGGTACATGCCGAGCGCGAACAGGAGGATCGCCTGGTGCTGCTGATCCACGGCCATGATGGAACCGGCCAGCTTGATGGCGTCCTTGCTCTTCAGCGTCGGGAGGACCTTGAGGTAGGTCTGCGCGGCGATCTGCTCGAGCATCAGGGCCAGCTTGGCGGCGCCACCCACATCGGTGACCTTCGCGAACTCTGCGTCCACGACGGGCTTCAGCTTGGCGTTCGGAGCGGTGACGGCTGCGCCGCCGGCTCCGGTGATGACCTTGTTCCACGCATCCAGGTGCTCCTGGTGGTGGCCCAAGGCCGTCTTGACGTACTCGCCCACGGCGGGCGGCACGGGGCCCAGCTTGTTGGCACCGGCAGCTTCGCCGGCGGCCTTGTAGGTGGCCACGGCGAGGACCTCGAGGCCAGCTGCGACCTTGGCGACCTCGACGTCGCCGCCACCGTCGCCACCAGCGGTGGTGGGGGTGTCGCCCTCGACATCGTCGCCGGCGTCGACTGCGGGATCGTCATCGCTGCCACAGGCGGCGGCAACGGCGGCAACGCCGACGGCACCGGCACCGATGAGGAAACGACGGCGGGACACGGAGATGCCAGAGATTGCGGCAATGCCGGTCGTCTCGTCGGTCTCGGGGATCATGGGGGTGCTGGTCTCCTTGGTCACTTGACTGCTCCGGTCGACGGATCGGCGATGGTCTCGGGAGCGGTGGTCAGGAACGCACCGTCCTTGAAGCCCACGCTGCCGGCGGCGGCGGGAAGCTTGGCGAGGTCGGTCGGCACGGCGACGAGCGCCTCACCGCCGCCCTTCAACAGCGCCTCGACGGCCTTGAGGATGGCGAGGTGCTGTACCTCGACACCCAGGACCGAGCCCATGATCTCCTTGGACTTGGAGTCCGTGAAGTTCGTGAGGTTGGTCAGGTAGGTATCGGAGGCGACCTCCTCGAGGGCGGCGGCGAGGCCGACGACATCGAGAGGGCCCTTGAGGCCGGGCTTGGCCGACTCCACGACGGCGAGGAACTTCGGGTTCGGAGCGGTCTGCTCCTTGCCACCAAGCACCTTGGCCTGCGCGTTGAAGGCTGCGCCGTGCTCTTGGTGCTGCTTCATGGTCGTCTGGGCGAAGGCCACGACCGTCTTGTTGCCGTCCTTGATGAACGGCAGGGTCAGGGCGACGCCGTAGGTGGCGACGGCCAGGTTCTCGAGCGACGAAGCCGTGTTGAGCATCTGGATGTCCATGGCCTCGTCGGCCGCAGCCGGGCGGGCCACGATCGAGGCCAAGGCGGCGCCGATGCCAGTGGCGAAGAAGCCACGGGCGGCCAAGCCGCCACCGGTGAGGCCCATCTTTTGCATCAGGCCACGACGGTTCAGGTTGTATTCCGCAATCTGCGCCGGGTCGGGCAGTGCGTTGCCCCGGTCGGCCCGGAGGTCGGCGAGGTCGGGAAGTGAGGCCTTGGCTCCCTTGAGAGCATCGGACTGGAGGTCTTGTGACTCCTCGAGCAGCCCGGTGAGCGATCGATCATCGATCCGCAAGTGGGTCCCTTTCATGGTTGAGTCCGCCCCCGGCTTCCCGGGCTCTCCTCTCTTACGGTCCTCCGAAGGTGAACGGATGACGGTTGGATGTCGATTTTGTGGAATACACGGCATTCACCCCTGGGAGAGACGGAGGTTGCCGAGGTGGGCTTCGGCGTGCCACCGCATGCCCGGATCCTGCGCTCCCTCCCAGCACCAGGTGGCCACGTTGGCGCTCGAGACCAAGCGCATCAACTCCAGGCGACCGGAGTCGAGTTCGGGATAGCCGGCGGCAATCTCGGGTCCCGCCGACGCCAGGTCGTACTCCAAGGGGCCAATGCAGGCGGCCTCGAGGTCGATCCAGCGGGGACCGGCGCCCGTGGCGACGACGTTCGCCGCGTGGGGCTCGCCGTGGAGGGCGTGGCGAGCGTCTGGCGTCGACGCCACCTCGGCGGCCCGGGACCTCAGGGAGGAATGGATCGAGCGCAAGAACTGCAGGTCGGGAGGTGTCATC
>JBKJKM010000076.1:0-23016 GCA_046597375.1 Acidimicrobiales bacterium | reverse complement strand
GTGCACTTACATACGGGCGCGCCGCCAGCCTCATCGCGACGAGAGATCGCGAATCTTGTACGTCATCATCAGCGCTCACCGGCCCCTCGATGGTCAGACTGCCATCCCTCCATGCAGAACGACACAGACTTGCCCCTATCGCGTTGGCGATAGGAACAGCACCACGACGGGGCTCGACGCGGCGTCGGAACGGACGCGGATCGGACGTCGGCTCGCGGTTGGCCGAACCGGGTGAAGCGCTTGCCGGGGCGGGCGAAGGCAAGGCACAGCGATGTCGATCGCAGCTCGTGTCCGACCGGACCCGATGTGGCACCAGCAGGTTGAACCCAATGATGACCTCAACGACGCATGCGTGGAGAGACCGGTGGTCAGCTGCTTGGTCAGACTGGCGACCAATTCCGGCTCGCCCAAGTATATCCGACTAGATCTAGTGCTGTGTGGATATACTGAGGCGATGGAGCCCAACCGCGCCGCTGCCTTGATCGCTGCGGCCCGGCTGACCGCTGGCCTCACCCAGACCCGACTGGCCGACCTGGCGGGCACGACGCAGCCGACGATCTCCGCCTACGAGCGCGGGGCCAAAGTGCCGGACCTGGCCACTCTCGAACGCATCCTGGACGCCGCCGGCTTCGAGCTACGAATGTCCCTGGCCCCCACCGATGACCACGACCGCTCGCTCGAGCGTTATGAACGTACGTTGCCGGCGGCGTCCCGCCGCGGATTCAACGTCCAGCAGAAGAAGCGCAAGGTGGCTCGGGCAAGTGGCCACGGCTGATCCCGAGCCTCTGACTGACGAGGCGGCCGCCGGCATCGTTTCGGTTCTTCACCGGCACGGCGTGCGGTTCATCGTCATCGGCGGCATCACCAGGCTCGGTCCACTGGACATCTCCCTCAAGCCCTCAGGAACCGACGGCTATCACGACCTCCTGGTCTTGGCCGTCGAGTTCTCGCTCGCAGGGACAGCGGTACCCACCGCCTCGCTCGACGACATCATCCGCTCGAAGACAGCAGCCGGCCGCGCCAAGGACAACCTCGCTCTGCCCGCCTTACTCCGCCACCTTCGGCGCCGCCCCCAATAGGCATCGAGGGCTACTTGTTCAGCTCGACGGACGCGCGCCTTCGAGGAGCTGCGGTCCAAGCCACTCAGCCAGCCAGTCCGCCGTCGGTGGGATGAAGTGCACGCCATCGGGACGCGTGCCCGTGCGCCCGCCGAGGTGGTGGGTATAGCTGTCGCCCGGGCACACCTTGGCGTAGAGGTCGATGATCCGGACCCCGGGTACGTGGGCCACCGCCCGCGGGAGAAGCACGCGGCCCAGTCGGGCGACGGCGGCATCGTCGTACATCTTGTCCTGCCGTTCGACGAGGGGGTCGAAGCAGGGCGACGTAAGCCACCTCACCGGCACGCTCGCGTCCGAGAGCAGCGTCGCCGCCGCCTGGTAGTCATCGACGAGGTGGTCGTCGAAGGTCGGATCGCCGAGCTCGAGGAAGCGCGGCCAGCCGGCGAGCCGGCGGTTGGCGATGTCCCACGGACCGCTGTGGACGAGGACGACATCGGGCCGGAACGAGGCAACGTCGGTCCGCCAGCGCTCCGGCCACTCGTCGCACCCCGGGTTGACGCGCTCCACATGGTCGTTGAAGACGATCTCGCCGCTGCGAACGATGCCGCAGCCAGCGACCGATGTGTTCCAAACCACGAGCCGGTCCTCCTGGCGACCCCACCGCGCCAGTCCTTCGGCCAGTACGCCGGCGAGAGAGTCGCCGACGACCAGCACCCGAACGGGCGCTACGCCTGCTGGCGGCACTGATCGGGGACGTTCCACCGATGGCCCTTGCGCGAGGTCGAACGTCGACGGCGGCGGGCTGGCCGTCACCAAGACGACGGCCGCGGCCAGCGCCACGGCAGCTGGCCCGACGAGTAGTCCGGCGCGTCGTCGGACGAGCCGTCGCGCCTGCACCGGTCGTTCCACCAGGACGAAGGAGCCGACGGCGAGCGCGAACGTGACGGTGACCCGCAACAGGAAGAGGGGGCCGATCGTCAGGCCTGTTCGCGACGCCGTCAGCCAGAGAAAGACCGGCCAGTGGTAGAGGTAGAGGCCGTAGCTGAGGAGCCCGATGCTGCGTAGCGGCGAGACCGAGAGCAGGCGCGCCAGCGGCCCCTCGCCGTGGGCGGCCATGATCACCACCGCAGCCGCGAGGGCAAGGGCGACGAAGCCCCCTCGATAGAGCCACGCATCGCCGGTGGTCGTCGCCGCCCAGGCAACGAGCACGGCGGCCAGCGCCACCACGCCCGCCATCTGGACTGCGGCCGGAAGGCGGACGCGCGGTCCGGCGCGGCGCCACCACAGCGCGGCCAGGGCACCTACGAGGATCTCGGCCGCGCGGGTGTCGGTGCCGAAGTACGCCCGCGACGTGTCGGCGGCGTCGAACAGGACGATGCTCGCGACCACCGACGCCACCGTGCCGGCCCCGCACACCGCGACCAGGATCCGGCGCCGACCACTGTCGAACCGGAGGGAAGAGGTGACGACGAGCGGGAACACGGCGTAGTACTGCTCCTCGATGGCCAGGCTCCAGAAATGCTGCACTGGAGAGGGTGCGCCGAAGAGGTCGCCGTACGAGCGGCCCGCGAGAATGAAGCGCCAATTGGCGACGTAGCCCAACGCAGCCAGTGCGTCGCCGCGAAGCGCGCGCACCTGGTCGCCGTCGGCCACGGTGACGGCGAAGACGATCGTTCCTGCCAGCGCGAGGAAGGCGGCCGGCAGGAGGCGGCGGAGTCGCCGTCCCCAGAACCGACCGAGATCGATCCTGCCGCAGCGAGCGTGCTCGTCGACCAGCAACCCGGTGATGAGAAACCCGGAGAGGGTGAAGAACATCGAGACCCCGAGAAAGCCGCCGCGTGCCCAACCGAAGCCGCCATGAAAGAGCAGTACACCGACGACGGCCAGACCACGCAGTCCGTCGAGCGCCGGAACGCGTCGAGTGGTAATCGCTGTGCTCGTGAACACGATCGTAGGGGCGGTCGACGTACCCCGGCAGTCTTGGGGACGATCGAGTAGACGGCCCGCTCTTCGTAGTCTGTCGACGTGACGATGCTCGACGAACCGGTCGTGGTATTCATCACCGGCATCTCGGCAGCCGGCAAGTCAACGGTTGCCGACTTGCTCGCGCGTCGGTTCGAACGCGGCGTCCACGTCAGGGGCGATGTCTTTCGCCGCATGGTCGTCGCTGGTCGGGAAGAGATGACGGCCGCGCCATCTGATGCCGCCTGGCGACAGCTCCGTCTTCGATACCGTCTCGGGGCCTCGACGGCTGACGCCTACCACGAGGCGGGATTCTCGGTCGTTGTTCAAGACATCGTCATCGGTCAGGAAGTCGTGCGCTATGTAGAGGCGATTCGATCACGACCACTCGTGGTCGTCGTGTTGGCTCCCCGCGCCCAGGTTGTTGCCCAGCGAGAGGCGGAACGCACCAAGGTGGCGTATCGAGATGGACGCAACAGCGTCGACGAGCTCGATGCCGCCTTGCGGCACGAGACCCCGCGTATCGGGCTGTGGCTCGACACGTCGAACCACACACCGGAGCAGACAGTCGATGAAATCGTCCGCCGTGGCCTGCTCGAGGGTCTGGTGCGCAGCTGACCGGAGCGGAAGACCTGGCTGCCGGTCGGGGCGCAGGACCGGCACGTGATCAGTTGGCTTGGGAGCGAGATCCGAGGACGCAGAATTCGTTTCCCTCGGGATCCGTGAGCACAACCCAGCTTTGTTCGCCCTGACCGACATCCGCGCGGGCCGCCCCAAGTCCGAGGAGCCGATCCACCTCGACGTCGCGGTCGTCCGGCCGGAAGTCGAGGTGGAGGCGGTTCTTGACGGACTTGGCGTTGGGTACTCGCGCGAACAGGAGTCCGGGAATTCGATCGGCCTGCGGCCTGATCTCGAACTCCTCTGGATTGTCGTTCACGACGACCCATCCGAGCGCAGCCCGCCACCACCGGCCGAGCGCTACCGGGTCGCTGGCGTCGATGATCGTCTGTTCCCACTCGAGGGTCACATGGTCAGCGTATGGACGGCAGTGGCGGGCTTGCGAGATGCGGCTGGTCGCCTACTCCTCCTCGGACGTCTTGCACTCGGGGCAGGCACTGATGTCGGCCGTCACGTGGAAGGGGTCGATGGCGGTGATGGCGTAGGCGTCGTTCCGCTCCTCACGTTTGGTGACCTCGGCGGCCAGGGCGTCGTCGAGCTTGGACTTGATCGAGGCCTGCACCGCCGCCTGGTCGTCGCCGGACTCCTTGATCGCGTTCTTGTAGGCACCGTTGTACGAATGGGCGGGGAGGGTCGTCGTGAACCGCTTTTTGTGATCCTGCTCGTGGGGACTGAGCTTGGACGCGATCAACGTCTTGTACTTTCCCGCCGCGCACTTCGATAGCCCCGTCGGCACGGTCGCCAAGCTGATCTTGACCGCTGTCGTGAACTGGGCGGAGGCCGTGCCCTTGCCGTTGTACGTGATGGTCCCCTCGGCGTCCTTCTTCTTCGAAGGCGCAGGCACCTGGATGGACTTGGTGAACGAGCGGCTGGCCTTGGCCGAGCACTCCAGCTCAGGCGTATCGTCGCAGGAGCCGAATCCGATGGCCTCTGGGAGCCGCACGAGCTCTCGGGTCACGGCAGAGTTCCCGGCAAGGCGCTGGAGCAGCAGCACGTCCTCGACGGAACCTTGGCCGGCCCTGACCTGGAGCGCTGGAGGTGCTGCGGTCAACCTGCTTGCGGCCGAGGACCGGCGTCCTGTGGCGGGCACCGTTCCAAGCCTCGACCGCTGCTGGATCTTCGTCATGCCCGCTCCTTGGCCGCGACGGGCAGGTTACTTGGCCTGGTCCTGGTTGAATCGTCCCGCCCCCGTACTCAACCAAGTGGTTGACAACGGAGTACTGGCCCGGTTACGTTGTATTCAACCAAACAGTTGAACAAAGGGAGGTGGACGTGGCGGGTGATTCGTTGTCCCAAGTGTTCGCGGCGCTGGCCGACCCCACACGGCGAGACATGGTGACCCGGCTGGCCGTCAGCGACGCCACCGTGAACGAGCTTGCCGAGCCTTATGACGTCAGCATCCAAGCCATCTCGAAACATCTTCGGGTGCTGGAGGACGCCGGCTTGGTCAGCCGCAGCCGGGAGGCCCAACGCCGTCCGGTCCACCTCGAAGCGGAGATCTTCGACCTGATGACCAAATGGATCGAGCGCTATCGACGGGAGGCGGAGAAGCGTTATCGCCGTCTCGACGAGGTCCTGAAGCAGATGCCCGATGTACCCATCATCGCCAAGCAAAAGAAAGGAACATCGACATGAATACCACCACCCACGAAACCGAGATCACCGTCGACCCGGACATCCCCCTCGTTCGCATCACGCGGGAGTTCGATGCGCCGCCGGCCAAGGTTTTCCGCGCCCACGTCGACCCCGAGCTGGTCGCCCAGTGGACCGGACCCAACGGGATGGAGACGCAGATCGATCACTACGACTGCCGCACCGGCGGGTCGTGGCGCTACGTGATGACGCGCGATGGCGAGGAGTACGCCTTCCACGGTTCATTCCACGATGTCCGCGACGACGAGCTCATCGTGCAGACCTTCACCTACGACGACGAGCCCGACGGCGTCGCCCTCGAGCGTCTGGTCTTCGAGGACCTCGGTAATGGCCGTACCCGTCTCATCGGCACCTCCCTGGTCGACTCGTTCGAGGGGCGTGACTCCATCCTGGCCAGCGGCATGGAGACCGGCGTCCGCGAAGGCTACGAGCGACTCGACGAGATCCTCGCCCGCTGACGTCCGCCGCTCAGCGGAAGGCCAGGCCCTCGAACTTCCCGGAGGTGCGCCACTCGTCGATGTACCGGAAGTAGGCCATTGCGCCCTGCGGATACCCGACGCTGAGGCGTGCCTTCGGGCCGGGGTCCTGGCCCTCGTTGTTGTAGTAGCCGGGTGTGCAGTCCGGCGCGCCGATCATCCCCGTGCCGGCGCCGGACAACAGCAGCTCGATCCAGCCGTCCTCGGCCTCCTTGGTCACCTCGATCTGGTCGTAGTCGTTGTCGACGGCGTGCTTGATCGTCATGGCGATCGTGCGGCCGGACTCGGTGAGGTTGTGGGGAACGTTGGAGATCAGGTTGGCGCCCTGCGTCGGCTGGACGATGAACATGTTCGGAAAGCCGTGCACGTGGATCCCGTGCTTGGTGCGCATGCCCTCGGCCCAGTAGTCAGAGAGCCGGACGCCGTCCCGACCCGCAGGGTCGTAGCCAGCTCGCCGCGTGTACTCGGTACCGACCTCGAAGCCAGAGGCATAGATGATGCAGTCGACCTCGTACTCCTGGCCTGCCGCCACGAGACCCTTTTCCGTGATGCGTTCCACGCCCTTGCCATCGGTGTGGACAAGGCGGGTGCTCGGCTCGTTGTACGCCTGCAGGTAGGTGTCGTGGAAGCACGGACGCTTGCAGAGCTGTCGGTACCAGGCCTTGAGGTCCTGGGCCGTCGCCGAGTCCTCGACGATGCTCTCGATCCGGGCTCGGATCTCCTCCATCTTCTCGAAGTCCGAGTCTTCGAATGCCTCCATCATCTTGGCGGGCGTCAGGCCCTCTCGCGGCAACTCCATGATCTTCGACCGAATGCGTCGAGACAGGTCGGTCCAGCCGTCCATCACCAGGTCTTCGTCGGCGGCGCCGCCCGTCTGGTTGGCGGTGAAGTTTTCCAGCCACCGTTGCTGCCAGCCCGGCGTCGCCATCTCGGCGAACCATTCGGGATCGGTCGGCTTGTTGTCGCGCACGTCGACCGATGAGGGCGTGCGTTGGAAGACCAGCAGCTCCTTGCACGCCTTCGCCAGATGTGGGACGCACTGCACGGACGTGGCGCCGGTCCCGATGATGGCCACCCGCTTGTCGGCCAAGTGCTCCATTGGCCCGCCGAGCGGGTCGCCGCCGGTGTAGTCGTAGTCCCACCGGCTGGTGTGGAAGGAGTGCCCGGCGAAGGACTCGATGCCGGGAATTCCCGGAAGCTTGGGCACGTGGAGCGGCCCGGTACCCATGGCGAGGTACTGCGCGGTGAACTCGTCCCCTCGATTCGTGCGGATGACCCAGCGCGAGTTGGCATCGTCCCACTCGAGATCTTGGACCTCGGTGTGGAACAGGGCATTGTCGTAGAGGCCGAAGTGTTTCCCGATTCGCTGGCAGTGCTCCAAGATCTCGGGCGCATGTGCGTACTTCTCGGTCGGCATGTGGCCGGTCTCCTCGAGGAGCGGCATGTAGACGAACGACGCCGTGTCGCACTGGGCGCCCGGGTAGCGGTTCCAGTACCAGGTGCCACCGAAGTCGCCGCCCTTCTCGATGATCCTGACGTCATCGACGCCGGCCTCCTTGAGACGCGCGCCGGTGACGAGACCGGCGAACCCACCACCGACGAAGGCCACGGTCACGTGGTCGGTCTTGGCGTCGCGCTCGACGACTGGCGTGTAGGGGTCTTCCAAGTAATGGGCGAGCTGTCCGGTCAAGCGGAGGTACTGCTCGTTTCCATCGGCCCGCAGGCGCTTGTCCCGCTCCTCGAGGTACTTCTGGCGAAGCGCCTCCTTGTCGATGAGCGTGCCATCGGGTTTGGTCGGACCTTCGGTGACCGTCATAGTCCTATTTGATCCGAGTTCGGCCGTGCTCGGCCAGCCCGCAGCTCGGAGAAGGCCGCCGTAGTCTCGACCGGCATGCCCGGTGCCTCCCGAGAGCTCACGAGGGCGCTTGCTGCTGCTCGACGCCGACTGGTGGAGGCCGGCGCTTTCGAGATCGCCTGCGATGGCAACACGCATGCTGTCGGGCTTGCGCGACTGCGACTCGATCCGATCGACCACGACGTCGAATCGGAACAGATCGTGGCCGCGTTGGGCGGGCCACTTCCTCCGTGCCTCGCCCTTGCACGCGCCGTGCAGGTAGCCACCTCATGGGACCTTTGGGCCGTACTCGCCGACCTCCCACTTCCCGGCGGCTCGGACAGCCTGGATCGCCAGCTCCTGGGTCTGATGCCGCGCGGCCACCTGCAGGTGTTCCTGGCCGGGAGCATCCAGGTCGAGTTCGCACAGGCGTCGGCAACAGTTCGCGATGCGGTGGCTCAGCTCGGCCTTGCGCTCCTGGGAGATCGGTTCTCGGTGACGCCCCCGATCGTGACCAAGTTTCGGATGACGCGGGAGTTCCCCCACTGGGACACGGGCCCACGGCGATGGTCAGACAAGGAACTCGTCCTGCTCCACCGGATGATGCGGGTGTCCAAGGGCGAGGCCCGTCCCCACGTCGACATCATCCCTGCCGACCCGCTGGCGCGCGCCACGCTGGCGCGGTTCATTGCCGACGGCCTCCAGGGGCATCGAGTGCTGAGCCGAGCCGACCTCAACGCCGCGCTCCGGCCCACCGTCCGCAACGTCCCGCAGATGGTGGGGTTGCTGCTCTCGACAGGCTTCCTCGTCTCGACGCTGGACGGCTACCGCACCGCCGGCTGAGCGCGAGCAACGGGAGGGATCGGCGAGAAGTTGTGCCCGACCGCAACGACAGGCCAGGGTGCCCAGAATGGGACTGGTGGTCGAAGCCATGCCGGAGATCGGGGTGACCCGTATCTCGCGTTGGATCTTCAACTGCTACGTGATCCACGACGGGGGGCAGGGCGGTGTCGTCGTGGTCGACGCCGGCCTCCCCAACCTCGCCAGCGACCTTCGGCGGGTGTTCGCCGACGCTCGACTCGAGGTCGACGCCGTTGCGGCGATCGTTGCGACCCATGCACACAGCGATCATGTCGGCGGCACCCCGGCTCTTGCGGCGGCGACGAACGCCAGGGTGTACCTCCCGGCTCGGGTGCGCGCCTATCTCGACGGCGCTCGTCCCCGGACTCCGAGTCTCAATGCGGTGGCGCGGATCTGGCCGACGGCGTTCGACCAACCGTTCGATGCCGCCGGCGCTCTCGACGCCGCTCGTGGCGCACGCGCCGCTGGCTACGGGTCCGCCGCCGGCATGCGCTGGCCAGTCGAGACCGAAGTCGGCTTCTTCGATGACGGCGATGCGCTGCCCGGCGCGCCGGCGTGGCAGGTCGTGGGCGCGCCCGGCCATACCGATGACAGCGTCGCCTTCTGGCACGCGGCCAGCGGAACGCTCCTCTCCGGTGACGCGGTGTTGAGCGTTCGCGGTCAGGCCTGGATCACGCCGGAAACGGTGGACGCCGCCGCGAACGCGCAAACCGCCGAACGGCTGAGCCGCCTGCCGGTCGACCATCTGTTGCCCGGGCATGGCCGCCCGGTACACGGCCGATCGGTGATGGCTTCGGTCAGGCCGGCTGGAGGTGCTCGGCGAAAAAGGTAAGGGTGCGCGACCAGGCCAGTTCCGCCGCGTCCTTTTGATACATCGACGGTGCGTCCCAGTTGCTGAACGCATGGCCGGCGTCGTAGCGGTGGAACGTCACGTCGGAGCGGCCGGCGACGGCTTGTTCGACTTCGGCGATCTTGTCCTCGGGAATGAACGGGTCGTTGTTGCCATAGTGGAACATCGTCGGGCACTCGAGATCGCCGACCGACCCGAGCAGGTCGTTGACCGGCGAGCCGTAGTAAGGAACGGCCGCGTCCGGGCCACGACCGTTGACGCGGCTCATCGTCGCTGCTGCGAACGCCAAGCCACCACCGAGGCAGAATCCGATGGCACCGACCTTGCCCGTGCACTCGGACATGGCCAACAGGTGTGCATGCGTCGCTTGGATGTCGGCGACGCCTGTGGTGAAGTCGAAGCGCTGCATCATCGCAACCGCGTCGCCGAAGCCCGACTCGTCCTTGCGCTCGAACCGGGGCTCGAGGCGCCAGAACATGTCGGGCACGACGGTCACGTAGCCCGCTTCAGCGAGTCGATCGGCGAGCGCACGCATGTTGTCGTTGATGCCGAAGATCTCCTGGAAGAGGAGAACGCCGGGACCCTGCCCGGTTTCCGGCAGAGCCACGTAGGCCTCGAAGGTGCCGGCGGCATCGGCCACTGTGATGGTCTCGTACCTGGTCGTCACGCTCACGCCCGGCACCGTAGGTCGGTGCCGGACGTTGGCGCGTCGGCTACGGAAGCTGGATCAATACGGCCATCGCCGACCCGACCTCGTCCGCCGGCGGGTCAGTGAGCAGGCCACCGTAGAAGTTGGCCCATTGCTCGTCGACGGCGATCTTCTCGCCGAACTCGCCGTAGTGGGTGAAGTCCTCGAAGCCGGCGAGAGTGACGATGTCGCCGCTTCCGCGACCGACGGCCCGCAGCGCGCGTGCTTGAGCGCCCAGACGGTTCAAGTGGCCGATGGCCGTGGCCGTGGCACCGAGGTGCGCGAGCGCCTTCCCCGCCACCGTGCGGTGCCACACCTGATGGATCACAGTCGACGGGACGGTCGGCATGCCGATGGTGGCATCGATGTCCTCGAGTCGATAGTTCTCGACGTTCGTGCCCGTCGGTGCCGTGACGATCTCTGCGATGAGCTCCTGCCAGTCCGAAGACGTGGTGAGGGCGTCCATCGTCCGGCCGTAGCTCCCGGGCCCGTCGTAGGCATCGACGAAGGCGATGGTCCCGGCCGGACCGCCGACCTGGGGTTGCCAAAGGGACACCACCGCCCCGTTGGCTTCCATGATGGCCTTCGCCTTCGCCATCTGTCCGATCATGTCGTAGCCGCGGCCCTGCTCGGCCCGATAGACGTGGACTGCGAACACCGCCATGCGTACACCTCCGCACCGGCGCCGAGCCGGTTGCCCGGCGTCTCTCTTGTTCTCGCGCTGGCGAGTTCCGGGGTCAATGGCCCACACGGGCATGCACGCGTTGATGGTCATACGCTCGCCTCATGGATCCCACCTACAGCCTCGAGGCCGAGGAGTACCGCGAGAAGATCCGGGGGTTTCTCGCCGAGCACCTCTCTTCTGACTGGGCCGGGGTGGGTGCGCTCCCAGCCGAGCAGCGGACGACGTGGCTCGACGAGTGGCGGTCCACGCTGGCCGGTGCCGGTCTCCTGGCCGTTGCGTGGCCCAAGGAGTACGGCGGCGCCGGCTTGACACCGCTCGAGCAGGTGATCCTGGCCGAAGAGTTCGCCAAGGCCGACGTGCCCACCCAGGGCGGCAACGACGGCTTCGGGATCGGCATGGTCGGTCCGACGATCATCGTGTGGGGGACCGAGGAGCAGAAGCGCCACTTCCTCCCCCGCATCATCTCCGGCGAGGACAAATGGTGCCAGGGCTACTCCGAGCCCGACGCCGGCAGCGACCTGGCGAACATCGCCACCAGGGCGGTCCTCGACGGCGACGAGTGGGTGGTCAACGGCCAAAAGATCTGGACCTCGGCCGGACACACGGCGAACTGGATCTTCGTCCTGACCCGCACGGCACCCGACGCCCCGAAGCACACGGGCATCACGTTCCTCCTCGTCCCGATGGAGCAGCCCGGGGTCGAGGTGCGACCGATCCGGGAGATGACCGGTGACGCCTTGTTCAACGAGGTGTTCTTCACCGATGCCCGTACCGCCAAGGAAAACGTCGTCGGCGACGTCAACAACGGCTGGACCGTCGCCAACACTCTCCTCGGCTTCGAACGCGGTGGCCGAACGACCGTGTTGTCGATCGGCTACCGCAAGGAGCTCGATCGCATCATCGAGTTGGCGAGGACGCGTGGCCGCCACACCGACCCGCTCATCCGGCAGCGCCTGGCGTGGGCCCACACCCATGTCGAGATCCTCCGCTACCACGGCATGCGGTCGCTGACCGCCGCCCTCGACGGCGGCCAGCCCGGCCCACAGGCGTCGATCATCAAGCTGTTCTGGAGCGAGTACCACAAGGTCGTCACCGAGCTGGCGCTCGACATCCTCGGCGCCGAAGCGATGGCACCGACCGGTGACACCGCAGGTTCTTCGATTCAGGCCTTCGCCGGCGGCGAGCTGTCGTCGGCGGCGGCCGTAAGAACGTTCCTTGGGGCTCGTCCTGGCACCATCTACGCCGGCACCTCCCAGGTGCAGCGAAACATCATCGGCGAGCGCGTCCTCGGGCTCCCCAAGGAGCCGCGCGCCGACGCCGGCCCGTGGAACGAGGCGAACCGCCGCTCGTAGCGCGAACCCTCACGTAGGGTCCGACCATGGACTACCGCCGCCTCGGCCGCACCGGCCTCAAGGTCTCCCCGCTCTGCCTCGGTACGATGAATTTCGGACCCCGCACCCCGCAGCTCGAAGCGTTCGCCATCATGGATCGGGCGCTCGAGCTCGGCCTCAACTTCTTCGACACGGCCAACGGTTACGGCGGCGGCGAGACCGAGCAGATCATCGGACGTTGGCTGGCCCAAGGCGGCGGACGTCGGGAGAAGATCGTGCTGGCCACCAAGGTCTACGGCGGGCGAGATCCGTGGCCGAATACGTCGAAGCTGTCGGCGCTGCACATCCGCCAGGCCTGCGAAGACAGCCTCCGGAGGCTCCAGACCGACCACATCGACCTCTACCAGATGCACCACATCGACCGCGACACGCCGTGGGAGGAGCTCTGGCAGGCCATGGATCTGCTGGTGGCCCAGGGCAAGGTCGTGTACGTCGGCAGCAGCAACTTCGCCGGCTGGCACCTGGCCCAGGCGAACGAAGCGGCCAAGGGACGCAACTCGCTCGGGCTCGTGTCCGAGCAGAGCCTGTACAACCTCGCCGCACGGATGGTCGAGCTCGAGGTCGGCCCGGCGTGTGAGGCCTACGGCATGGGCTTGATCCCGTGGAGCCCGTTATCCGGCGGGGTGCTCGGCGGGGTGCTCGACGGTGGCAGCGGCGCCGGAGGGCGACGCAGCGGAGAACCGTTCGACAAGCGCGTGGAGAAGATGCGGCCACAGCTCGAGAAGTGGGAGGCGCTGTGCGGCGAGATCGGCGAAGCGCCGGCCGACGTGGCACTGGCGTGGTTGCTCGTCAACCCCGTCGTCACCGCCCCGATCATCGGTCCGCGGACACTCGATCAGCTCGAGGGAGCGATGCGGGCGCTGGAGATCGGTCTCGAACAGGAACTGCTGGCACGTCTCGACGAGATCTTCCCCGGCCCTGGCGGACGGGCGCCCGAGGCCTATGCCTGGTAGGAACTCGCCCACCAACCGGCCGGCGGGCTACCAGGGGAGCAGGGCATGACCGAGGTCCATGGCGAGGTCGCCACCGGCTACGAGCAGGTACGGGACGCCTTTCGAGGCAACTTCGACACCCACGGCGAGGTGGGCGCGGCCTTCAGTCTCTATGTGCGGGGCGAGAAGGTCGTCGACCTGTGGGGCGGCATCGCCGACACCACGACCGATCGGCCCTGGGAGGAAGACACCCTCCAGCTCGTGTTCTCGACCACGAAGGGCGCCACGGCCATCTGCGCCCACCTGCTGGCGCAGCAGGGGGCGCTCGACCTCGATGCGCCCGTCGCCGAGTACTGGCCCGAGTTCGCGGCCGAAGGCAAGGGCGAAATCCCGGTGCGGTGGCTCCTCAGCCACCGGTCGGGTCTGCCGACGGTCGATGCTCATCTCACCCCGGAGCAGCTCGTAGCGTGGCAGCCGATCGTCGAGGCGCTAGCCGCACAGAAGCCGTACTGGCAGCCGGGAACCGCCCACGGCTACCACGCGCTGACCTACGGCTGGCTCGTCGGCGAGGTGATCAGGCGGGTCGACGGTCGCAGCATCGGTCGGTTCTTCGCCGATGAGGTTGCCAAGCCGCTCGGGCTCGACTTCTTCGTCGGCCTGCCCGAGGCCGAGGAGCCCCGGGTGAGTCGCCTCGAAACGCTCGAGATCGGCGGCTTGCCGAGCGAGCTCGACGTCGAGAGCCTCCCGGAAAACATCCGTGAATTGATCCTGGCCGTGTCCGACCCGGAGGGTCTGACGCAGCGGGCCCTCACCGTGTCGCGACCGACGGCGATGGACTTCAACTCGCGCGAGGTGCACGCTGCGGAGATCCCGGCCGCCAACGGCATCACCACGGCCCGCTCCCTGGCCCGGATGTACGCGGCCGTGGTCGGCGAGGTCGACGGCGTGCGCATCCTCGATGCGGAGACGGTCGTCGACGCCACCGCCGAGCAGACCAACGGGCCGGACAAGGTGCTGCAGATCGCGACGCGATTCGGCTCGGGGTTCTTCCTTCCGTCGACCTTCTCGCCGCTGCTCGGTCCGGCTGCCTTCGGTCACTCCGGCGCCGGCGGCTCACTCGGTGTCGCCGACGTCGACCGCCAGATCGGCTTCGGCTACGTGATGAACAAGATGCAACAGAACCTGTCGGGCGATCCGCGCACCGTCTCACTCATCGCCGCCGTCAACGCCTGCGTCAGCTGACGTCGGCCCAGTACGGGTCGCGCAACACTCGCTTGTAGAGCTTCCCCGTCGGGAGGCGGGGGAGTTCCTCGGTGAAGTCGATAGTCCGCGGGCATTTGAACCCGGCGAGGTGGGATCGGACGAACGCCGCCAGTTCCTCGGCCATGACCGGCGTCGGTGCACGGTCGGGCAGGAGCTGGATCACGGCCTTGACCTCCTCGCCGAGGTCGTCGTTCGGAATACCGAACACGGCTACGTCGGCGACCGCAGGGTGCTGGATGAAGACGTCCTCGATCTCGCGCGGGTAGATGTTCACCCCGCCCGAGATGATCATGTAGGCCTTGCGATCGGTGAGGTAGAGCCACCCCTCGGCGTCCTTGTACCCGACGTCGCCCAGGGTCGTGAGCCCGCCGGGGAGTCGTGCCTCCTCGGTCTTCGCCGGGTCGTTGTGGTACTCGTAGGTCGCACCACCCGAGAAGTAGATGCCGCCCTCCTGGAGCGGCAGCAACTCTTCGCCGTCTTCGCCCACGATATGGACATTGCCGGCGCGCGGCCGCCCAACCGAGCCGGGATGGGCGAGCCACTCCTCGCTGTTGATGGCGGTCGAACCATTGCCCTCCGTGCCGGCGTAGTACTCGTAGATGATCGGTCCCCACCACTCGATCATCTGTTGCTTCACGCTCACCGGACAGGGCGCTGCCGCGTGGATGGCCACCTCGTGACTCGAGAGGTCGGGACCGAGTCGCTCGTCATCGCCCAATCGCAGCAAGCGAACGAACATGGTCGGCACCCACTGGCTGTGCGTCACGTGGTGGGTCTCGATCGCCTTCAGCGCCGCCGCCGGGTCGAAGCGCTCGAGGATGACGACGGTGCCGCCGAATCGGTGCGCGCTGATCGAGAAGGCGAGCGGGGCCGCGTGGTACATCGGCGCGGGCGAGAGATACACCATGTCCTCTCGGAAGGCGTACATGGCGCCGAGCCCTGCGAGGCGGGCTTCACCCTCCCAGGGCTTCTCGTCGGCCAGCGGCCGCAGCACGCCCTTTGGCCGCCCCGTTGTTCCACTCGAATACAGCATCGTGGCGCCGCTGCTCTCGTCATCGATCGGCGTGGTCGGCCGCGACGCCGTTGCGTCTTCGTAACGGTCGAAGCCCTCGACGACGCCGTCGACCATCAGCCGCACGTGCACTCGAGGCAGGCGCGACCAATCGATCTGCCCCGCGACCCCAGACAGCGTGGTCGACGTCACGAAGGCCTGCGCTTCGCAGTCGCCCACGATGTAGGCGATCTCGTCGGCCGTCAGGTGGCTGTTGATGGCCGTCAGGTACAACCCGCTGCGCAGGGCCGACCACACCACCTCCAAGAAGCGCGGGTGATTCTCCATGAGCAGCGCCACGTGGTCGCCCCGCTCGAGGCCGGCCTCGCGGAACAGGTGGGCGAGCTGGTTCGAGCGCTCGTCGAGCTGACGGAACGTGACGACGTCGCGCGAACCGGCCATGACGATGGCCGGTCGGTCGGGGTGACGTTGTGCGATCGTGCCGGGGTACATGGCCTCACCTTCGCGCACGACCCGCCGGTAGCGTCGCCCCGGTGACCGTGGATGCCGCCCAGGCAGTCGCCGCCACCTACACGTGGTTCGAGGTCAACAGCGGTTGGGCGCCGCCTGACGCCGACGAACTCGCCGAGTGGCTGGCCGACGGCGTGTGCCGCGCCCCCGATGACTGCGCCGTCGCACCCGACGGCTGGTGTGCACACGGCCTGGCGTCGTGGAAGCTCGTCCTCGACGCCGTCAACGACCGTTAAGCCCTCTACGGCCGCTCGCCGAGTAAGGAGTAGGCGCAGTGAATGCCGGCGGCTGCGCCCTTGGCGACGGCCTGGGAGATGAGTTGCACGCCGGGCGTGAGGTCGCCGGCGGCGTAGACGCCGGGCACCGAGGTGACGCCGTCGCGGTCGGCGTCGACGCACCCGGCCTCGCCGACCACGCACCCCAGCTGAGAGGCCAGGTCGTTGTTGGGGAGGTGAGCGATGCTGAAGAAGGCCAACTGGCAGGTAAGGGTCGTTCCGCCGGCGAGTCGTACGGCCGTGAGGTCACCACGCGTGCCGCAGAGCTCGAGCGCCTCGTCTTCGAGCACCGCTACGCCGTGTTCGATCAGCAGCCCACGATCCTGCGGTGCCCCCTCGAAATGCCGGCCATCGGTGACGACGGTGACGGATGCGGCCCACGTCAGCATCCCCAGAGCGAAGCTCGAGATGTGCTCGCCCCAACCGAAGACAACGACGTCGCATCCCTTGGCCTCGTAGCCATCGCAACTGGCGCAGTGGAAGACACTGGCGCCGTAGTGCTCGAAGAAACCGTCGATCTCCGGGAACACATCACGGACGCCGGTTGCGATCACGACCCGGCGGGCCGACACGACCAAGTCGTTCTCGAGGAACAGATCGAAGCGGTCTCGAAGCCCGGTGACCGTGCGCACCTTCCCGGTCTCGATGGTCACGGTCGGGTAGGCACGGACCTCGGCCTGGGCCTTCGCCCGGAGATCGCCCGGCGCGATCGGATCGTTGCCCAAATAGCCATGGCTGAGATCGACGTGGGCGTTGCGGTACTCCTGGCTGTCGAGCAAAACGACATTTCGCCGGTACCGGCCCAACCAGGCGGCGGCGCTCAGTCCGGCGGGGCCGCCTCCGACCACGGCGGCATCGAAACGGGGTCGCTGCGCCGGAGGGTCAACCGGCACAGGCCAGGTGGCGCTCGTCACAAGAGCAGAGCAGCACCTGGTCGTCGCTCAACCGCTCGAAGTATCGGAGGATGGACGATGGACGACGGCGGCGGCTGCGACGGCGTGGCGTGATGGTAGGCAAGCGTCTCCGATGCGAGGCCGAAGGAGTGGCACTACGGTACCCCGCTCGCGATAGCTAGCAAACGCCTGTAGACCGACCGTCAGCGCTGGGCGGCGCCAGTAGCCTGCGATGGAGATGGTCACCCCGCCGCCCCGCGTCCGGTTTTCCCCGTCACCGACGGGAATGTTCCACGTCGGCGGAGCCCGGACCGCCTTGTTCAACTGGTTGTTCGCCCGCCAGCAGGGCGGCACGTTTCTCTTGCGCATCGAGGACACCGATCAGGCCAGGAACCGCCCGGAATGGATCGAGGGGATCTACGCCGCGATGAGGTGGATCGGGCTCGATTGGGACGAGAAAGTGAAGCTGCAGTCCGACAACATGGAGTCCCACCGGGAGGCGGCGCTCGGCCTGCACGCCGGCGGCCATGCGTACTACTGCGGCTGCACGCCGGATGAGGTGCAGGCCCGCAACAAGGCCAAGGGCATCAAAACTCCGGGCTACGACGGGCACTGCCGAGATCTCGGGCTGGAGGCGGGTGAGGGACGAGCCCTTCGCTTCCGGACGCCGACCGAGGGCTCCCGCACCCGCACGGACCTCATCCGGGGCGAAGCCGAGATCGATCTGTCGACCATCGAGGACTTCGTCATCCTGCGGGCGACCGGCGTGCCGCTCTACGTGTTCGCCAATTGTCTCGACGACCTCGACGACGGCATCACTCACGTCATACGCGGCGAGGACCATCTCTCCAACGTCGAGAAGCAGCTGTTGATCGCCGACGCTCTCGGCCGTCCCGCCCCGCTCTGGGCCCATTTGCCGTTGATCGTGAACGACAAGCGCCAGAAGCTGTCGAAGCGACGCGACAAGGTCGCCATGGAGATGTATCGCGACGACGGCATCCTTCCCGAGGCCATGCGGAACTATCTCGGGACGCTCGGATGGTCGCCGCCCGGCGACGAGGAGATCGTCCCGTTGTCGGCGATGCTCGAGTCGTTCCGGCTCGAAGACGTGAACAGTTCTGGGGCGCAGTTCGATGCCAAGAAGCTGCTGGCCTTCAACGGTCACTACCTCCGTGCCCTGCCTCGCGACGAGTTCGTCGACCGCACGTTGTCCTGGTACCGCACCACGATCGTCGAGCCCCTCGCCGACCTCATTCAGGAACGGGGGGCCACGTTCCCCGAGACGCTGTCGATGACCGACTTCCTGCTCCACGACGCGCCTCCGATGGATGGCGCCTCGTGGGAGAAGGCGATGGGCAAGGGCCCAGCACGCGCCATCCTTGATGCCGCCATCGAGTCCTACGCCGCCTGTCAGGACTGGACGGCGGATTCGTTGCACGAGCTGACCGAGGAGCTCGCCAGGTCGGTGGCTCTCACGCTCGGCAAGGCGCAAGCCCCCATCCGAGTGGCCGTGACCGGCCGGACGGTCGGGCCGCCCCTCTTCGAGTCTCTCGTGGTGCTCGGACGGGAGCGAACGCTCGAGCGCCTTCGGCGGGCCGTGATCCGACTCAGCCAGGCTTGAGCCCTTGTTCTTCCTCTTCCGCCTCGTTCGAAAAGTGATGAGTTTCGGCTTCCTCCTGCTCGTCGTCTACCTCAGCGTGACCCTCTTCCAGGTCTGGCAGGCATCACGACGCGACGAAGCGAGGGCGGCGGACGCCATCGTGGTATTCGGCGCCGCGCAGTACAACGGTCGCCCGTCAGCTGTACTCCGGGCCCGCCTCGACCACGCCGTCGAGCTGTACGAGCGCGATCTGGCTCCGACGATCGTCGTCACAGGTGGGAGCCAGCCCGGAGACGAATTCACCGAGGCCAGTGCATCAGCCGACTACCTGGCGTCGAAGGGCATCCCCCAGGCCGACATCCTGCGGGAGAACGACGGCACCAACTCCTGGCAGTCCATGGCGTCGGCAGCCAACTTCTTGAAGCGGGAGGGCAAGGACCGGGTGATCCTCGTCACCGACCCGTTCCACGCCGCCCGCGTCGACGCCATGGCCCAGGAACTGGGCCTCGAATCTCACGTCTCGCCGACGAGGACGTCGCCCATCGGTGGCACCACGGAACTGAAGCACTTCGGTCGCGAGACGGTGGCGGTGGCGGCCGGTCGGGTCGTCGGGTTCCGTCGGTTGATGGGCATCGACAGGGCCGCCGCCAAGGTGCGTGAGGGCGTCCAGAGCGGCTAATCTCGCGTCCGCATTCGGGGATGGTGTAATCGGCAACACAACTGGTTCTGGACCAGTTATTCGGGGTTCGAGTCCTCGTCCCCGAGCTCTCGGCTCGGTTCCGAACGCTTCCCCAGCCTCAGGGTCGGACCTGGCTGAGAACGCTGGCGAGGTTGAGACCGCCGTCGCCGTAGGCCGACAGCGGGTTGGCGCGCACTGCCTCGTCGAGGGCGTACGCATCGTCGCCGACCAGGATGCGCCACCAGCCGTTGCGCACGCCATCGAGGATGATGGTCGCCGCGGCCGAGGCCGTCAGCGGAGCGTTGTCGCGGAAACCCTCGCCCATCATCTTCACGATGCCGCGAACCTGGTCGTCGGTCATGGTCTCCGCCGGTAGACCTCGTCCGGCGAGATCGCTTCGCAGCGAGTCGAGCTCGTCGGCTGTCATGGCATCCGGGTCGGACCCACCGTGGGCCAAGCGACTGTTGATGACGATGTCGGTGCCGATGTGACCCGGCATGACGACGGCCACCTTGACGTGCGGTGCGTGCATCCTGAAGTCCTCGAGCAGAGCCTCGGAGAACCCCTTCACGGCGAACTTGGCGGCGCTGTAGGCGGTGTGCGGGGTGCCCGGCCCGAGGCTGGCCCAGAAGCCGTTCACGCTGGAGGTGTTCACGAGGTAGCCGTCGTCGCTGGCCACCAAAAGGGGGACGAAGGCGCGTGCGCCGTTGTAGACGCCACCCCAGCAAACGCCGAAGGTACGGTCCCACTCCTTGCGATCGCCCGTGACGAAGCTGCCGCCGCCACCGATGCCGGCATTGTTGAACACCAGGTTCACGTGGTCGGTCGCGTGTTGCTCGACGACCTCGTCGCGGAAGCGGTGCACATCGATCTCATTGGAGACATCGCAGAAGTGTTGGGTCACCCTCGTGCCGACCGGTGCCGCCTCGACGGCGCGCTCGGCCGTCTCTTCCATGGCCACGGGATTCACGTCGCAGGTGGCGACGTGGCACCCCTCAGTCGCCAGTTGCACGACGAGCTCCCGGCCCATACCCGTACCGCCACCGGTGACGACGGCGATCTTTCCGTTGAAGTCCTTCATTCTGCGCTCGCTTCCTGGATGGCGCGCCAGACCCGTTCGGCCGTGCACGGCATGTCGATGTGGGTGACGCCGAGGTGGCTGACGGCGTCGACGACGGCGTTCTGCACGGCCGGCGTGGCGCCGATCGTTCCCGACTCGCCGATGCCCTTGGCGCCGAGCTCGTTGAGCGGTGTCGGCGTCTCGAGATGCACGATCTCGAAGGTCGGGAGCTCCTGGGTGGAGACGAAGGCGTAGTCGGCGAAGTTGGAGGTCACCGGGTTGCCTTCAGGGTCGTAGACCATCTCCTCGAGCAGGGCCTGCGCCGCGCCCTGGGCCAGCCCCCCGTGCACCTGGCCCTCGGCGATCAGGGGGTTGAGGATGCGCCCGGCGTCGTCGACGGCGATGAGCCGCTGGAGGGTGACTTTGCCGGTGTCGGTGTCGATCTCGACGACGGCGACGTGCGCTCCCGACGGGAAGGTTGCGCCGGTCGAGTTGAAGACGTGCTCGACCACGAGGGTGCCGCCGTCAGCCGCCGCCGCCGCTGACAACTCGGCCCAGTCCTTGCCGATGGCCGGGGTGCCTGCGACATGGAAGCGTCCGCCGGCGGCGTCGAGCACGACGTCGTCGGGGTTGGCCTCGAGGAGGTCGGCCGCCAGCTGCTTGGCCCGCTCGACCATCTCGCCGGCGGCCTGGTACATCGCGACGCCGCCGACCTGCAGTGAGCGGGAGCCACCGGTCATGCCGCCCTGGGGCACGACATCGGTGTCGCCGTGGATCACGTCGATCTTGTCCATCGGGATGCCGGTGCGGTCACTGATGAGCATGGCCCACGAGGTCACATGTCCCTGGCCATGGGGCGAGGTCCCCGTCTTGGCCAGCACGCTCCCGTCGGGTCGGATCTCGATCGAGCCGTACTCCTGGCTCGGGCCGCCTCCGGTGATCTCGACGTAGACCGAGATGCCGATACCCATGGCCTTCGGGTCTCCGGCGTCGCGGCGGCGCTTCTGCTCGGACCGTAGCTCGTCGTAGCCGGCCGCTTCGAGGGCGAGATCCAGGGCGCCGCCGTAGTTCCCGCTGTCGTAGGTGGTACCCATGCGGGTCTTGTAAGGGAAGGCATCGTTGCCGATGAAGTTGCGGCGACGCACTTCGGCGGGGTCCATACCGATCTGGACGGCGAACAGGTCGACGGCTCGCTCGACGGCCGCCGCCGCCTCCGGCCGTC
The DNA here is from genome assembly GCA_046597375.1 of Acidimicrobiales bacterium. Taxonomy (GTDB): domain Bacteria; phylum Actinomycetota; class Acidimicrobiia; order Acidimicrobiales; family CADCTF01; genus DATLED01. The sequence goes on along the minus strand of JBKJKM010000076.1, from coordinate 1,434 downwards.
CGGCGCCCCGGTACGCCACGGTCGGCGTCGTGTTCGTCACGACCGACGTCGACTGGAACTCGGCATCGGGTATGGCGTAGACGCCGGTGAGCATCGTGCGGGTCATGAAGGGCAGGACGGCCCCCATGCGTGGGTAGGCGCCGCTGTCCTGGAGCACATGCACCTTGTAGGCCTGGATGATGCCGTCGCGGCTGCCCCCGAGCTCCACCTGCTGCACCTGGCCGCGTCCGTGACCGAGGTTGAGCATGCTCTCGGTGCGGGTCTCGACCCACTTCACGGGCCGTTCGACCTTCCGGGCCAGCCACCCCATGAGGAGCTCCTCCGGGTAGGTGGCGCCCTTGGCACCGAACCCCCCGCCGACGTCGGGAGAGATGACCCGCACCTGCTCCTTCTCGAGGCCGTACACCTTGGCCAACGCATCCCGCACGCTGTGCGGTCCCTGGGTGCTGGCCCAGTGGGTGAGGCGGCCCTCGGGTGTCCAGAGGGCGGCGGCCGCGCGCACCTCCAGCGGGCACGGCGCCACGCGCTGGTTCACGATCCGCTGGCGGACGACGACCTCGCAGGCCTCGAAGTCGGCCGGTTTGCGACCGGGGATCTCGAAGCTGATGTTGGTGCCGGCCGCCTCGTGGAGGATCGTCTCGTTCTTGACCGCCTCCTCGGTGTCGACCACCACAGGCAGCGGGTCGTAGTCGATGAAGACGAGCTCGCCGGCGTCGACGCCCTGGGCCCGGGTCTCCGAGACGACGATGACGACGGGCTCACCGACGTAACGCACGACGTCAGCTGCCAGCCAGGGTCGCACCATGTCCTGGTTGAGCACGCCCATGTCACTGGGAAAGTTGCCGAGGTCGGCCTCGACGTCGGCGTTGGTGAACACCGCCAGCACTCCCGGTGCCGCCTTCGCCTCGTCGACATCGACGGACAGGATGCGGGCCGACGCCATGGTCGAACGGACGTAGGTGATGGTGGCGGCGCCGACGAGGTCGACCCGGACGTCGTCGACATAGACCCCACCAGAGGTGAGGAACTTCGGGTCCTCCTTCCGCATGACCCGGTTGCCGAGGATGCTCGTGCTGGTGCCCGTGGTGGTGCTCATGCGGTGGTGTCCTTGCGGTAGTGGAGGAGGCGGCCGGCGCCGACTCCGGAGTGGCGGCCGTGTTCGACGGTGATCTGCCCGTTCACGACGACGAGGTCGACGCCCGTGGGCTCCTGCTTGGGGTCGTCGTACGTGGCGGTGTCGACGACGGTGTCCGGGTCGAAGACGACGAGGTCGGCGTGCTGGCCGACGGCGATGCGGCCTCGGTCGACGAGGCCGAAGCGATCGCATGACAGGCTCGTCATGCGGCGTACCGCCTCCTCGAGGGTCAGAACTCCGCGCACGCGCACGTACTCGCCGAGTATGCGCGGGTAGGTGCCGAACAGGCGGGGATGGGG